>JBPCVX010000027.1:0-25278 GCA_051010095.1 Hyphomicrobiales bacterium
ATACAGCTTTGTGCCTGCCCGAAGGCGCGATCATCATGCGACCGGGCGCACCTTCCAGGCTGGGCGAAACGGTCGACATCGCTTCGGCTCTGGAAACCAACTACGACGTAATAGGCACCATCATTGCACCTGGCTTTATTGAAGGCGGCGATATCTTGGTGACCGAACGCGAAGTTCTGGTTGGTCTTTCTGAGCGCACCAACGAAGAAGGTTTCCGCCAGGTCAGCCAATTCGTTAAAGCCTGGGGCCACAAAGCGCGCATGTTGCAAACGCCAAAAGGGGTTCTCCATTTCAAAACAGATTGCGGTTTGCTTGACGGCGAGACCATTCTTGCCACCAAAAGGCTTGCTGAAAGCGGCTGTTTTGAAGGCTACCGCATCATCGAAGTGGCTGCTGGCGAAGAGCCCGTGGCCAACGCCATTCGCGTAAACGATGTGGTGTTTATGGCGGAAGGTTTCCCGAAAACCGCTGAAAAGGTTGCCAATGCGGGCTACATCGTGCGCCTCTTGCCCAACACCGAGGCGGCGAAACTTGATGGTGGATTGTCGTGTATGTCGTTAAGATTTTCGCCACCCTCTTAGGCGAGATTGCGACATACCCCTTGACCTTTTCGCCCACCCGCGCTTATTAAGCGGCCATGACAACGGCAATTAACAAAAGCTGCATCATTATCTGCTGCATTATTGGTTAGCGACATCGCTGGCCCGCCGTTTGTGCATTTCTAAAAATCCAATCGAACGCTTAGGGCCAGCACGGCAAAGGAAATAGACGTGCGAGAGCTCAAATTTCATAACACCCTCACCCGCACCCGCGAGGTGTTCACGCCCATCGACGCCAAAAATGTGCGCATGTATGTGTGTGGTCCTACGGTGTATGACTTTGCCCATATCGGCAATGCGCGACCCATTATCGTGTTCGATGTGTTGTTCCGCCTGCTGCGCCATGTTTATGGCGAAAACCAAGTCACCTATGTGCGTAACATCACCGATGTAGAAGACAAGATTAATACCCGCGCAGCGCTGGACTACCCCGAGTTACCGCTCAACGAGGCAATCGCAAAGGTTACAGCAGAAACCACTGCGCAGTTCCACGACGATATTTCTCATCTCGGCGTCTTGCCGCCAACCCACGAACCCAAGGCAACTGAATATATTGAGCAGATGAAAGACATGATCGAGGTCCTGGTCGATCAAGGCAACGCCTATGTGGCAGAAGGCCATGTGTTGTTCGAGGTCGCCTCAATGGATGACTATGGCAAGCTTTCAGGCCGTGCCCTGGATGAGATGGTTGCCGGTGCCCGGGTGGAAGTGGCGCCTTACAAAAAGAGCCCGATGGATTTCGTTTTGTGGAAGCCTTCTACTGGCGATGTGCCCGGATGGCCTGCGCCGTGCGGCATAGACGGTATTGGCCGGCCCGGATGGCACATAGAGTGCTCGGCAATGTCGAAGGCTCATCTGGGCGATGTGTTCGATATTCATGGCGGCGGCATCGACCTCACCTTCCCGCACCACGAGAACGAGGTGGCGCAATCGCGCTGCGCCCACCACACCGACGTGATGGCAAATGTTTGGATGCACAACGGCTTCCTGCAAGTGGAAGGTGCGAAAATGTCGAAGTCGGAAGGCAATTTCCGCACCATTCATGAGTTGCTGCAGAAGTGGCCGGGTGAAGTGTTACGCTTCAACATGCTGCGCACCCACTACCGCCAGCCAATCGATTGGACCGATGCGGGATGCGCAGAAAGCTGGGATGTGCTGCGGTCATGGTATGCAAAGGCTGATCTGTCCGGCGGCGCGCACCTGAGCGATGACGTGCTCGATGCACTACGCGACGACCTCAACACGCCAAAAGCCATTGCGGTGCTACATCAACAAGATGGCGCAACGCTTGGCGGGAACCTGCTTGCGCTCGGGTTTGCTGGTGATCTGACAGATCCGCGTGCGGGCGATGTTGATGCCCAGAAAATTGATGCGCTTATCGTGGCTCGTAAGGCTGCACGCGATGCCAAAGACTGGGCAGAGAGCGATCGCATCCGCGATGAGTTGAACGCGATGAATATTGTTTTGAACGATGGACCAGAAGGCACAACCTGGGAGGTGAAACGGTGACCCGCAAACGCCGCCACGAACAACCCTCCCCCTCGTGGGGAGGGTGGGCCAGTGCAACAGCACTGGACCGGGTGGGGTAGGACGCTCGCCATGCCAAATACCAACATTTCGAAAGTCACACGGGAGCGCGCAAAATCGTTGCGGAAAAATATGACTCCACCGGAGCGCAAGATTTGGCTGCAATTGAAAGCGCTAAAATCGCGTGGCTATAAGTTCCGCCGACAGGCGCCAATAGGCCCATACATTGTTGACTTTGTTTGCTTTGCCAAAAATCTCGTTGTTGAAATTGATGGCGATACACATTTTTTAGGAAATGAACCAAAAAAAGACAAACAGCGGACCATTTTTCTTGAGCAAGAAGGTTTTTCTCTTCTTAGATTTACAAATTTGGACGTTGCAAACAATCCTGAAGGCGTTTTGCAAAACGTTCTTTCTGGGCTTCAGAAGGGAGAACCCGCGTGATTTTATCACCCCACCCCCGACCCCTCCCCCTCAAGGGGAAGGGTGCTAAGACGGCATCCTTCCAAAGATATTATTGTGAGTTTTCATCATGACCCGTGAACGGCTTTACCTCTTCGACACGACCCTGCGCGATGGCCAGCAGACGCCGGGTTTTGATTTCTCGCTGGAAGACAAGGTGTTGATTGCCCGCATGCTTGATGAGCTGGGGGTGGATTATGTGGAAGGCGGATATCCTGGCGCCAACCCCACAGATACAGAGTTTTTCTCCAAACCGCGCACCGAGAATGCGACCTTTACCGCCTTTGGCATGACCAAACGCGCCGGCCGTTCGGTAGAGAATGACCCCGGCCTGCAAGACATTCTGAACGCCCAATCAGATGCGGTCTGTTATGTAGCGAAGTCTTGGGACTACCACGTGCGCGTGGCCCTTGGGTGCAGCAACGAGGAAAATTTAGAAGGCATCAGCGCCTCAGTTGGGGCTGCAATCGCGCGTGGCAAAGAAGCTATGGTAGATTGCGAGCATTTTTTCGATGGCTACAAAGCCAACCCGGAATATGCGCTGGCCTGCGCGAAGACTGCTTACGACGCAGGCGCGCGCTGGATCATTTTGTGCGACACCAATGGCGGCACCCTGCCCGGTGAAATCACCGAGATCGTCAAAACCGTCTCGCAAATCGTGCCCGGCAGCCATTTGGGCATTCACGCCCATGATGACACGGGCAATGCGGTTGCCAATTCACTCGCCGCCATCGCTGCTGGCGTGCGCCAGGTACAGGGCACGCTGAACGGTCTTGGCGAACGCTGTGGCAATGCCAACCTTGTTACCCTCATCCCAACTTTGATGCTGAAGCCGGAATTTGCCGATAAGCTGGAAACTGGCATCACCGAAAAAGGTTTAAAATCGCTCACCCATGTGTCGCGCAATTTCGATGAACTTCTCAACCGCGCGCCAGACCGCCAGGCGCCCTATGTGGGCGAGAGCGCGTTTGCCACCAAGGCAGGCATTCATGCCTCTGCCATTTTGAAAGAGCCTGAAACCTATGAACATGTGCACCCGGAAACCGTGGGCAATATGCGCAAGGTTCTGGTGTCTGATCAGGCGGGTAAGTCTAACCTGTTGGCGGAGCTTAACCGCATCGGGCTTGAGGTGGACAAATCTGACACGCGCCTTGATGCGCTGTTGCGCGAGGTGAAAGAGCGTGAGGCAGAAGGGTATGCTTATGATGGGGCGGATGCATCGTTTGAGATGCTCGCCAGGCGCATCATGGGTAACGCGCCCAAATTCTTTGATGTGGATTCGTTCCGTGTGATTGTTGAGCGCCGCCACAATGCGGTGGGCGAACTGGTCACCATGTCTGAGGCCACCGTCAAGGTGCGGGTTGAAGGCGATACCTTTATGTCGGTTGGCGAAGGTAACGGCCCGATAAATGCGCTCGATGAAGCCTTGCGCAAGGACCTTGGCCATTATTCCAGGTTTATTAAAGACCTGGAATTGGTCGACTATAAAGTGCGCATTTTGAACGGCGGCACCGGTGCGACCACCCGCGTGCTCATAGAAAGCCGCGATGCAGCCGGCAAAAGATGGTTCACGGTGGGCGTGTCGCCCAATATTGTAGATGCCTCGTTTCAAGCGCTTATCGATTCAATCAATTACAAGCTTCTGCGCGACGGTGCCCCGCCCTGCGCGCCTGCCGTGCCTTAATTCGATCCGTTGTGTCATTTGCCATGGTAAGCGTGCATGCTAGTGTTGCAGTGACATCATTCTTGAGATGATCACCCTCTGGGAGCATGCATCAATGTCAGACTTCACTGCATTTGGAGACATGGAACGCAACGGCTGGTCTGAAACAGAAACCGCCAGCGCCTACGCGAACGGATTTGCCAGCGCAACAGCTATGTGTGTACCGGCAATGGTGGCAGCGGTATCTGCGGGAACCGGCTACAAAGCGCTCGATCTGTGTTGCGGCCATGGCATCGTTGCCAAAGGCCTGCATGATGCGGGCGCTCAGGTCACAGGGCTCGATTTTTCGCCCGCCATGCTTGACTTGGCGCGCACAAGCTATCCTGAAATTGAGTTCATCGCTGGCGATGCGACCGACACATCATATGATGATAACAGCTTTGATGCGGTGACGATGGGGTTCGGCATCCTGCACATTCCAGACGCCGCCAAGGCACTAAAAGAAGTGAAGCGGATTTTGAAGCCGGGCGGAAAGTTCGCCTATTCCGTTTGGCACGGGCCGGAACAATCAGCAGCCTTCCGCATCGTGTTTAGCGCTATTGGTGCACATGGTGACACGTCCATCGCGCTGCCCCCTGGACCAGCGATTCACGATTTTGCAGACAAAGAGTTTGCAACTGCTGCGCTATCAGAAGCTGGTTTTACATCGCCTTATTTCGACACCGTTAATAGCCACTGGATGGTCGAGGATGCTGGCACACCAGTTGACTTTTTCATGGAGGGCACAGTGCGGGGTGCTGCTCTACTGCGCGCCCAACCCAAAGAAAAGCGCGCCGCCATCCGCAATGCGGTTACAGCACAGGTGGAAGATGAGCTGGGCCCTACCGGCCCGTGGAAGGTAGGCATTCCAGCGGCCATTGTGTCTGCTGTAGCTTGACTACCCGCTGGCCGCGCGTTGAACAATCGTCGGCACGATATCTTCAGCCCGGTTCACCACATCAATGTGCACTTCAAGGCCTGGGCGGATAAATTCCTGGCCGCGCATATGTTCGAGCAGCTCCATAAACGGCTGCCAAAACCCACCAATATTGGCAACAATAATAGGTTTGGTGTGCCGGCCGAGCTGGCGCCAGGTTGTCATTTCCACCAATTCCTCAAGCGTGCCAATTCCGCCTGGCAAAGCGACGAAAGCATCTGCGCGCTCAAACATCAGCATTTTGCGCTCATGCATGTTTTTCGTCACGATCAAGTCTTGCACACCCTCAAGCGCACGTTCCTTGTCCATAAGAAACTCAGGGATGATTCCTGTCACATAACCACCAGATTCAAGCACTCTGCGAGCGGTTTCGCCCATCAGGCCAACGTTGCCGCCGCCATAGACCAGTCCAATGCCCGCTTGTGCCATGGCTGTGCCCAATATGCGCGCGGAACTGGCGTATATTGGGTCGGTTCCCGCGCCTGATCCGCAGTAAACGCAAATATTCCGAATCTCTGTCATGTCACTATCAGATAGAGCGTGGCTTGGTGCGTCAAGCATGTCTGCGTGCTTCGTCCACAAATTCGCACAATGATTACATAGGCTTCGCTCATTTATGGGGCCGTGCGTTATCTATAAACTTGCGCCAAGCGTGCTAAGATCATATTTTTACTGGTATAAATCAGCGCATGCTTCGGGCGCTTCATAGGGCTGGCTCAAGACTTCCGGGGAAGAGGTCTAAGGCTGCCCTCTAAAACAAAGGTCGGTGATTTCGTTATGCCAAAGCCTCTTATTGCTATTCTTGGTCTCGTTCTTGTTGCTCTGGCGGTGTTTGTTGGCATCAAGTTGGGCGGTGACGACATGCAAACCGCCGTAAAGCCAGCTGATCCTGATAAGCCGGTTGTCGCGCAAACCGAAAAGCCGGCACTAACTGCTGCAGAAAAAGAGGCGGAAGCCAAAAAGAAGGCTGAAGAGGCAAAGGCAGCAGCTGAGGAAGCAGAGAAAAAGGCCGCCGAAGCAAAAGCGGCTGCAGACGCGGCTGCCGCAAAAAAAGCTGAAGAAGAACGCCTGGCGGCAGAAGCGGAAGCAGAGGCCAAACGCAAGGGAGAACAAGAACGCCTTGCCGCCGAAGCAAAGGCTGAAGAAGAGCGCCACGCCGCGGAGGAAGAAGCACGCCAAAAAGAAGAAGAAGAAAAAGCAGCAGCCGCTCAGGCTGAGGCAGATCGTGCCGCAAAACTCGCAGAACAAAAGAAGCAGGAAGAAGCCGCCAAGATTGCAGAACCCTCTTTTGATATCGTGCGCATTGAGGATGATGGCAATGCGCTCGCAGCCGGACGCGCTAAACCAGGCGCAACAATCACTCTAAATAAAAATGGCAAAGCCGCCGGCACCACGACCGCCAATGAGCGCGGTGAATGGGTGATCGTGCTTGAAGAACCTCTTGACAAAGGGTCGCACCAAATCACGCTGCAATCGCAAAACAAAGACGAGGCTCCTATTGCTTCAAAGCAAGCTGCATTGGTGGAGATACCTGAATCGGGAGACCAAAAACCACTGGTCGTCCTGTCGGACGATGCGAACGCAAGTCGTGTGCTGCAAGCTCCGCAGTCTGCCCAAGCCGAAGACAAAGAAGGCCAAGACCCCGAAGGCCCAACTGAGACAGCTAAAGCATCACAATCCCAAGAACCCGAAGCTGAGCCTGGCAAGAAAATTGCTCTTTCCCTGGGTGCGGTCGATTATGATGATGCGGGAACATTGATGTTTTCTGGACGCGTAACAGCCGGTGAAACGGTGCGCCTTTATGTCGACAATGCTCCGCTTGCAGATGCCAAATCAGACAAAACAGGCAACTGGCTGGCGACCGCGCAACGGCAGATTAAGCCAGGTTCTCATAATTTGCGGATCGACCAGCTTGGCAAGGACGGCAAACCAATTGGCAGAATTGAACTGCCTTTCTTTCGCGAAGAGCCTGCAAAAGTTGCCGCTTTGTTGAAGTCTCGTGGCGTGAATGTTGAACCCAAGAAGCCTGCGCCAACTGCAACTGAAACAGAAAAATCCGAAAGCATCACCACCGAAACTGCCGGCAACGGCGATGGCGGTAATACAACATCTGAAACCGCAGCAACTGACACTTCACAGACAACGACATCCGACAACTCTGAAAGCGCCGCCGAAACCTCAAGTGCGACGACGGATCAATCCGACTCCACCACCGGCACGCAGCAGGTGGCCGGACAAGAAAGCACAGGCGCAGGTCAGCAAGTCGCGGCAACCGCGACATCAGAATCCGCAACAACAGAAACATCGCAGACGATGACAACCGATAGTTCGGAAAGTGCATCCGAAGCTTCAGGCGCAACGGATGATCAATCTAATTCCACACCTGACACGCAGCAAGTGGCCGGGCAGGAAAGCTCTGGCGGCGGCCAGAAAACCGCTGGTAACGGCGATGGTGGAGCCACCACAACTGATACTGCGACATTAGACACACAAACCGTCGACACAACACAACTTGCCAGCAACACTACCGCAGAGCCCGCCGCAAACACTTCTGAAACTGAAGGTGTCGCAAACGAGACGACGTCTGAGGATGGTGAAGATGTTGCTGTTGTTACACCTGCAACTGGGTCGGCCTCACCTGGTCAAGTCGTTATCCAGCCGGGCAATAATTTGTGGCGCATTTCCCGTGTGATCTATGGCAAAGGTTTGCGTTACACCGTGATTTATCAAGCGAACAAAGAACAAATTCGCGACCCGTCATTGATTTATCCCGGCCAAATTTTTACAACTCCCGGGGTGGTTCCCCCGCGCTCTATCGATCCGACTTTGAATGAACCGATGACAGGCGCTTCGGACCCTGAAGACTCCAATATAAACAATTGAACCTTTGATCTCGTCCCACCATATTAATTAACGCTATAAGGGCCGGGATACACCATTTCAGAAACGCACGACCAATACTTGGTTTGTGCGTTCTCGCATTGAAAGCCAATTGATGAGCAACACCGAACAGCCTGGCGGCGGCAAATTTCCAGAAGCCGATGGGCATTATGAGACCTTGCGCGGTCTATTTCCGTATTTATGGCCGCAAGAGAGACCAGATCTAAAGGTCCGAGTGGTGGTGGCGCTGATTGCGTTGGTGCTTTCGAAGGTGGTCACCGTGGTCACACCTTTTGCTTTCAGGGATGCGGTCGATGCGCTCTCGCCCACAGAAACTGCTTTGATCGTTGCCCCAATAGCGATGATTTTGGCCTACGGTATTGGCCGCATTATGATGGTCGTTACAGCGCAAATCCGCGATGGTTTGTTTGCGAAAGTTGGCCAATATGCCGTGCGCCATGTTGCTAACCGCACATTTAAGCATCTCCACAATCTCTCGTTGCGGTTTCACCTTGAAAGGCGCACGGGCGGTCTCACCCGCATCATTGACCGCGGAACCAAAGGTATCGAGACCATTCTTCGCTATTCACTGTTCAACACGTTTCCAACCATTTTGGAATTATTGTTTGTGTGCGGCATTCTTTATTGGAATTTTGGTTTTTGGTTTGCGTTTGTCACCGCAGTCACCGTTGCGCTTTATATTTGGTTCACCTATGCAGCAACCGAATGGCGCATTGCCATTCGCCGCGCCATGAATGATGCGGATACGGATGCCAACACCAAATCCGTTGATTCAATGCTGAATTTTGAAACTGTTAAATATTTCGGCAACGAACAGCATGAATCCAAGCGTTACGATGTGGCCATGGAGCGCTATGAAGCGGCTGCCAACAAAACCTGGACGTCTCTTGCAGTCTTGAACTCCGGGCAGGCAGTTATCTTTCACATTGGCATGATAATCTGCATGGTGCTTGCTGGTTATGGTGTGGCCAACGGCACGATGACTGTGGGTGATTTTGTTATGGTGAACACTTTTCTCATCCAGCTTTATTTGCCACTGAATTTCCTTGGCACGGTGTACCGGGATATCAAGCAGGGGCTGATTGATATTGAGTCCATGTTCAACTTGCTTGATGTGACCCCAGAGATCGAAGACAAACCGAATGCGCAATCACTTAAGGTCGACCAAGGGGCTGTGCGCTTTGAAGACGTTCATTTTGCCTATGATGCGGAACGCCCCATACTCAAGGGAATTAGCTTCGAAGTGCCCGCAGGTAAGAAAGTGGCTATCGTCGGCCCCTCAGGTGCCGGTAAGTCCACGATTTCGCGTCTGTTGTTCCGGTTTTATGAAGTCTCAAGCGGCGCGATCACAATGGATGATCAAAACATCTCTGACGTGACTCAGCATTCATTGCGCAGGGCAATTGGCATGGTGCCGCAGGATACAGTGCTGTTCAACGACACCATTCTCTATAATATCCAGTATGGTCGCCCAGGTGCCACTGCAGAAGAAGTGATCGCAGCGGCAAAACTTGCACAGATCCACGATTTCATTGAAACCCTTCCCCAAGGCTATAATTCAATGGTTGGAGAGCGCGGATTAAAGCTCTCAGGCGGCGAAAAACAACGCGTTGCGATTGCCCGCACATTGTTGAAAGCGCCGCCAGTGCTGGTGCTTGATGAAGCAACCTCTGCGCTTGATACTTATACCGAGCAAGAAATCCAATCGGCCCTGGCCGGTGTGTCGCGCGACCGCACCACGCTGGTCATTGCCCACCGGCTGTCGACTGTTGTAGATGCAGATGAAATTATCGTTCTGGAAGATGGTAAGATAGCAGAACGCGGCACACATGGTGTTTTGCTAGAGCATGATGGTGTATATGCAGATTTGTGGAATCGTCAACTTGAAGCCGAAGAAGCGCAGAAAAAGCTGGCCGAAGCCCATGCAGATCGTGGGTTGAGCGCAGAAGATTTGCTTTTATCGCCACAGAGTTAAACAGCAAGAGGAAGTCAAAAGAGTGTTGGACTCCATTAAATCGGTACTCGTCCCCATTCATCGGGAAGGTTATCGTTTTATCGCGATTTTCGCGGTTGTAAGCCTGTTATGCTTTATATTTCTCCCCGATATGTTCGGATGGATTGGCGTTGTGCTCACCTTATGGTGTGCTTATTTTTTCCGCGACCCAGAGCGCGTAACACCTATTCGCGAAGGTTTGGTCATTTCACCGGCCGACGGGCGTGTTTCATCGATTGAGGATGTAACGCCGCCTGCGGAATTGGATTTGGGGCCGGATGCCCGCACGCGCATCTCTGTTTTCATGAACGTGTTTGATGTGCATGTTAACCGCACCCCGCATCCCGGCAAAATCGAACGCATTGTCTATGTTCCAGGCAAATTTTTGAACGCAGAGCTCGACAAAGCAAGCGAACACAACGAGCGCCAGGCACTGGTAATCGCAACACCCAAGCATAAGAAAATCGGCGTGGTGCAAATCGCAGGCCTTGTGGCCCGGCGCATTGTAAAATTTGTTGATGAAGGTGATGTATTGGGCCCGGGCGAGCGGTTTGGTCTCATCCGTTTTGGCAGCCGGGTTGATGTATATCTGCCGCCAGGCGGTAAACCCCTCGTCGCTATCGGGCAGCGTGCAATTGCGGGTGAAACCGTGCTGGCCAATCTCTCATCAACTGAAAAAGAACGAGAGGCACGTCGCTCGTGAGCACCAAAAAACAGCAGGATGAAAATGGTATAGAAGATACTGTCTTTGACCCGCCTGAAACGTCCCCCGAAAGGCGGCGAATAAAGCGCGTGCCGATGCGCATTTTGGTGCCAAACGCTCTCACTCTGCTGGCTCTGTGCGCCGGCGTTTCAGCCATTCGTATGGGCGCGGACGGGCGCTTTGAGCTGGCCGTGGCTCTTGTTGTGATTGCTGCAATCTTTGATGCCTTGGATGGCCGTGTGGCCCGCATGTTAAAGGGAACGTCAAAGTTCGGCGCAGAACTCGATAGTCTTGCAGATTTTGTGAACTTTGGCGTAGCACCAGCCTTATTGATCTATTTTTGGTCGCTTACTGAGCTCAAAAACTTAGGTTGGGTTGGCGCTCTCATGCTGGCAATTTGCTGCGCACTGCGACTGGCCCGTTTCAACGTGGCGCTTGATGATTCCGATGCGCCTGCATGGAAGGCCGGTTTCTTTTCAGGTGTAAATGCGCCCGCCGGTGCGATGTTGGCGATGGCGCCTATGTATCTTGGTTTTCTGGGGTTCTTTGATGGCCGGGAAGCATCGCCTGCGATCTTGCCCTACATTGTTATGGTGGGCCTCTTGATGGTCAGCCGTGTTCCCACATACTCTGGCAAAACTCTTGGACAGCGCATCAGCCGCGAATGGGTGATGCCGACACTCCTTGTGGTGGCTGTGTTTGCAGCGCTTTTGGCGTCTTATCCCTGGGTAATGATGTCATTGCTGGCGGGGCTATATCTGTGCGCAATCCCGTTCAGCTATATGAGCTACCAAAAACACGCCCGCAAATAGACTACGGTGCGCACCGCACCCATCTATGCGGTTGATGCCCGCCTGAGATGCTTAGGGAGTTCCCGGAAAGTTCAAGCTTGAAAGCGATCTGCTCGCCCGTTCCGCACATCGCCATTACAGACCATGCAGCATTGGAGAGAGGTTTGATCTCGGAGAATGAACACTGGTCATCACCCGTGAGATCGTCTTTGAAACCCCTGGAATTGATTGTGTAGCTGTCGCCAGCTTTACAGGCATCCTGACCTTGTGCCCATTTTCCTACAAAAGCAGGTTCTGCCGCATTGGCAATATGTATGTTGCTCGCCAGGCCAAACAGAGCCACAAGCCCAAAAAATTTAAGAAACACTAGAAACGTCTCCAGTTACGCAATACATTTTGTAAATATCAGTTTGGGTCAATTGCTTGAAAAGTTTGGCAATTTTGAGACGCACCTTATGAAACTTTTAGCACCCATGAGCAAATTTACAGACATCTAAATCAGTTATGCATTGCGCTTTCGCTTCTTCATTGCCATCGGAAAAGTCTAAACACTCAGTCCGATATTGCTTGCAAGTTGCAGGAAGATCTTGAGCCGTGCATTGACCAGTATCTTGTTTTGCCAGGCAAACAGTAAAGTCGGCATAACAGCCTGATCGCCAGCCCTCATCGCCAAACGCTGCAGCAGCACACTCGCTGTAAACCACCCAACATTCCTGAGGCGGAAGCTTTTCGGTTACCACTTCATCTGACTGCGCATATGCTCCTGCGCCAAAGAGAGCCAGAGCGCACATCAAAGCAGAACAATATGAAAACCACTTTCTCATAGTCATATTTGTAAAGTGGGAACTGATTCCGGGCAAGCGAATGGAACACCTAAACGTGAACTTCGTAGGTTCCTTCATCCGTGGCGATATAGGCCGTTTGAGAAAGCCCAATAAAAAGCCCATGTTCAACAACTCCGCATATGCTTTTTAGCGCTTCTGCCAATGCTTGAGGGTTTGGAATCGCGCCAAAATGACAATCAAAAATAAAATTTCCCCCATCCGTGAGGAAGGGTGCACCACTGGCCATGCGCTGTACAATTTCACCAGACAGACTATGCGCATTGCACACATTTCTCAAATTTTGAACACTTACCTGCGCGCCAAAAACAACAATCTCCACCGGAAGCGGATATTTTCCCAGCTTGTCCACGTGCTTGGTGTTATCGGCGATGACAATCATTTCATCAGACGCATTGGCAACTATTTTCTCACGCAATAAAGCACCGCCACCACCCTTTATAAGCTCTAAGCTGTCGGTCAGTTCATCAGCGCCGTCCACGGTAAGGTCGAGATGCTTCAGCGCGTCCAAAGTAGAAAGCGGAATGTTTAAGCTTTCCGCCTGCGCTTTTGTGGCCTCCGATGTTGGTACGCACACCAAATCCATGCCGTCCGCTACCAGTTTCCCAACCCCATCGACAAAATGCTTTGCGGTTGAACCCGTGCCCAAACCAAGCTTCATACCATCTTTAACGTGATTAAGGGCGGCACGCGCGGCCACCCTTTTTTGTGCATCCAAATTCGACATGATCGTTTGACCCTAAGTCGTCAGCCCGCCCATGAGCATATATTTGATCTCAACATACTCATCCATGCCGTGCACAGAACCTTCGCGGCCAATGCCAGATTCTTTCACTCCACCAAAGGGAGCAACTTCAGTTGAAATAATACCCTCGTTGATGCCAACAATACCGTATTCCAGCCCCTCACCAACGCGCCAAATGCGGCCAATATCACGGGTATAGAAATAGCATGCCAGGCCAAACTCGGTATCATTGGCCATCGCAATCGCTTCTTCTTCAGTCTCGAACCGGAAAAGTGGTGCGACCGGACCAAACGTTTCCTCGCGGGTTACGGCCATATCGGTTGTTACATCGCGCAGCAACGTAGGCTCAAAGAAATTGCCTCCTAGGGATTTACCGCCAGAAACAATCGTCGCCCCTTTGGCAACGGCATCGTCAATATGTTCTTGCACTTTTTCAACCGCAGATGCGTTGATGAGCGGGCCCGTGGTCACGCCATCTTCAACACCATTGCCCACCTTGAGCGCATCAACAGCAGCTGCCAGCTTCTCGGCAAACGCGTCATAAACACCATCTTGCACGAGAATGCGGTTTGCACACACGCACGTTTGCCCATTGTTGCGATATTTCGAGGCCATGGCGCCAGTAACCGCTGCATCTAAATCTGCATCATCGAAAACGATAAACGGTGCATTACCGCCAAGTTCCATGCCTACTTTTTTCACAGTCGCCGCGCATTGCTCCATGAGCACTTTGCCGATTTCGGTTGAACCCGTGAACGACAGCATGCGAATGATCGGATTTGCGGTCAGTTCGCCACCAATTTCGCTGGCCTTGCCCGTCACAACATTAATCACGCCCGCTGGAATGCCAGCACGCACTGCAAGTTCACACAGAGCGAGTGCTGAAAGCGGTGTTTCGGACGCTGGTTTAATGACAATGGTACACCCTGCAGCAAGTGCTGGCCCTGCCTTGCGGGTAATCATCGCATTTGGAAAATTCCATGGCGTAATTGCCGCCACCACGCCTACTGCCTGGCGAATAACAACAATACGGGCATCTGGTTTGAACGTTGGGATTGTCTCCCCATAGATGCGCTTAGCTTCTTCAGCGAAAAACTCGATAAACGATGCGCCATAGGCGATTTCACCGCGGGATTCCGCAAGCGGCTTGCCTTGTTCAGCTGTCATAATTTGGGCCAGGTCTTCCTGGTTCTCCATCATAAGATTGTACCAGGCACGCATGATGTTTGCGCGTTCCTTAGCGGTCTTTCCCGCCCATTCCGCCATGGCACTTTCTGCCGCGTCAATTGCCTGTTTGGTTTCAGCCGCTCCCAGTTTCGGAACCGTGCAGATCACCGAGCCATCTACGGGGTTGGTAACATCAAGCGTCGCGCTGCCTCCAACCCATTCGCCATTAATGTAGCATTTGTCTTTCAGCAAAGACGCATCGTTCAGCATCGCAGCCTTATTTATGGCATCCATTTCGCCAGCCTCCAATTTATCATCACATTTTTTACTTCATTAGCATGTCACCTACATATGCGCCAATGCACGAACGAGCGATTTGCCTAAATCTTCACGATTGGTAAAGTCTCAGTTGATAATTTTACTGATCAGACCGCGATCCCATGACGATGACTGCCTGGCTCAAACACGTATGAATAAGAACACACCACCTCTTTCCGTTATTTTCGACTTGGACGGTACGCTTGTTGAAAGCGCGCCAGACCTTGCGGCCACCGCAAACGAGCTGTTGCGACGTCGTGGCCGGGACGAGGTCTCCCTCGATCAAATTCGCCACATGGTGGGCAAAGGCGCACGCGCTTTGATGAGCGAAGCCATGAAGGCCACAGGTGAAGAAGCGACCACGCAAGAGCTTGATGAAATGCTGCGCGAGTTTCTGCAATATTATGGGGCGCATATTGCGGATTCCTCGCATACATTCCCCGGCGCCATCGAAACCCTTGAGCAGCTTAAATCTGAAGGTTGCCTGCTTGCTGTATGCACAAACAAATTCGAAGGGTTGTCGCGAAAGCTCTTGGAAGCCCTTTCCGTTTTGCACTATTTCGACGATGTGGTTGGCAGCGATACACTATTTGTGCGCAAGCCCAACCCAGGTCATATCTTGGGAACTTTAGAGCGCATTGGCGGCACGCCCGAAAACGCCGTGATGATTGGCGACAGCGCCAACGATATCGACGCCGCGAAAGCTGCCAACGTAAAATCGGTTGCTGTCACCTTCGGCTACACCGACAAACCGGCTGGAGAACTGGGTGCTGATGCAGTGATTAGCAAGTTTCCAGATCTCATTCCCCAGCTTGAAATTCTCACTGGCCGGATGCTGTATTAGTTTCAAGTTTGCCTAAACTTATCGCTGCCCAGATGACCGCGCACGCCGCAGGCATTGTTATGAACAGCGCGCTTTCCCAGAACCCTAGCGCACTCACCAGCGCGCTCACCATAAATGGCAAGGCAACCTGGCCAAAACTTGAACCCTGCATCATCAACCCGTTCACAGTCGAAATAAGTCCCGGCGATGGCGCGTGATAGGCAACGCCGGAGAACAGAGCGCCTGGGATGAGGCCGCCAACACCTGAAAACAACACCCCGCCCGCAATACGCACCCATATGGGAAATGCGTCGTTCATAACCAAAAACGCCCCGATCATCATGGCAAGTGTTGCGACAATAATTGCGGCCTTGCGGCTGAACCCTGCATCAAGCACCACCCCTGAAAAGAGATTTCCGATGATGTTTACCGCGATAATTCCAGCACCCGCTGTGCCTGCTGCAGCAAGGCTCCAGCCCCCATTTTCAACCAGGATAAGTGGTATAAACGCCGTGATCGAGAGATATTGGCCTGCATACGCGCCGAATATAAGCGCAAGCAGCAACGAGCCCTTATGACGCGTGACTTGTAAAAGCGATGCCCGTGTAACAACGCTTGCGCCGCGCGGTTTTGCCTTTGGTGCGCCAACGCGCGCGGCCATCCACACCAATCCTGCAACAAAGACAATAAGTATGCCAGACAGCATCCAGATGCCGCGCCAGCCAATTGAAACTGCAAGAATTCCGCCTGCCAACATCATTATGGCGGTTCCTGTTGGCATATATGCCCCCCACAACCCCATCACCTTTTGCCGGTCAGCCTGGGCGGACACACGCAAAAGAAGTGGTGGAACCGATACGGTTGCCAGGAAAAACCCCAGGCCCTCTACAACCCTGGAAGACAATAACAGCACTGGTGTTTCCGCGTATGCGCCAGCAAAGCTGCCAAGTGCTGCAGTTAAAAGCCCGGTAACCGCGACCCGTGCATGGCCAAATTTATCGGCGAAAGCACCGAACAATACCCCCATGCACCCCGCGATCAGATTAAAGATCGACACAACAAGACCTGCCTGAAATAGGCTCAAACCCAAATCAGCGCGCAAGAGCGGCAAAGTCGACGATGCCTTACCAACCAGAAATGCAACCGCAACGCCCGCGAGAAAAAATGTAAATGCGCGCGGCCAGGAAGTTTGTGAAAGGGTGTATTGCATGAACCATCACTGAGTAAACCAAACAACGAACCTACACACACCATCGAATCCGGTAAAGGACGGCGTTATTGCGCCGCAAAAATGATCCAAAAGCGCCCGCAGAGCGTGGCGATTTCTAGTTGTTTTCTCTGGTTTTGCGTAAATGCTACTGCCCGTCTCTAAGGCCATTCCCGATTGGCACCAATTCAACAACGTTTGGCGCAAGTTCGAAAGTTCGAGGACCTGACTATACCCATATGGTATATTGCGAGAGTATAACAACTTTAGGTATAATAAAATGATGCGTGATATGGACCAATTGCTGGAACAAAGCGTTATAGTAGATCTCCAAGGCAACCGAGCGTGCGCGACATCGCTGCTCGAAGGGTTTGTGCATTCGTTCAGCAAAGAAAAAGGCTGGAGCCCAATATTAAAGGGCCGGGCCATTCAGGCGATGCTTGATATGCGCAAAGGCGTTTGGGACGCAGACTTTATGAACGGCGAAGAGAACCCATTTTTCTGGCTGCTCTTGACCACACCTGGCGAGCTTTATGATAGCCCGCACCGTGAGAAGGTCGATGAAATGCTAAGTATTTGCGCACAGGAAGCTTACGATAACTATCAACACGCCTGCACGCTTTTGCAGGAGGGTAACACTGATGAAGGCGCCCCACTTCTTTATCGCAGCCGCGGCTGGATGCTTCTGTTGACCACAATTGGTGGCGAAGTCTATCCGCAGTTGCGCAAAAGCGTAAAAGAAATGTGGGTATACCTAGCAGATGGATTGGTGTTCACAGATCATGTCGATGAGCATGTCATGGATGGCTATATCCCCACCGACATTGCACCGGTGACGCATTTGACATCTGGTTTTGAGCACGTCATGGACGCGTTAATTGATGAGGAGGGCAATTATATTCGTGGTTTGCGTGAAAAATGGCTCTCAATCATTGAAATTGAGTTGGCATCGATGGGTGGAGTAGAATCCCAAAGTCATATGCTCCATTAATATTCGCTGATGAGCTGGGCGCTGGGATATACGGCGAATATGCGGCCGGTGAATTTTATCGCCGGCAGCACTTTTTTAAACTGGGTCCCATTCAGGTGAAAATTCAAAATCGCAAATGCGCTCATTGCGCGATCGCATTGCACTCAAGCGAGACATATCATCATGACTCAGTGCAAAATCCATTACATCAAGGTTTTCTCTAATGCGGCCCGGATTGGTTGAACGCGGAATGGCGCCAACGCCATCTTGCTGCATATGCCAGCGCAAAATAACCTGGGCTGGCGTTTTGCCGTGATTTGCAGCGATTGCCGTCACCAATTCATCATCAAAAATATCTCCCCCGCGAAACAGCGGACAATAAGAAATCACCGCCATTCCGTGCTCGCGGCATTTGGCGAGCACTTTGTCCTGGTCAATGCATGGGTGATACTCAACTTGATTACACGCAAGCGGCTGAGGGCTCAATTCAACCGCTTCTTGAATAAGTGCCGTTGGAAAATTGGATACGCCTATGTTGCGCGCCATCCCCGAGGAATGAACTTCGTTAAGCGCCTTAATCGAGTCTGCAAGCGGGATTGATTTAGACGGCCAGTGAATGAGCGCCAGATCAAGATAGTCATAGCCTAAGCGTTGCAAGCTTGCCTCGATTGAACGCTGCAAATCGCCATCAGCGATGTCACTCGACCAAACTTTTGAGGTGAGGAAAATATCTTCGCGCGACTTGCCTGCCGCACGTATGCCCTCACCCACCGCCTCTTCGTTCTCATACATGGCTGCGGTATCTATGTGGGTGTAGCCCACATCGATAGCGTGTTTCACCAGGCGCGCCGCTTCCTCGCCCTTTAATGTCCAAGTTCCAAATCCGATGGCGGGCATATTTGCCCCATTGGCCTCATGTCGATGTATCACTTATGCTCTCCAGACAATCTAATTGCGAGGAAAGTTTATGCTGAAATATGCGTGTTTTGCCATAGCCGTTATGGTTTTATATGCGAGCATGCCTGATGCACATGCACGTGGTGGTAATGGTTTGAGAAACTACTGCGCTTGGTATGCGCAAAAGGCACGTGCTGCAGGCCGCAAAGGCAAGAAAAAACAAGCGGAAGCCTATTGGCAGAGACACCGCGAATGCATGCGCGGATGGGGTTAGCTGCTTTGGAACCCACCTTGAAGTCTGTTGAAAATTTCGATTTATTCGCGCCGCCAAGTGATTTCGTGCCAAATGCCTATGCTTATTTCGAAGCACTCCGCACACACAATCCCGTTCACCAAAATTCTGATGGCTCTTATATTCTTACGCGTTACGACGACATCGTTTCTGTCTACCGCAACCCAGCGCTATGGAGCTCTGATAAACGCATTGATTTCGAGCCTAAATTTGGCGCCTCTCTGCTTTATGAGCACCACACAACAAGCTTAGTGTTTCGCGACCCTCCCTATCACACACGCATCCGCAAACTCTTCCAGCACGCATTTACCCGCAAGGCGCTGGCCGAGCTCGAGCCGCGCATCCACACCCTGGTTGATGCCTATCTCGATGAGCTGGAAGAACGCGGCGAGATGGAAGTCGTTAGCGATTTCTCGTTCAAGCTGCCGGTCGAAATCGTTTGCGACATGCTTGGTGTTCCAAGCTCTGACCGCATTCTCATCCGCGATTGGGCGCTTCTTATTCTTGGCGCGCTGGAACCTGTTCTCTCCGATGAACAATTTGAGGCAGGATGTAAAGCTGTTGAAGATTTCAAAACCTATCTGCTTGGTCTCATCAGCGCGCGCCGCGCAAACCCGGACACCCGACGCCCGGGTGAAATTCTCTCAGATTTGATGGAGGCGGAAGAGGATGGTGAAAAACTCACCGAACTTGAACTGCTGCATCAATGCATCTTCCTCCTTAATGCGGGTCATGAAACATCAACAAATATGCTCTCGCATGGCGTTCATGAAATGCTGCGTCATCCAGAGCAAATAGCAAGATTGCGGGAAAACCTGGAACTTATCGAAACTATGGTTGAGGAAGTGCTGCGCTATCAAGCGCCTATCCAGATTAACAATCGCCGCGCCACCCAAGATACCGTGTTGAGTGGCGTGCAACTTCCTAAGGGATCAATCGTGCATATGATGCTGGGGGCGGCCAACCATGATCCGGCGCAATTTGAAAACCCTGAAAGTTTTGATATTGGGCGCAAACCTAACCGGCATCTATCGTTTGGTCTTGGTATTCATGTTTGCGCGGGCAACTCCCTTGCGCGCATTGAGGCAGCGATTGCATTTGGAAAGCTTTTTCAGCGCTTCCCGCACCTGCATCTCACTGGAGAGGTAAAACTTTCAAACCGCATGCGTTTCCGCGAAGTGAAAGAACTGCCTATCTCTACTTAGGCGGCAGTGCAAACGTGCCGGTAGCAAAAGCAGAAAGCTTGCCGCTATCTTTTCCACTAATATCGGTTCTACAAAATGCCATCGTGCGGCCTAGGCGCAGTATGCGCGCTTCAAGCCGTACGTCTTCAGATGAGATGGGTCGCATAAAACTCGATGTGAGATCGACGGTTCCCATAGGCGTAAAACCGCCCAATGCAGAACACACCGATATCACCATCGCGGTATCCGATGCTGAAACCATCGATTGGCCACAGATCATGCCGCCCACCCGGCATAAATGATCGCTAAAAGGCATTTCCATCACCAGACTGTCTGGTTCAACGGAAATGATCTGCAAGTTGAGATCTTGAATCCAGTCAGCGAAATTGTCCGCCAGAACCTGACGGGCCTCTTCGACAGAAATTCCCTTCATGCAGATGACCTATAGCTGGTTAGTTTTAAACGTATCGCACACGTTGATATTACCGGCCTGCAGCCCGCGCTTAAACCAACGCACCCTCTGGGCGGACGTGCCGTGGGTGAAGCTTTCCGGCATCACATAACCAGTTTGGTTACGTTGCAATCGATCATCGCCGATTGCGGCGGCAGCATTCAGGCCTTCTTCAATATCACCGGCTTCCAGGATATTGCGCATGCGCTGGGCGTTATTTGCCCAAACACCAGCAAAACAGTCGGCTTGAAGCTCCATACGCACTGAAAGCTCATTGCCTTTGGCTTTGCTGGAACGCATTCTGGCGCTTGTTACCTGTTCTGCAATACCCAGCAGGTTTTGCACATGGTGCCCCACTTCATGGGCAATCACATAGGCTTGCGCAAAATCACCAGGCGCACCCAGTTTGCGCCGCATATCCTCATAGAAAGACAAATCAATATAAACCTTGCCATCACGCGGACAATAAAACGGCCCCATGGCTGATTGCGCCATGCCACATGCGGATTGCACATAATTGCTAAAGAGAACCAGTTTCGGCTCTTGATAACGCCGGTTCATACCAGCGAAGATTTTACCCCAAACCTCTTCAGTGGTGCCAAGAACTGCAGAAATGAATTGTTTCATTTCATCGCCAGAAGGTGCTGAATGGCCACCGGTTTGTTGCTGATTGTTGGTTTGCCGTTGTGTTTGTGGTGCCGGTGCCTGTGTAACCTGGCCGCCAGGTCCAAAGAGATTGCCCAGCTTGCCGCCAAACAACCACATCACCACTAAGATGATCAGAATGGTGCCAATGCCCATTCCACCTTTTTTACCGCCCATGGGGATGCGAAAACCACCAGGGGATCCCCTTCCTCGGCCACTTTGGCCGCGGCGGTCTTCAATATTGTCGCTGCGGGGACCTTTTCTCCAACGCATATGACCCTCCTGGGCGCTATCGCCCTAATCCTGTTAAAAAATTCTTGGTCGTTGTAGCAAAACTTGTCAATAGATGAAACTGGCAACGCCAATCACTAAATGTAAATTGTGAAACACTCTCATTTCGGTTTCATCATTCAAAATTTTGATCTAAGAAGCGCCGATGACATTACCACCTGACCATATAAATATTGCGCTCGCGCAATTGAACCCACGCTTGGGCGACATCGCCGGAAACCTGGAAAAAGCGCGCACGGCACGTGCGCAATCTGCCGAAATGGGGGCTGACCTTGTTTTACTGAGCGAGCTGTTTATGTCAGGCTATCCACCGGAAGACCTGGTTTTAAAGCCCGCCTTTCAGGCAGCCTGTCGCGATGCAGTGGAAAGATTGGCCAAAGACACAGCAGATGGTGGGCCTGCCGTCCTCATCGGCACGCCCTGGGTGGATGATGGAAAACTCTACAATTCCGTTATTTTGCTCGATGCGGGCAAGGTTTCTGCGGTGCGCCACAAATATGATTTGCCCAATTATGGGCCGTTTGACGAAAAACGCGTTTTCGCGCAAGGCCCCTTACCTGGTCCTGTAAACTTTCGCGGCGTGCGCCTCGGTGTACCTATCTGCGAAGATATCTGGACCGATGAAGTATGCGAATGCCTCGAAGAAACTGCAGCAGAGATTTTGCTGGTCCCTAATGGTTCGCCCTATGAGGCTGACAAGCAAGATGTGCGCTTAAACATTGTGGTGGCGCGTGTGACCGAGACCGGCCTACCGCTTGCCTATCTCAATCAAATGGGTGGCCAGGATGAGCTTGTGTTTGACGGCGCGTCCTTTGTGCTCAACGGCGATTGTTCACTTGCTGTGCAAATGCCAGCGTTTGAGGAAACGATCACTCTCACCAAATGGTCGCGTGGTGATGAAGGATGGGCATGTAAGGCGCAGATACCTGCACCGATCGAAGAAGGCTTAGAATCCATATACCTCGCCTGCGTTCAGGGCTTGCGGGACTATGTGAACAAAATCGGTTTTCCGGGCATTGTTCTGGGCCTCTCGGGCGGAATCGATTCAGCGATTTGCACAGCAATGGCCACCGATGCACTGGGGGCAGATCGCGTGCATTGCATTATGATGCCTTATCGCTACACGGCGGCGGATTCGATTGCCGACGCTGCCGAGTGCGCCGATCTGTTGGGCGTGCGCTATGATGTGGTGCCTATCGCCGAGCCCGTCGAAGGTTTCAAAGATGTTCTAGCACCACTTTTTGAAGGCCGTGAGCCAGATGTGACAGAGGAAAATATTCAAAGCCGCGCCCGGGGGACATTGTTAATGGCGGTCTCCAACAAGTTTGGGTCGATGGTTGTTACAACCGGCAACAAATCCGAAGTCTCGGTCGGGTACGCAACGCTCTACGGCGATATGAACGGCGGCTATAATCCGATCAAAGACCTCTATAAAACGCAAGTTTACGCCTTGTCAGAATGGCGCAACCGCGTGCGCCCGAAAAACTGCCTAGGCCCCGAAGGCATTGTCATTCCAGAGCGCATTATCACTAAGGCACCCACGGCTGAGTTGCGCGAAGACCAAAAGGACCAAGACAGCCTACCACCTTATGATGTGCTTGATGACATTCTCAATGGACTTGTTGAAAACGAAGAAAGCATCGACATCATCAGCGCGCGCGGGCATGATCGTGCACTTGTGGAACGCATCGAGCATTTGCTCTATATCGCTGAGTATAAGCGCCGCCAGGCCGCCCCTGGCGTCAAACTCACGCAAAAGAATTTCGGCCGCGACCGGCGCTACCCCATCGTCAATGCCTTTAGGGACAGGGACTCCAAATGACCGTAAAAACCCGCTTCGCCCCCTCTCCTACAGGGCTCATTCACGTTGGCAACGCGCGCACCGCGCTGCTCAATTGGCTGTTTGCAAAAAAACATAGCGGAACAAGCCTGTTGCGCTTCGACGACACTGACACAGAGCGTTCCAAGGAAGAATATGCGGTTGCGATTGCGCAAGATTTGGACTGGCTTGGAACACCGCCAGATGAAACAGCGCGGCAGTCTGAACGCTTTGAGCGCTACGATGAAGTGGCCAGCAAGCTACGCGCCGATGGCCGTCTTTATGCGTGTTACGAAACGCCTGAGGAGCTTGACGCCAAACGCAAGCGCCAGCGCCTGCGTGGCATGCCACCCGTTTACGACCGCACCGGGTTAAACCTAAGCGATGAAGAACGCGCAAACCTTGAAGCGGAAGGTCGCAAACCCCATTGGCGGTTTTTGCTCAACCAGAGCGACGTGACATGGACCGATCTTATCCGGGGAGACGTGACGATTGATGCGGCTTCGCTTTCTGATCCGGTCCTCATCCGCGCTGATGGCACTTATCTTTACACCCTCCCTTCCGTCACCGATGACATTGATTTCGGCATCACGCATGTGATCCGCGGCGAGGACCATGTGGCCAACACGGGCGTGCAAATTCAGATATTCGCAGCCTTGGATGCAGATGTGCCCACATTCGCGCACCACAATCTTCTCACCGGCGCTGATGGGCGGGGCCTTTCCAAACGCCTTGGTGCGCTCTCCATCGGCGCGTTACGGGATCAAGGTCTTGAGGCTATGGCTGTTGCCAGTCACGCCGCAACCATCGGCACGTCAGATCCCGTTTTGCCACACAAGAGCATGGACGACCTTGTAGAGCTCTTTGATTTGTCCAAGCTTTCCCGCGCACCGGCACGCTTTGACGAAGCAGAGCTGCGTGGCCTTAACGCCAAGCTGCTACACGAATTGGACTATGACGCGGTGCGTGAGAGACTGGAAGCGCTCGGTATCGGAGGCGGCGACGTGTTTTGGAATACCGTGCGCGGAAACATTGATGTGCTTGGCGATGCCACCAATTGGTGGTCCATCATCGATGGCGACGTGACGCCCGATATTGCCGAAGAAGACAAAGATTTCTGCACGCAGGCGCGTGATCTTCTGCCCGCAGATCCCTGGACGGGCGACACCTGGAAGGAATGGACGGGTGCTGTAAAAGAGGCAACCGGACGCAAGGGCAAGAGCTTGTTTATGCCATTGCGCAAAGCGCTTACAGGGCTTTCGCATGGCCCTGAACTGGTGGGAATGCTGCCTTTGATCGGCCGCGAGAAAGCCGCAGACCGGCTGTCTTTATAAGGCTTGAGAATTATTCAGCTGGCGCCGCATCCATCGTACCTCGCGTGCTTTTTTTGACGCGCGCCCGGTTTTCAAGCGGCCCAACCATCAATGACAACATCGGTGGGATTACGAGCAAAGTAAGCACCGCGGAGAGCGTCAGGCCACCCACGACAACCGATCCAAGTCCGCGGTAAAGTTCAGAACCAGCACCCGGCAACACAACCAGCGGCAACATGCCGAAAACGGATGTCAGCGTCGACATGAAGATCGGCCTGATGCGATTGCGCGTGGCTTCGATAATGGCATCTCCAGGGCTCATACCATCTGAACGCACGTGGAACAGGGTTTGGTGCACAAGCAAAATAGCATTATTCACCACAATGCCGACAAGGATGATAAAGCCAAGCATGGTCAACATGTCGAGCTTTTGGAACACATACATGTTCAGCACAACAAGCCCGCCAACACCGCCTGCTGCCGCAAGCGGAACCGAGAGCAAGATGATCAGTGGATAAATAAAACTCTCAAACAGCACGGCCATAACGAGATATACGATGATGAGCGATATAAACAGCTGCCCACGCATCGCTGTCCATGTCTGATCAAGCTTGTCAGCCGTACCAGATAAGCGCAGCTGCACACCTTGAGGAAGGCCTTGTTTCTCGAGAGGATCGATAACATTGGACTGAATAATAT
>JBPCVX010000028.1:0-9565 GCA_051010095.1 Hyphomicrobiales bacterium
ATGTAGCCCTGCCTGCTGACATTTGTTCCGCCAGTTTTTTCGCTTCTTCACGAATGTCCCATTTCATGATTGTCGGGAAAAACCAGGTCACCATGATAATCGGACCAAGGGATCCGAAGATGTAGCAAACAGCATAGCCCACCGCGACATTGGCCTGCATCACTTGCTTGAGTTCCGCCGAAACATCCAGTTTGGCAATCGCATCACCTGCCGTGCCAATGATTGCCGACTGGGTGAGGCCACCTGCCGCAAGGCCAGCTGCCGTGCCGCGATCAAGGCCGAATATCCACGCCGCCAGCAAAACACACAGCAACCCAGATAGGCACATGACGAAAGCGGACAAAAGCTCGTTTAACGAGCGTAAGTTCAAGGCCCGAAAGAATTGCGGACCACCCTGAAATCCGACCGCGTAGATGAACAGTGCAAAGAATATGCCCTTTATACCGTCATCGATTTTCACATTGAACTGGCCGATTGCGACACCAACCAAAAGCGTTCCCGCAATTCCGCCCAAAACAAATGAACCGATTTTGAGCTTCCCGACGAAATAGCCGAGCGCGATGGTTATAAACAACGCAACCAGTGGCGCTTGGCTCAAGACTGCATCAACAAATGACATTCAGGTCGCTTTCAAGTTTCTTTGCTTTTGCGGCAGCGCAGCTTGCTTATCTATTGATTTCCCTGCGAACCGGCGGTCACAGCTTCCATCACCCGGTCAAGGTTAAAGCTGCCCGGTTTCTGGCGTGGTGGAAACTCTTTGAAGCTTTGCAACCAACGGCCCACATAGGCTGCAGCAGGTGCAATGGCGAACATGTGCTCGACATAAAAACGCTGATAACCCATGGCGTTTTCTTCTTCCGCGCGTTCAAATGGGTCCATGCGCAAATTCGTCAGCGCGGGCGCACGCAAAACCTCAAATGGCTTCTGCCACACTTTCAAGCCGAGGGCGTTTTGTTGAAGAAAGGTGATCTTCCAATCATTGTAGCGCAGGGCCGCAACGCTGCCATCATCTGTCCAGTAGATGAACTCAGCGCGTGGCCATTTTCCTTCACCACGAAACGCCGGGCCCAGATCATAACCATCAATATGCACTTTATAATCACGCTGACCTATTTTACGGCCAGTCAGTAAACTCTTTTTCGCATCTGGATCACCCGCTGCCGTAACAAGCGTAGGCAGCATGTCTTCATGGGCGCCAATATCGTTGACAATCGTTCCAGGCTTAATCACGCCAGGCCACTTAATCATTGCAGGAACACGGTAGCCGCCTTCCCATTGGGTGTTTTTCTCACCACGGAACATGGTTGTGCCGCCATCGGGCCAGCTGAATGTCTCAGCGCCATTATCAGTTGAATACATAACGATTGTATTGTCTGAGATGCCAAGTTCTTTAAGTTTATCAAGCAGTTCACCAACGTGTGCATCATGCTCAACCATGCCATCAGCATACACACCATATCCGGTCTTGCCTTGAGACGCTGCCTTGAGATGAGTGAAAATATGCATACGGGTTGAGTTCCACCAGATAAAGAAAGGCTTGTCTGCCTTTACTGCGCGCTCCATGAAATTGAGCGTTTTGGCGGTCACTTCTTCATCAATGGTTTCCATGCGCTTTCGCGTCAAAGGACCGGTATCTTTGATGCGACCATCAGCAAAGCTCTCAATCACACCACGTGGACCAAACTTTTTCTTGAACTCTTCATCTTTGGGATAGTCCGGGTTTTCGGGCTCTTCTTCTGCATTCAAATGATAGAGATTGCCAAAAAACTCATCAAAACCATGATTGGTGGGCAGCATTTCATCAAGATCACCAAGGTGGTTCTTGCCGAACTGTCCCGTCATGTACCCTTGCTCTTTCAGCAATGTTGCAATGGTGGGGTCCTCTTTTTTCATACCTTCAGGCGCACCCGGCAACCCCACTTTGGTGAGACCCGTGCGCATCGGTGACTGACCGGTGATAAATGCCGCTCTGCCGGCGGTGCAGCTTTGCTGGCCATACCAATCCGTAAACAAAGCTCCTTCCTGGGCGATGCGGTCGATATTCGGTGTGCGATAGCTCATCATGCCCCGGTTGTAGGCGCTGATGTTGAACTGACCGATATCATCACCCCAGATCACCAGGATGTTTGGCTTCTTATCTTGGCCAAGACTGGGTGTGGCAAGCGCAAGCACACAAAACAGCATGGCGGTGATGAAAACTGGCAAGCGACTAAGGTAGCGCATGGGATCCTCCGCAAAATAAGTAATTATTATTGTTATTTAGAGTAACGATATGTGTATTCAGTGACAATACTTTTGATATACTTGCTTTACGGATTTGTACTATTGACGATATCGTCGAATTTTAGCTCTCACCTTGCACTCAATTCATCCCGAAAAGTCCCCGCGTATGCCAAAATTTGCAAAATTCATTTGAAAATGCGGCCAAGCTCGCGCAAAACAAATTGCCTTCATGTTTGGGAGTCAAAAAAAGCCATGGACGTTCTGGAAGCCATAGAGACGCGGAAATCAATCCGCGCGTTTAAACCCGATCCTGTGCCCCAGGAAACGGTGCACAAAATTCTCGAGATATCGCAGCGTTCGCCCAGCGGCACCAACACCCAACCCTGGCATGTTTATGTGTGCACAGGTGATATCAAACAGGCCATTACAGATGACGTCCTGAAACTCGCTCTTGCAGGGGAAGCAACATCTTACGAAGAGCATGATTATTACCCAAACGATTGGAAAGACACTCACCGCGACCGCCGCCGCGGCATAGGGTGGATGCTTTATGGCGTGTTGGGCATTCAAAAGGGTGACCGCGAGGCAAGTGCGAAACAAGGCGCGCGGAATTTCTTATTCTTCGATGCACCGGTCGGCATTTTCATCACAGTAGATTCCTATCTCAAGCGCGGCAGCTGGGCAGATGCTGGCATGTATGCTCAAACGATCATGCTGGCGGCCAAAGGCTTCGGCCTGGACACCTGCCCGCAAGCTGCGTGGATCCCCTATCAGGAACCTATCTTCCGCCATTTGGGCATTCCAGATGACCAAGATCTTGTGACAGGCATGTCGCTTGGCTATGCCGAAGACAGCGCTATTGAGAACACCATCGTCAGCGAGCGCGAAGAACTTGCAAATGTGGCGCACTATCGTGGCTTTGATTAAATAGAGCCCACAGTTCACACACTGTCTGGCAAACACTTTTCACTGTCTATGTTGCACGATTTGTGAAAAGTTGGATGGATGGAAAGTTCACCCGCAGCAGACGAGGCAGCAAAACCGCCCTCTAAGTTTGAGCGCCAATGGCAGCACCGCCCGCAGGTGCCCATTCAGGTGTCGCCGATTTTCTGTTGGCCGCTTGATTTTAAGAAAATCGGCGCATGGGTTTTGGATTCGTGGTTTCTCATTACCGAGCGCACGATCATCGCCGCCACAGCAATCATTTCTTGGTTTTACTTCCAGCCACCTCTCGAGGTTACCAAAACCCTCGCATTTGGCTGGATTTTTGAAATGTATGTGCGCAACCTCGTTCTCATGCTCGCGGTCGCAGGCGGGCTGCACCTTTATTTCTATAGTTGGCGCAAGCAGAAAGAGCGGTTAAAATTTGACGCCCGCAAGCTGGTGGAGAAAAGTCGGCTTTTTACCTTCAAAAACCAAGTTATCGACAATATGGTGTGGAGCCTTGGCAGTGGAGTTGCCATCTGGACGGCATATGAAGTTTTGATGTTTTGGCTCATGGCGAATGGTTATGCGCCGGTGCTGCTGTGGAGCGATAGCCCCGTATGGTTCATCGCCCTGTTCTTTCTCACACCAATCTGGATTTCATTCCACTTTTATTGGGTGCATCGCTGGCTGCACTGGCCGCCGCTTTACAAGCTCGCGCATGCATTGCATCACCGCAACACCAATGTCGGGCCGTGGTCTGGGCTCTCAATGCATCCGATCGAGCATGTGATTTTCTTCTCTTCAGTTCTTATTCACTGGATCGTAGCCGCTCACCCGATCCACATTCTGTTTCACATGCAGCATCAGGCACTAACAGCGGCAACGTCGCATACAGGCTTCGAAGGTTTGTTGGTGCGCGATGAAAACAGACTGGCGCTCGGCACATTCCACCACCAGATGCATCACCGTTATTTTGAATGCAACTATGGAAACCTCGAAGTGCCGTGGGACAAATGGTTCGGTTCTTTCCATGACGGAACTGAGGAATCTGATGAGAAGATCAAAGAGCGCCGCCGCAAGATGGCACAAAACACCTAGATACAACGCCCCGCATCGACCGGCAATGCGCATCCTGTCAGCATTGCGGCTTCACTGGGCGATGCCAAAAACACAGCCGCGTTTCCCACATCTTCCGGCGTGATGAGTTTGCCAAGCGGTAAAGCATTCGCAAATCCATCCGCATCGTCATCAGTTAGGCTTCCACCGGCAAACTCTGCCAGCATGGGTGTATCGCCAACGGCTGGAAACAATCCGTTCACACGGATGTTTTCAGGGGCAAGCTCCAGCGCAAGCGACTTCATAAAATAAGCAGCAGCGGCCTTTGCCATGCCGTACCCATAAAGCTGCGGCCTGGGCACCAGAGCAATTCCAGATACTGTTATGACGATTGAGGCATTGTTAGCCTCTCTCAAGGCCGGAAGGGCAGCTTGGCAGGTTTGCACAACACCGACCGCATTGGTTTCAAACTGCCGGCGCACTTCATCCACGCCCATATCGCTGATTGCGACCGGGCGCTGGCCTATGCCTGCATTCGCAACAACTGTATCGATCCCGCCAAATTTCTCCCGGCAATTGGCAATACCCGCGTTCAGACTGTTTTCGTCGGTAACGTCAATTGTTGCGCCAAACGCATCACCTCCCGCCGCGCAAAGTTCCTCAGCGACCGCACGGGCTGTATCTTCTGAGATGTCAGCAACACAAACTTTCGCGCCCTCTTGGCAAAATACCCGAGCAATGCCTGCACCAAACCCGGACCCTGCGCCAGTCACCAATGCGCATCTATCTCGCAATCGTGCCATATTTTACCTCCCGGGCTTATGGCCTTTGGCTATCCGCCGCGATGTTTGAAACTATCACGTCTGAAACTGTAAAGCGCTGAAGGATCAACCATCACATCAACCACAGCAGGCTTACCGCATTCAAGGGCCGCCTCCACAGCACCTGCCACGTCTTCAAGCCGCTCCGCCTTAAAACCCTTTGCGCCATAAAGTTCTGCTGCCTGATCAAAGGGCGGGCTCGAAACATCTGCACCAATATAACGGCCATTGAAGAAGTCGCGTTGATAAGCCTTTTCTGCACCCCAGCATTTATTGTTCATAACAATGGTCACAGTGTTGATGCCATGATCAACTGCGGTAGAGAGTTCAGAAATGGTCATGCCAAACCCGCCATCCCCCATCATGCTAACGACCGGGCGTTCAGGCTGAGCCACTTTGATGCCAAGCCCACAGGCAAACGAGAAACCAACGAGACCGAAATCTAGCGGCGTGAACAGGCTCTTCGGCGTCCAGTAATTCAACGCATCGGTTGCCTGCAAACACAGAGTGCCCGCATCCATCGTAATCGCTGCTTCCTCGGGGAGAACACCGCGCAAAGCCTTAAACAAGCCTGAGGGCTGTGTGGGATGGGTTTCCACCGCATCCACGTCACGCTTGGCGAGATAAGCCTTGCGTTCTTCTTGAAACGTTTTGGTCCAGGCCTCCACAATTGCTTTCTTTTTTGCCGTCTCAAGCGCATCACAAAGTTGGTTTGCCGCAGTTGGAGCATCTGCCCAAATACCGATTTCTACCGGGAAGAACCGGCCAATCGCGGTAGGTTCCAGCTCAATCTGGATGATGCGCGCGCGTTCGTTCACATTGTCATAGCTGTAAAAGGTTGAGTTGAACCCAAGCCGTGTACCCAGTGCTAAAATTACATCGGCCTCTTTTACCAAGCGTGACGCTACCGGATTACCCCTCGGGCCCATTTGGCCGGCATTCAACGGGTGGCCGAAGGAGATCGCATCACCATGGCCTGGCGATGTGACGATGGGGCACCCCAAACGTTCCGCCAATGCCAGTGCGGCTTTATCGCCGCCGGTGTTCTTGATGCCACCGCCAGCAATGATCACCGGCTGTTCGGCAGAGGCAAGTATTTCAGCTGCTTGTGCAAGCACGTCGGGATGCGCAGCAGGGACGCTGTGGTTGCGATAGGCGGCCGGCGTCTGAAACGGCGGGAAGTCAGCTTGGGCAGATAACACATCGCGCGGAAGATTGAGTTGCACGGGGCCACAGCGCGGTGTCAGCGCGGTACGGAAGGCTTCGCGAAAAAGTTCCGGCACGCGATCAACCGAGGGTGCCGTCCAGGTCTTCTTTGTGACAGGCGCAAATAAAGCCTGTTGGTCAACTTCCTGGAAGGCATCACGATAGACATGGCTCGAAGACAGCGCGCCGGCGATGGATACAACGGGCGAAAATGCCGCCATGGCTTGCGACAAGCCCGTTGCAAGGTTCGTGGCACCGGGGCCGTTCTGCCCGGCCAAGATTACCCCTGCCTTACCCGATGCGCGCGCATAACCATCCGCCATATGGGTGCCGGTGCGTTCATCATGCACGCCAATAAAGTCGATGCTTTCAGCATCATAAAGTGCATCAAACATTTCCATCGTGGCCGACCCGATAAGGCCGAAAACATGGCGGGTATCTTCCGCGATCAGGGCTTCGATCGCGGCCTGACCACCTGACAATTGGGTCATGCAAGTTTCCTTTCAAGAAAATCCAAAACGGGGTGCGTGAATGCGTCTGGGTCTTCCATTAACCCCAAATGTTGCAAGTGCGGAACAATAATCGTTTCCGCATTTGGAATCTCTTTGGCGATCTCAACGCTCATATCTGGCGTCGACCCACTGTCATTTTCACACGTCATCACCAGGCTTGGCGCAGAGATGGGATATACGGGTCGTATCAACTCTTTAACGCCGGCAGCCAACACCCAGGCGGCTTGCGCGTAACTTTCGGCATCAACCTGCCCACGCCAAGCTTGCACGAGATCAAGCGCGTCCGGCTGAGGCGCACGAAACTCAGGTGTGAACCACCGTTCCAACGCGTTGTCCATCGTGGCCATCGCCCCGCCACCGTCAACTTTTAGTGCGCGTTCCTCGACGAGTTTTTGCGCTTCAGCTCCGCGATCGTGGGGGGAATTGAGAATGGCCAGCGCGGATAAGCGATCGGGGCAATCAAGCGCAAACCGGCGGTTGATCATGCCGCCAATCGAGAACCCGACAAGGCTTGCTTTATCACAACCCAACGCATCCATTAAACGCACGATCTGCTCAGCATAAACCTTGAGACTGGCTTTGCTTGGCGGCGGTGCGCTGTCGCCATGCCCATAAAGATCGTAGTTGATCACGCGATAGTTTTGCGTGAACGCGGGCAAATGCTGATCCCAAAGCCTGCGACACAGACCAAGCCCATGAATAAGCACAATAACCGGCGCATTGTCGGGCCCCAGAACATCATATGCCGTCCCATCTGCCGCTTGCTGGCTAAGTCCCTCCACATGCGGGGTCATCGTTCTGTCCTTCAGCCTACAAATTCCGGCATCACTTCATCGATGAACAATTGCAACGAGCGCTTTTGTTCAGTAAGGCCAAGGCCCATCGAGGCATAATAAATAAAGCTATCAACACCCAGCGTCTCATATTTCTTGAGCTTACTGATAACGGTTTCAGGTGAACCAAATACCAGGTTTTCTTCAAGCATAGCCGGGTCCACACGGAAATTCCCGTCAAGTTCCTCAAGAGGAACACGGTCCGGAAACCCGTTGACCACGTCACCTTTTTTGGTCATCAAATTTCCAAACTGCCCCAACACATTGCGCACCGCATGGATTGAGGTTTGGCGGTCATCTTCATTTGCGTATACTGCGGTGTGGCGCATCATGGCAAACTGCCCATCGAATGTGCCGCCCGCTTTTTCCACCGCTTCATCCAAGCGTTCGCGATAAGTTTCCGCTTCCGAGAATGGCATTGTGAGAGGCCAACTCATGATGTTGCAATTGTTCGCCACTGCGTAATCGAAGGTCACCGGCGCGCGGGCTGCTACCCACATAGGCACTTTATCCTGAACGGGTTTAGGGCACGATGTTGCCTTGGGAAACTGCCAGTAAGTGCCGTTATGCTCCACATCACCCTTCCACAATTCCTGGATCAGCGGCAGCATTTCCTGCACATAGAGATAGCTGTCGCGTTGGTCCAGGCCTGGCCGCATGCGGTCGAATTCGCGCTGATAGGCACCTGAGCCCAGACCAAATTCAAGCCGTCCGTTCGAAATCAAATCCAGAAACGCCGCCTCTCCGGCAATATCAATCGGGTGCCAATAGGCGGCATTGGCAACCCCGACCCCAAGCCGGATATTATCTGTGACGGTTGCCCACCAGGTGAGAATTTGAAACGGGTTTGGCGCAATCGTCATCTCAAGAGCGTGATGTTCCGCAGCCCAGGCGATTTCAAAGCCCGCCTTGTCGGCCATTTTCACCATGTCCAAGGTGTGGTCGCGTACCGCTGCCATATCGCTTGAGGCGTCCATACGCTCAAGATTAATTGCCAGATGAAACTTCATCAGATCTCTCCTCAACAGGTTCAGCGGGGCTGAAAGGGGTTGGCCATGGGCTCATCGGACAGGTTCATCCAAACAGTCTTTGGCCGGGTGTAGTCATAGATGGCTTGAAAGCCGCTTTCGCGCCCATAGCCTGAGGTTTTCATGCCCCCAAACTCAGCAATGGGTGAAATAACCCGGTAGGGATTAACCCACACTATGCCAGCGCGCACCCGCTTGGCCATGCGCATGGAGCGCGCGCTGTCGCAGGTGAAAATCCCTGCCGCCAATCCGTGCTTGGTATCATTGGCAAGGGCGACAACTTCGTCCTCGGTCTTGAAACGCTGCACACTTAACACCGGGCCAAATAGCTCTGTATCGACAATCGTTAAATCCTGACGCGGACACTCCACAATCGTGGGCTCAAAATAGAGCCCATCAAGACCATCCGGGCGTTTACCTCCGGTGAGGATCTTGCCGCCTTCTTGTTGCGCCAGGGCGACTTGTTTTTCGATGTGCTCAAGCTGGCCTAGCGTGCACAGCGGCCCCATTTCAGTTTCTTCCACCAGTGGATCACCGATGCGAATGTTGCGCGCGATCGCAACCATCTTCTCCAGAAACTCGTCTGCGATATGCTCTTGCAGATAAAGCCGTGAACCCGCGACACAGCTTTGGCCCGTGGCGCCGAAAATGCCGGCGACCGATCCATTGACCGCGCTGTCAATGTTGGCATCATCAAACACGATGAAGGGCGATTTCCCACCAAGCTCTAACGAGACCTCAGCAAAGTTCTCAGCTGTATTGCGGATAACGTGGGCTGCTGAGACCGGTCCGCCAGTGAAAGAGACGCGCGCCACCAACGGGTGAGAGGTGAGCACTTTCCCGCACGGGTCGCCATGCCCAGTGACAATGTTCACTACACCATCAGGAATGCCTGCTTCGGCGATAAGCTTACCAAATTCCAGAACCGGTGCAGAAGCATGTTCAGATGCTTTCAACAC
>JBPCVX010000029.1:0-17703 GCA_051010095.1 Hyphomicrobiales bacterium
GTCATCCAGACCTTCCGGCCTGTCTGTTGGCGTTACAGCATCAAACAGCACCATCTCGTCAATTTCGTGCTGCGCACCGTCTGCCCCCGCGGCTGTGCCGGTTTGAAGCAGCTTGCGCGCCAGGCGCAAACCAATGAAACCTGTTCCGCCTGTGATAAGAATTTTCATGAGTGACCTCGTCTTTAAAAACACGACATGTTAACGTATACATTGACGAAGTACAGGTGAATAATACCATCGGGCACATGATTTCACACAAAGCATTCTCTTTCTTGGGACAAGGTCTAAAGCGGCCTGAATGTGTGCTGTCTATGCCAGATGGCAGTGTGCATGTGGCTGACTGGGAGGGTGGTGTTGCCATCATCGCAGCAGATGGCGGCCAGAGGAAAGTGCTGGCAAAAGGGGCGTTTGTTCCAAAGCCCAACGGCATTGCTTTACATCCAAATGGAGGATGGTTGCTGGCTCACCTGGGCGATGGAGATGGCGGGGTTTACTGGCTAAAAGAAAATGGCGACTTGGAGCCATTTTTGCTCGAAGTCGATGGAAAACCATTACCGCCAACCAATTACGTGCATGTTGATGCTGAGCGTCGCGTGTGGATTACGGTATCGACGCGCGTTCACCCCCGAGGTGATGATTATCGCCCAACCGCCAATTCGGGCTTTGTGGTGTTGTGGCAAAATGGTGAAGCGCGCATTGTGGCAGATGGCCTTGGCTATACAAATGAAGGCCTGGTCCATCCGCAAACAGGCGTATTCTATGTGAATGAAACCTTCGCCAGATGCACCACCTGTTATGACGTCGCCAAAGATGGAGCGTTGACCAATAAACGTGTCGTCGCGCGATATGGAGAAGGGGTATTTCCTGACGGGCTGACTTTTGATGACCACGGGGGGTTCTGGATCACATCGATCGTGTCAAACCGGGTCATACGCGTGGACGTACACGGAGATCAGCATTTGATTTTGGAAGATTGTGATCAAACGTTTATCCATCATGTCGAGGAAGCATTTCAAGCAGGCGATATGGGCAGGCCCCATCTCGATAACAATACCGGAAAGGTGTTGCGCAATATCTCAAGTTTGGCCTTTGGTGGCGGCGATCTAAAGACCGCCTATCTTGGGTGTTTGCTGGGGGATCAAATCGTGAGTTTTACTGCACCGATTGCCGGACTGCCCCCAAGCCACTGGCAGTTTGCGGAGCGGGCAAAATGACGTCAGCTTCCTTGCGCGTGGCAGCTGTGGGAACAGGCTTCTTTTCACAGTTTCACTATGATGCGTGGTCAAGATTACCGGTGGAGCTGGTTGGTATATGCGATTTGGATCTGGAGAGTGCTGAGCATGTGGCATCGCGGTTTTCCAGTGCAAAGGCGTTCAGCGATTTTGAAACAATGTTGGATGAAACCAAGCCTGATCTCGTGGATGTTATCACCCCGCCGCCGACGCATTTTGGCTTTGTGAGCGCGCTTGCGCAACGCGGCATTCCCGCGATCTGCCAGAAGCCCTTTTGCACGTCCCTCCAAGAGGCGGAAAAGCTGGTGAACCTGTTGCAAGAGACCGAAGGCTTGTGCGTTGTGCACGAGAACTTCCGCTTTCAGCCATGGTATGGCGCGCTAAAGGAGCTTGTGGAGCAAGGCCACATCGGCACGCCATATCAGGTGACATTTCAATTGCGGCCAGGAGATGGGCAGGGGGCAGATGCCTATCTTGGCCGTCAGCCTTACTTTCAAAAGATGCCGCGTTTTCTAGTTCATGAGACGGCAATCCATTGGATTGATGTGTTTCGCTATTTGTGTGGTGAGGTTTCTGCGGTTACGGCGCGCTTGCGCAAGCTCAACCCGGTGATTGCCGGTGAAGATGCGGGTTATCTGATCTTTGAATTCAAGAATGGGCAAACAGGTTTGTTTGACGGTAACCGACTTGCCGATCATGCTGCTGATAATCACCGTCTCACCATGGGCGAAATGCAAATTGAGGGTTCAGCGGGTGCATTGCGGCTTAATGGCGATGGTGAGATCTACCATCGGGCGTTCGGTCACAACACCTGGAAACGTCAAGATTATACTTGGGAAAATACAGGTTTTGGTGGCGATTGTGTCTACCGTTTGCAAGCCCATATGGTAGCGAATCTTACCAGCGGAGTTCCCCTTCAGAACACTGCTGCTGATTATCTCACAAATCTGCGCATTGAAGAGGCTGTGTATCAGTCTTCAGCAGAAGGCAAAACGATCACTCTGTGACCTGTTGTTTGCAAAAGGTTTCGTGGGTGGCGAGTGCGGCAACAAAACCAAACACCGCAAGCACCAGAACGCTCAAGAATGCGATATTGAACATCTCGGGCGTGTAAACGGGAACGCCGTCGCGCATTTCACCGTCCCATTGCCATTGTAAGATAAGACCCACAATGGGTTGAAGCAGCGCGCCCGCGCCAACGGTCATCATATTCACCAGGCCGGTGACGGTTCCATGCATTTGCGGGGGAACACTTTCCTTGGCAAAGGCATAAGTGCTTGCCATCCCAGCACCAACAATGCCGAGTAGGAAAATGTAAAGTCCAGCCCCAACCAGCGGCACATCTGGGCCATAGAAAAACAACGCCACCAGAACAATGTTCAAAAAGCTCGCAATTACCAAAGGCATTTTACGCCGCCGCAACGCATCCGAGATCCACCCAGCCAGAGGTGCGCCGCACGCAAAACCAATTAGCAGAAGAGATGCATAACTTGCAGCTTCTGGGCGCGTGAGACCGTATCGCTCGGTCATATAAGGCACGCCCCACAATGCGCCGAAAGCCAGCATGGGGCCTGAACAGGCCATAGCAATCATACCGATGTACCAGACGCGCATGCGTTTAACTGTCCCGAGAAAACTTTGCATCAGCGAATGGTTTTGATTTTTGATTGTGTGCTCTGAGCGCAACCCGAGCGCTTCTTCTGGAGAGTTTCGCACCACCACCCAAATGACTACCGCAAGTGCCAGTGCGAACAACGATGCGATCGCCATAACCGGGCGCCAGCCAAATGCAACAACGATTGCTGCAAGCGGGCCTTGCCCAAAAACACCAGACATGAGCCCGCTAAACATTGTGATGCCAGACAGGAAGGCGAAACGGTGCGGAGGGAACCACCGTGCTGCAAGGGTGAGGGTAGCCACAAACGCCACGCCTGACCCGATGCCCACCAAAATGCGCCCGAGATAGGCAATTTCCACAATTGTTGCGAGAGAGAAAATAAGGCTTCCCAGGCCCGCCAGAAGCATTGAGGTGGAAAGCATGATGCGTGCACCCCACTTGTCCATCAGCGTGCCAATGGGAATTTGAAGGCCCGCGTAGAAATAGAAGTAGAGCGCTGACAGATTGCCAATCATGGCGGCATTGGCATTAAAAGAGCGCATGAGATCATCAACCATTGCCGACGGTGTAACGCGCTGAAAAAAAGCGTAACCGAAGCAAATGCATCCCAAAATAATAATAGCCCGCCCTCGCCATGGGGAGAGGGTTAGGGGGCCTGGGTAAGATGAGGCGGTATTAGAATGGGGATCTGTCATGAGCGAAGATAAGACCTAAGCTCAATCATCTGCGATGGAATGTCAATTTAACTTATGCAAAAGAAAAGCCGCTGGCGGATCATTTCACGCCAACGGCTTTCCCGGGTTCCCAGCCCTCAAAATTTCAAAGGTTATTCTATTGCGGCATCGGTGTTCTGGGTGCCCGCGGCCTGTTTGGCCTTGGCCTTGTTTTGGTTGATCACACCATCGAAGAATCCTGCGCTGTCGCCGGCATTCATTTCACCCTCGCAAAATGGCTTGCAGCGATAAGACTTGCGCCCAGCGCTTGTGTAAATCGCCAACCCGTACTTGTTGGAAGGCCCTACCAGCACATCCATATTAGCGATCTGCACGCCTTCTTTATTCAGTACAATGATGTTTGTTGTGCCATAAGACTTGCCTTGCACCACAAGCATTTTTTCTCCCCGCAGATTAACATCTGCAATTGACGGGTTGCCAACCACAACCGTTCCCGGAGGAGTAGAAAGCTGCACGATGCGTGCCTGGTCGACAGGTACTTCTACAGTTGCACCCGCGTACGCCGGTGTCATCCATCCAGTACTTGCCAATGCGATAATGCCAAGCAGCCCCAAAGTTGCCAGTGTGGCGCGGAGAAATTGTGCGTCGCTTTTCATTGCGGTCTTCCTTTTGCTTTGTGCCACCGCGCAAAAGCGGTGCGTCTTTCGCAACCAGAAAACACGAAAATGGTGAAAGAAGACTTACGAAATTTAAGTATTTCCGTTTTTTGTTCGAAATTGCATTATATATACCCATCGATAAGGCGTGTTCAGACAATTTACGAAGAGTATTTTTTAGATATTTGTTTTAGCGTGCTTATAATATATTTTCAGTTTGCCACATTTGATGTTGCACAGAGCGTCTAATTTAAGTTTTTGTTAACCAAGATTGACCCCCAAAAGTCGTATGGTTTGAAACAAGATATCTGTAACTAATTGAAACTATGAGATAAAATTTTGTTTACTCAGGTTTAACCATCAAACCACTGAAAATACGCGTTAACCTGCTGGAAGGCTCTGTTTAACCTGATGTTAAAACCTTGAGCGCATTGTTGCTCGCAGTTCCGGTGCAGTAGAACACAACGTTCAAACCGGGCTGGTGCTGTGAAAAAAGTAAGTAAAGCGTATCAAGGAGTACAACAATGCTTTCACGTTTCTTTAAAGACGAATCTGGTGCAACTGCAATCGAATATGGTCTGATCGCGGCTGGCATTTCTGTTGCCATCGTGGTTGTTGTGACCCAGGTTGGCAGCAAGCTTGAAAATACTTTTGAAGCGGTTTCTGACAATCTCGTTCAGTAAGACCCCTTCATTATATTTCCAAAACAAATGGCGGCAGCTTCTCGGAGTTGCCGCCATTTCTCTTTATACAGATTAAAAATTGCGATTTGCATAAAATTAACCTGAAAATTTTACTTCAGATTTACACCAATCCTGCACACTGCAAATTGGAAAAGAGCGGGGTTGGGTGCTTGCTCTGTTGGGAGATGTCCCAAGCGGGCATTTCGAATATCGAATGGAGAAAGCAGTGGCAGAATTTCTGGTATTACTATTGTTCCCCGCGCTGATCATTACAGCCGCAGTGACAGATATCTTCACGATGAAGATCTCGAACTGGATCTCGCTCATCTTAATCGCAAGTTTTGCATTGACCGCCTGGATGACAGGAATGAGCGGTTCTCTTTTGTTGTCACATCTTGCTGGAGGTGGGTTGGTTCTGGCTGTCGGGTTCGGGCTCTTTTGCTTTGGGCTGATCGGTGGTGGAGATGCCAAGTTCTTAGCGTCGGTCTCTCTATGGTTTGGACTACACGATATCCTTCCACTCATTCTGGTCACCACCTTATTGGGAGGCCCATTATGTGTCTTCCTTATCTATATGCGTAAATTCCCGCTTCCCAATTGGGTTGCCGGAGAAGAATGGGCTGAGCGCCTGCATAAAAAAGATTCAGGTGCACCATACGGCGTGGCGATTTCGGCTGCGGCGCTCATTTTGTATGCGGAAACGCCAATAATGCGCACGCTGGGAACCTAGAGAATACTTGAGAAAATGAAATGAAACCGAGCACTGGATTAAAAAATGAGGAGAAAGTTCATGGTCATTAACCATAATTTGACCATTTACCGTGCACCCTCACATTTAACCGGTGCGCACCGATCTTCGAAGATGGGTGTGTAACACTAACGGGGCTGGGAAAAATGCAAGCTACACGAGTTCTAGTACTGGGCTTAGCCCTTGGCGCGGCCGCTGGCGCTGCCTTTTTGGCTAAGAATATTCTCTCTAAAGAGACGACCAAGGTCGTGGAGAAGCCAACAGGCACCATGGTTCAAGTCTTGGTCGCGTCTAAAGACGTTCCTCTTGGCAATCAGCTCACTGAAAAAGGTATTCAGTGGCAGTCATGGCCAAAAGCGGCCGTATCACCCAAATATATTACCAAGGCGAAAAAGCCTGAAGCTTTAAGCATGTATGCAAAGGCTTTAGCGCGGACACCCTTGATCGCGGGTGAGCCTGTTTTGGAGCGTAAGCTGATCTCGCCGGAGGCGGGCGGCTTTATGGCAGCAATCTTGCCGAAGGGCATGCGGGCTGTATCGTTCAAGATTTCGGCTGATACGGGTGCTGGCGGATTTATTCTGCCGAATGACCGGGTCGATATTATCTTGACCCGCAAGATTAAAAGTAAAAACGGCGAAGAAGAGGCGCATGTCTCTGACACGGTTTTGACGAATGTGCGGGTTTTGGCAATCGACCAAACATTCCGTGAAAACGAAAAGGGCGACCAGGTTGTTGTTGGTAAAACAGCTACCGTGGAGCTGCGCCCGCAACAAACTGAAATGCTGGAAGTGGCCGACTCAATGGGAGCGCTCTCTTTGTCGTTGCGCTCAATCGCTGAAAGCTCAGGCAAAATGGGTGATGCCGGCCCGAAATCTGCAGACAACTTCTCAAGTGGGCGCGGTGGCGCAGGTGTGGCGGTTATCCGCTATGGCTCAACCACCGTCCTCCACAGTAACTGATGGGGATCCCGAAAATGATCAGCGAAGAAAAGAACGATCAGAAGGCCACTCGGGGACTTCGCAATATCCCAAATGCGGCAAAAATTCTCTGCGCAGCAATGGTTTCGTTTTGTTTGACCTTTGCCTTTATTATGCAGTTTGCACCGCAAGCAAATGCGGCAAGCCAATCAGTGCGCATTGCCAAGGGTGAAACCGATCGTAAACTCAATATTGGTGCCAACAAGACTGTTGTTGTGCGCTTGCCGGTTGCAGCACGTGATGTGTTGGTGGGCAACCCGGAAATTGTTGACGCAGTCGCACGTACACCGTTTACGGTCTATCTGTTTGCAAAGAAAATTGGTGAGACCAACGTGTTCTTCTTTGATGAAGAAGGGCGCCAGATCTTAAGCCTGGATATCGATGTGGGGCGCGATGCGGCGGCCTTGAAGTCGATCCTAAACCGGGTGATGCCAGGAAATCGCGTTCGTGTGCATTCTGTGGGTGAAACGGTTGTGCTGACGGGCAAGGTCCGGTCGCAGCAAGATGCCGCGCAAGCTTCGATGCTCGCCGCCAAATATGTCGGCGATAAGGAAAAGGTGGTCAATTCCATCACCATCGCCAACAAACAACAAGTCTTGTTGAAGGTGCGTGTGATTGAGATTCAACGGCAAATTCTCAAGCAACTTGGTGTTGATGCCGCCGGATTGGTACGCATTGGCAATGCCAGCATTGGTCTGGTGTCGGGCAACCCATTCTCTGTTGCGGGTCAAGCACTTAACGGATTTAGCAATATTGCAACCGGTGGCGCTGCAGGAAATGGCGTGTTCGGTAGAATTGCGGGCGCTTCTTCGTTTGATGGCGCGCTGCGGTTAATGGAGCGCGACGGTATGGTGCGCACATTGGCGGCGCCAACGCTAACATCGATCTCAGGCGAATCGGCGAAGTTCCTGGCAGGTGGTGAATTCCCGGTTCCGGTGAACGGTGGCGATGACGGCATCACGGTGTCGTTCAAGCCGTTCGGTGTGGGCCTTGGTTTTACCCCGGTTGTGTTGAGCGAAAACCGTATCAATCTGAAGATTTCAACTGAGGTCTCTGAGATTTCAAACGAAAACCAGGCGACAGTTGGCGCTGGTGGCACTGTGGACAGTGATGGCGAAACAACGACGATTTCGCAGAATGCATTTGTCATTCCATCGCTCAGGGTGCGCCGTGCGGAAACCACGGTCGAAATTGGCTCAGGCGGATCCCTAGTGCTTGCAGGCCTTATTTCTGAAAGGCTGCGCCAAGACATTAACGGCATTCCCGGCATGAAAGATGTGCCGGTTTTGGGAACTCTGTTCCGCAGCCGCGATTATCAACGCAACGAAACCGAACTTGTGGTGATGGTGACCCCGGTAATTGTGAAGCCGGTCGCTGAAGGCCAGCTTGCAACGCCACTGGATCGCTTCATCGATCCCTCTGACGTGGACACCATTTTGTTCGGTCGTTTGAACGCTGTTTACGGCACCGACAGTAAGGCGCCGGCGGGAACATATCACGGCGAAATCGGATACATTATTGACTAGGGTTGGGAGAGTACACATGACGACGTTTAAGAGGAAATCTACAGCCCGCACCATGCGCACAAGCGCTTTGGTTTTGGCAGCGGCACTGGCGGCAGGTTGCCAGTCAATGCCGGCCAATAATGAAGACTTGTCGATGAATCCGGGCGAACAATATTGGCAGCGCTACCCCATCGAAGTTGAGAAGGGGTCAGTGCGACTTCAAGTGCCGACTAAAAAGGGTGCAGCGTTTACACCAGCGCGTGAGAACGAAGTGCGCAAGTTTATGTCGCGCTATCCTTCAACAGCCGCGGGCCGCATGGTGATCGCCGTGCCAGACCGCGGCGGTAAGAGCGCGAGCGGCGTTGCAGCGCGGGTTGCGCATCTCGCGTCGCAGGAAAATGTGCCCTACGGCGCGATCGCCCATAAGAAATATTCCGGCGGGCCGGGGTCACCGGTGGTTGTCAGCTATAAGCGCTATTTCGCTGTCACTGACAAGTGCGGTGACTGGTCGAAAAACATCGCAGTTACGGGCGAAAACCGACCTTATCCGGACCTTGGATGTACAAGCCAGCACAATCTGGCGGCCATGGCGGACAATCCGCGCGATCTTGTTACGCCGCGCGCATCAGGGCCACTCAAGGGCACACGTAATGACGATGTCTATGACAATTTCATCGCCGGTAAGAAAACAAGTTCACAGCGAGACGATGAAGCATCAGGTGCTGTGAGCCAGGTTGCACAATAAGACTTCAAGCGGGATTGAATACATGAACGATCAAGCAGAAAAGATTGAGCCAGAGCTCGAAGAGAGCCAGCAGTTCGGAACGGCAGGCCAGGAATCGGCACAGTCGGGGTTAGGTCTAGTGGCCGACATTCCGCGCATTTCGATCCAAGCATTTTGTGAAACGGATCCGGTAGCGCAGATATTGCAAGGCGCTGCCCAAGACCGGCGTTTTTCCAAAGCGCATACCAATGTTCAGCTTGGTGGCATCAATGCCGCGACACAGTGGTTTTCACAGGCGCCAACGCCCAACGTTTTGATTGTTGAATCGCGCGCCATGCGTGATGGCATGCTTGAAGATCTTGCGCGGCTGGCAGAGGTTTGTGACGAGACCACAAAGGTTGTGGTGATCGGGCATGTCAACGACGTACTGCTCTATCGCACGCTCATGTCGCAAGGGGTAAGTGAGTATATTGTTGCCCCTGTAACCGAGTTGCAGTTTATCGAGAGCATTTCGGGCCTTTATTCAAAACCAGACGCCACGCCTGTAGGACGCATTTTTGTCTTTGCTGGCGCCAAGGGTGGGGTTGGGTCATCAACGTTGGCACACAATGTGGGCTGGACGATTTCTGAGAGATTGTCAGACGATGTGGTGATCACTGACTTGGATTTGGCCTACGGAACGGCGGGGTTGAATTTCAATCAGGATTCAACACAAGGCATTGCCGAAGCGCTAGGTGCGCCCGACAGGCTTGATGAAATGCTGATCGATCGACTTTTGACGAAATGTAGTGAGCGGCTGAGTTTGCTCACGGCACCTGGAGCAATTGATCGCGATTTTCAGATTGAAGAAGAAACCCTCGACATTATTCTCGACACGATCCGTCACAGTGTTCCGACGGTGATTGTGGATATGCCAAATGTGTGGGCGCCATGGGCACGTCAAACCCTGATAAAGGCGGATGAAGTGGTCATTACTGCAACGCCTGAAATTGCAAGCCTGCGTAATACCAAGAATCTTATCGACATGATGAAGGCAGAACGGCCCAACGACAGCATGCCACATCTGGTGCTGAATATGGCCGCCGTTCCAAAGCGTCCAGAAATTTCAGCAGCCGATTTTGCCAAGGCCATCGATATAAAACCGTCGATTGTCATTCCTTATGATCCGGTGACTTTCGGCACGGCGACTAATAATGGCCAGATGGTTTTTGAAGTAAGTCCTAAGTCCAAAGCTTCAGACAGCATTATGGAACTTGCAAAGCTTGTGAGCGGACGCTCGGAAGCCGGTAAGCGCGGCAAATTTAGCCTTGGACCATTGCTTGGAAAACTGACCGGTAAAGGGAAAAAATAAGAATGTTCGGAAAGCGTGGAGATACGGCAGGTGCTCCTGCAGCACCGCCACCTGGGAAGTCTGGTGCAGACGCTGTAAGCGATGGCGCCGCGCAGCATGCGGCGGCTACAGACGCCGTGGCTGTGCCCGACTTACCGCCCATGCAAACCACTGGAAACGGGGCCCAGGCAGGAATTGTTGTTGCTGGGGATGGGAATGGCGCGCCGCCACCGGTTATGCCCGCGCAAGACGCGCAACCCAAAAAGAAGAAGCAAACGCGGTCTGAAGACTATTACGACATCAAGACCACGATTTTTAACGCGCTGATTGATGCCATCGATCTCACCCAGCTTTCGCAGCTTGATCGTGATGCCGCGCGAGATGAAATCAGAGATATTGTAAGCGAAATCATTGCGATTAAAGACGTGATGATGTCGATCGCCGAGCAGGAAGAGTTGCTCGAAGACATTTGCAATGACGTTTTGGGATATGGACCGCTTGAGCCTCTATTGGCACGTGATGATATTGCCGACATCATGGTGAATGGCTCAGATACAGTCTACATCGAAGTCGATGGGCGTATTGAAGCAACAGGTATCCGGTTTCGCGATAATCAGCAATTGATGAATATTTGCCAACGCATCGTGAGCCAGGTTGGCCGCCGTGTTGATGAAGCAAGCCCAATATGCGACGCGCGCTTGCCAGATGGTTCTCGTGTGAACGTTATCGCACCCCCGCTTTCCATTGATGGCGCAGCGCTTACTATTCGTAAGTTTAAGAAAGATCGCCTGCGGCTTGATGATTTGGTGAACTTCACTTCGATTACGCCAGAGGGGGCAAAAATCCTCTCAATCATTGGCAGATGCCGCTGTAATGTTTTGATATCTGGCGGTACGGGCTCAGGTAAGACGACGCTTCTTAACGCGCTTACTGGGTTTATTGAGGAAGAAGAGCGCGTGATCACCTGCGAAGATGCCGCCGAGCTGCAATTGCAGCAACCTCATGTGGTGCGCCTTGAAACACGACCGCCGAATCTTGAGGGCGAAGGCGAAATTTCCATGCGTGATTTGGTGAAAAACTGTCTGCGTATGCGCCCTGAGCGCATTATCGTGGGCGAGGTGCGTGGACCTGAAGCTTTTGATTTGCTGCAGGCCATGAACACCGGCCATGACGGATCGATGGGCACGTTGCACGCCAACACCCCGCGAGAAGCCATGTCGCGTTTGGAATCGATGATTACGATGGGCGGCTTTGCGCTTCCCTCAAAAACCATCAAAGAGATGATTGTCGGGTCTATTGATGTGATCGTGCAAGCTGCGCGGCTGCGTGATGGTTCGCGTAAGATCACCCACATTACCGAAGTGGTGGGCATGGAAGGTGAAGTGATTATCACCCAAGACTTGTTTGTCTACGACATCGAAGGCGAAGATGCGGCCGGTAAGATTATCGGCAATCACCGGTCAACCGGTATTGCGCGCCCCCATTTCTGGGATCGTGCACGTTATTATGGAGATGAGCTTGCTCTGGCAGAGGCCTTAGAGGCAGCGGAGCAAAGAAACGAGATGTGAGGTTTCTTGTGTAACCTTACCCTGCGTACCCTATGAGTAAATGAGGGCTGGGACAGTGTTGAGTAACGAGTTAGTACAGATTGCAATTTTGGCGGGCTTTGGCCTCGCGGTTGCTGTTATTATATACATTATCGCTATGCCGTTCGTGAACGGTGAAAAACGCGGCCAGAAGCGGGTTGCGCAAATTTCGGGCGATCATACAGATTCAATGATCCGCAAAATGTTGGGCCCAGAAGCCGAATCCAAAGATGCCCGGCGTAAGCAAGTTCAAGACACCCTGAACCAGATCGAGCAGCGTGAACGCGCCCGCAAAAAGCGCCTCACCATCGAAATGATGTTGAAGCAAGCAGGCATTGAGATTTCGGTAAAGATGTTTTGGATATTGAGCCTCGTTGTCGGCAGTGTGATATTCTTTGCAGCCTACGCCTATGGCTACAACATTTACATTTGTTCAGCGGCCGGATTTGCCGGGGCCTTTGGCTTGCCGCGATGGTTTGTGAACTTCAAGCGCAACCGCCGCCAGGCGCTGTTTCTTGCTGAGTTCGCCAACGCCATCGATGTGATTGTGCGCGGCCTGAAAGCTGGCTTGCCGGTGAATGACACGCTTAAGGTGATCGCCACAGAAACGGTGCCGCCAGTGGGCCCAGAATTTGCCGAAGTTGTGGAGGGCCAACGCGTTGGCATCACCATTGAGCAAGGTATTGAGCGCATGCATGAACGCGTGCCCCTACCAGAGGTAAACTTTCTTGCGATCGTGATTGCCATTCAAGCCAGGTCTGGCGGTAACTTGGCAGAGGCACTGGGCAATTTGTCCACCGTGTTACGTGATCGTAAGAAGATGAAGGCCAAGATTAGGTCAGTCTCTCAGGAAGCAAAATCATCAGCGGCAATTATTGGCTCATTGCCACCGCTGATCATGATCGCGCTTTATTTGTTGCGCCCCGACTACATCTCTTTGCTGTGGACAGAAAACCTCGGCAAAACGATGCTTGCCGCTAGCGCGATCTGGATGACCATCGGGGTTTTGATCATGCGCAAGATGATCAATTTCAAGATTTAGCATCTAGACTTTGTATGTGTTGAAACGAGTGTGAGTTAAGTAAGATGGTTGACTTTATTACGCAATATCTTGACCCGGCATCTCTTGCCATAGGGCTGATCGCAATCGCGACTTTTGCGACCATTGTCACCCTCGTTATTCCGTTTATGGAGGGCGATAAATTTCGCTCGCGCATGAAAGCCGTTTCAAGCGAGACAGAGCGTCTGAAAGTGCGCAACCGTGAGCGTCTTGCGGAAGGTCAGAACAAAGCGAAGCTGCGCGAAGCTCCAAAAGGCTTCATGGTGCAAATCATCGACAAGTTCAACATGCGCAATATGGCCGATTCGCGCGAGACACGCGACAAGCTGCGCATGGCCGGCCTGCGTAGCCAGGCGCATGTGGTGAGTTTTGTGTTTTTCCGCGTGTGTGCACCAGTGGTGTTTGGTTTTGGTGCTTTTGCCTATCTCTATTTGTTTATGCCAGATCAGGCGCCGATGGTGCGTTTGCTGATCAGCTTGATCGCGGCCTATTTCGGCTATTACTTCCCGTCACTTGTGGTGCAGAATCTAATTAGCCGCCGTCAGGAATCTATCCAGAACGCTTGGTCAGATGCGCTTGATTTGCTGCTGATTTGTGTGGAATCGGGTATGTCGATTGAAGCCGCATTTCAGCGGGTTGCTGCGGAAATCGGTTCAACATCGGTGCCTTTGGCTGAAGAAATGTCACTCACCAATGCAGAGCTGTCTTATCTGCAAGATCGGCGCATGGCGTTTGAGAATCTTGCAACACGTACAGGCCTGCTTACCGTGAAAGCGGTGGTGACTTCGCTTATTCAGGCAGAACGCTATGGTACGCCACTTGGCAGCGCGCTTCGGGTGTTAGCGCAGGAAAACCGCGATATGCGCATGGCGGAAGCTGAACGTAAGGCGGCTGCATTGCCGCCCAAGCTCACGGTTCCCATGATTGCATTCTTCCTGCCGGTTATCTTTGTGGTGATCTTGGGCCCTGCCGCCATCCAGGTGATGGAAGTCCGGAACTAAAACAGTTGCTTAGCCGTTTTAGCCGCCTTGCTTAACCATCATCTGGCGCAGGTACGACATATTGGCTTCAACCATATGCGGCGGTAGATCTTTCTGCGCGATCTCCTTGGCTTCTTCATAGCGGCCCTGCATGCCGACCACTAATGCCAGGTTTTGGCGCACGCGAGGGTTGGCTTTGCCTGCTGGTGATGCATAAGCCACGCGCAACGTTTTTTCAGCCCCTGTCAAATCACCGCTTTGCATTTGCGACAATCCAAGATTGTTGAGAACGGCGACTTCATTGGGCGACTTCTTCAACGCCGTTTGATAAGCGTTCTGGGCATCACCATGGCGGCCCAATTGATCGAACACCATGCCTTGGGTTGAGTTGACCTGCCAGGTGGAATCAGGGGCTGCGGCGGCGCGCTGTAATACAACACTTGCCTGCTCAAACTTGCCCGTTTTGGCGAGTTGCTTGCCATACTCACCCTTTAGCGCGGTGGAATTAGGATTGGCTTTTGTTGCCTCTTCAAGCACCGCCAACGCGCGGCCATCTGAGTTAATGGCTCTCAACCGCGCAACATATTCCAGCGTAAGATTTGGATCGCCCTTACTGGCTTCCCATTTTTTGCCCCAGGCGGTTGTTTCCTGAACAGTGGCGTTACCAACGTTGGGGGCTGCCTCGTCTCCGCCGCCAAGCAATGGCTTGACACTATTTCCAGAGGTTTGGCAGCCCACAACACTAACTGCAATGAGACCCGCAAGAGCGCTGCGACGCGCGATTGCGCTATAATTAATAAAGCTAAACATCACTTTTCCCAGCCCTGGCATTTTCAAACGCGCCGGTGCGCAGAGCTTCACCGGTCTTGAGCCAAGAGTTTCGCAAGCAAGCGTCAACAAATCATTAACCATGTTGCCCGCAATGGCGTGAACCGCTACATCTTCTGCCCCGAAGAGATGTCGAGAAAAGGCGTGGTGATGAAAGAAGTTTTGCTGAGCGCGCGAAAGCGCAATGCGGTGCCCATCGAACTGGTGCACAAAAGCGATCTGAACAAGGTTCTCAAAAAACTATCAAAGCAGGCCGCCGCCTGGGTGAATACTCAAGGGTTCAAGGCGCAGCGTGGGCGGTCCGTTACCGTGCCAGATGCAAAAGGCGGCATCTCATGTGTTTTATTTGGCATGGGAACTGATGATGGGTCGCTTGATCCTTTTGCGCCTGGCAAACTTGCTTCAACCTTGCCGGAAGGTGATTACATTTTTGCTGGTGCGCCAAAACGTGCCGACCTATTGGCACTGGGCTGGCTGTGTGAAGCCTATCAGTTCACAAAGTACAAAAAGCCCGCCCGCAAGCCTGCCAAACTGGTGTGCCCAAAGGGCGTCGATGCAAAGCGCGTTCAGCGTCTGGCGGACGGGGTGAAGCTTGCGCGCGATCTCATTAACATCCCGGCAAATGATCTAGGGCCAGTGGCGCTGGAAGCCGAAAGCCGGAAACTCGCCAAGGCGTATGCAGCCAAAATCAAAGTCATCAAGGGCAACGCGCTTCTTAAAAGCAATTTCCCCATGGTGCATGCAGTGGGCCGCGCTTCTGATGAAGAGCCTCGGTTAATCGATATGAGTTGGGGCAAGGTGCGCGATCCGAAAGTCACGTTGGTCGGCAAAGGCGTCACGTTTGACAGTGGTGGCCTCAATATCAAGCCCGGCGGTTCGATGGCATTGATGAAGAAAGATATGGGCGGTGCCGCCAACGTATTGGGGTTGGCGCAAATGATTATGGATGCCGGATTAAGGGTGCGCCTGCGCGTGCTGGTGCCAGCGGTTGAAAATTCCATTTCTGCAGGCGCGTTCAGGCCGGGCGATGTGCTTTCCAGCCGTAAGGGTTTAAGCGTTGAGATTGGCAATACGGATGCAGAGGGCAGACTTGTTTTGGGCGATGCCCTAACACTTGCCGATGAAGAAAAACCCGAACTGTTGATCGATATGGCAACCCTCACCGGAGCTGCCCGGGTAGCGCTTGGTCCAGACCTGCCGCCATTCTACACCGATGACAACAAGCTTGCGCAAGACATTGTTAATGCTGCTGCGCATGAAAACGATCCCTTGTGGCGCATGCCCTTCTGGCAACCTTATGACACTTGGCTCTCCAGCAAGGTTGCAGTTGTGAACCACATCACAAGTGGAGGGTTTGCTGGCTCCATGACAGCTGCACTCTTCCTTAAGCGCTTTGTCGACGATGCGAAATCATATGTTCACTTCGACATCTATGGCTGGACACCTACTGCCAAGCCGGGCCGCCCGCAAGGTGGTGCTGCGCAAGGTATTCTGGCGCTCTACAAAGTGCTTGAAGACCGCTACGCCTAGAAAGCTTGCGTGCAGCGCATTGTGCTGGTTAAATGATACGGAACCGAAACGACCTCGTTTGTAGTGTGTAGTGAAGGGGAGTGGCGTGACGTTGACAACGGCACAAGCGCTAAAGCTTTGGCATGATGTAAACCTTGATCTGGTGCTCGACGATGCGCCGGATCTGTCGGCGCGCCAGACAACGATTTTGCTCACCATTTATTTAGAACCGCCGCCACATACTGTGCGCGGTCTTGCCGCCAAGCTTAATGTAACCAAGCCGGTGATTACACGGGCGCTAGATTCCATGGGGCAAATGGGTTTGGTGGCCAGACGCCGGGACGCACAAGATCGCCGCAATGTTTTGATACAGCGCACAGTTGAAGGATCGTTATTTTTGGAGCATCTGGCTGATACAATTGCCCGGAACGCAAGTGGCTCGCTCTAAGGAGTTTTTTAAATGACTGCTGATCAGCAAGCTTTGTATGACCCGCGTGTTCACGCTTACCGCAATGATCTCGCCGACAGTGCTTTGAAAGACCTGATTGAAGCAGCACGCTATGTGGAAGGCGCGCCGTATATGGTCACCGCAGGTGTGACTGACATACGCAGTGCCCCGAATGAGGCGGCAGACCGCGACAGCCAGGCCTTGCGTGGTGAACAAGTGCGCGTCTTTGATGTTGCCGATGGTTGGGCCTGGGGACAACTGCAGACAGATGGATATGTTGGTTATTTGCCCGCTGACTGTTTGAGCCAAGAGATCAGCACACCCACCCACGAGATCAGCGTGCTTGCAAGTTTCATCTATCCAGAAGCCAGCATAAAACACCCTGCTGCGGAGCATGTATCGTTTGGTGAGCGCTTTGAAATTGTTGAAGAAGGCGAGAAGTTTTCAAAAACCAAGGATGGCGGACACATTTATTCAGCGCATCTGCGCCCGCTGGAACGCGCTGCCGGTAGCCCGATGGCAGAAGCTGAAAAGTTTATCGGCGTGCCCTATTTATGGGGTGGGCGCTCTGCTTTCGGCGTTGATTGTTCCGGCCTTGTGCAGCTTGCATGCCTGGCATCAGGCATGGCGGCACCGCGCGATAGCGACATGATGGAAGCCTATCTCGGTAAACCACTCGATCACATGGACACGAAACGCCTGCAGGCCGGTGATCTTATTTTCTGGAAAGGCCATATGGGCTTGATGATGGATGAAATCCATATGATTCATTCAAATGGCCACCACATGCAAACGGTTGTTGAACCTGTTGAAGAGGCTGTTTCGCGCATCGCTTATATTTACGACACGCCCACCAGCTTTAGGCGCGTGTTTTAAGGCATCCTAGTTGACGTTCGGGCGCTCTAAAAGAACGCGCGCCAGATCATATAGAGCGCGGTGATGAGCAGTCCGATGAAAAACAATCTGGTGAATTTTTCCTCTGAGATCTTGTGTCGGTAGCGCGGACCCAGAATGAGCCCAACCACGGAAGGGATCACGGCATAGAGTGACAGCAGGTTCGTCTCCATGCTCAACAGGTTGTGAAAGAGAAAAGATATTGAAAGTGTGCTGGACACAGTGAAGAAAATGAGCCCCAGAGCCTGCAC
>JBPCVX010000030.1:0-22782 GCA_051010095.1 Hyphomicrobiales bacterium
CAATCAAGGAGCTGCTCGATACGCGCGTGCGGCCCGCCGTTGCACAAGATGGTGGCGACATTACCTTTTATGGATATCGCGATGGCATCGTTCACTTGCGCATGCAAGGCGCATGCGCCGGTTGCCCGTCTTCCACAGCAACTCTCAAGCAAGGCATTGAAAACCTGCTGCGCCATTTCATTCCAGAAGTTAGCGAAGTGCGCCCGGTCTGAAGTAAGCGCAAAATTGAAATTTTTGAAAAGCGGTGCTTGAGTGTGCCGTTTTTTGTTTTGTGCAGCATTATTTTAGCGAAGAGCGTAATGCCGACATTCCAAGTGTTCGGCATTATTCTTGCAGTGTGCAATAATCTGTTGCTCAATAAAAATAATGAATTAGGTTAGGTTGCGATAATCACGTAAAGAGCGCATCAAACTGCGCCATGCAATCCAGAGGGAGGGATCTAATGTTAAAGAAACTACTTGTTACTGCAGTTGCTGCAACCGCGCTGTCGGTCACGGCCGCATTTGGCGCCGAAATGGGTGCCAAAGATGAAACCATCAAACTTGCAGTCAACGAATGGACTGGCCAGCACATTTCAACCCACATTGCCGGTGAAACCTTAAAAAAGGCGGGCTACAACGTTGAATACGTAACCGCAGGTTATGATAGTCAGTTTACAGCGATTGCCGACGGTGAGCTGCATGGCACCATGGAAGTGTGGAGCTCCAACGCACCTGATCTTTGGAAGAAAATGTCGGAAGCGGGCAAAGTCGTTGATATTGGCGATACCGGCTTGGATGCACGCGAAGGATTAGTTTATCCCGTGCATGTGAAAGAAATGTGCCCGGGCCTGCCAAAATGGGAAGCCTTGAAAGAATGCGCTGCCAAATTTGCCACTGCGGAAACCCTTCCGCAAGGCCGCTTGATCGACTATCCAGCCGACTGGGGCACACCAGGTGCTGATCGCCTGAAAGGTCTTAACCTGCCGTTTAAAGCAGTCCCTGCTGGTTCTGAAGGCGCACTTATTTCTGAACTCAAGGCATCTGTGACCAAGAAGACACCATTGCTGATCGTCTTCTGGCAGCCGCACTGGGCATTGTCCAAATACGAAACAGAATGGGTTGAATTGCCAAAGGCAGAAGACGATTGCTTTAAAGACCCCAAATGGGGCGTGAACCCTGAAGCTGTGAACGATTGTGATTTCGCACCAGCGCGTGTGTTCAAGGTTGTTTGGACAGGCTTTGAGAAAAAATGGCCTGCCGCACACACAATCCTGAAAAATGTTTCCATTCCAACAGCTGACCAGCAAAACATGATGGCAGCAATCGACCAGGAAGGTGGCAAGCTTGAAAAAGTGGTCGCTGAGTGGATGGATAAGAATGAAGATAAATGGAAAGGCTGGGTCGCAGCCACCAATTAGTTCCGTTTGAATGAGATGAGCGCGCGTTTGGAAAAATATCCCAAGCGCGCGTTTTTCGTTGCTATCATAGCGCACATGCAATGGGGGGAAACATGAACGCAGGTTCTGATATTGCACTGGAATGCAGCGGTCTTTGGCGGGTCTTTGGGGAAAGCCCACAGCACAAATTGCCAGCAGGTGACTTGCCGACGGGGAGTGAAGCCATACAGCTGGCGGACAATATCCGCTCAAGCGGTGGCATTGTTGCCTGTGGCGATATCAATCTTGAAATCAAGCAAGGTGAGTTTTTCGTACTGATGGGCCTTTCTGGTTCAGGCAAATCCACTTTAATGCGTTGCATGTCGCGTCTCACTGAACCAAGCGCCGGTGATCTTAAAGTAGATGGTGCAGACTTCCTCAATATTTCTGAAAAACAGCTTATGGAAATACGCCGCAAGAAAATGGGCATGGTATTCCAGCATTTCGGCCTATTTCCCCATATGAACGTTTTGGAAAACGTCGCCTTTCCGCTGCGCGTGCAGGGCATCTCCGATGAAGACCGGCAGGCCAAAGCAATGGAGATGATCGAACTGGTGGGCCTTGAAGGCCGCGAAAGTGCATTTCCTCATCAACTCTCAGGCGGCCAGAAGCAACGCGTCGGCATCGCGCGCAGTCTGGCGGTTGACCCCGAGCTTTGGTTTCTGGACGAACCCTTCAGCGCACTTGATCCGTTGATCCGCTGGCAAATGCAGTCAGAGCTGTTGCGTCTGCAAACAATGTTTCACAAAACCATTATTTTCGTTACCCATGACTTTATGGAAGCTGTGCGTCTGGCCGACCGTATCGCCATTATGAAAGACGGCTTAATCGTTCAGGTGGGCACGCCAGAGGATATTGTCCTCAACCCAGCGACTGATTACGTGGCCGAGTTTGTGAAAGAAGCCCCGCGCACCAAAATCATCAAAGTTGAACAATTGATGGAACCCGTTTCAGAAGAGCAGAAAAAAGGCGCCTCAACCGAAGCGCTCAGCCCCGATATGACCCTGGAAGATGCGCTGAGCTGGGCTGCTGAACGTGGGGGCGCGCTTTCCTGCGCGGATGAAGAGGGCAATCTCATAGGTACCATCACCCCTGAACGCCTTGCATCCGCTTTGAGCGGTGAGAGCCATGGCAAGTGATCTTGCAAACACGTCGTCACTGGGCACCAACGCGCGTGTTCCACAAGATGCCTGGGCCTGGCTGGCGATCACGGCGCTCGCGCTGGTTTGTGCTGCGCATTTGCCAAGCCTAGCATGGCTTGCGAAGTTCCCTGCCGAATGGGCCATTCCTGTTGCTGACTGGATTAATTTTGTTTCCGACCGTTTCGTGGAATTAGTAAAACCAGTCAGCCGCTTTGTTGCAAAATTGTTGGAATTCCCCATGAAAGCCTTGCGCGAGGTTCTCAACTGGGTGCCGTGGCCTGTTACGGTGCTCGCGGTTGTGTGTTTCGCCTACCGTGCCCAGAGCGCCATGCTTGCTGTTGTTTGTTTGGGCGCATGCCTTTATGTGGCGCTTTCTGGGTATTGGGAGCAGGCCATGAACACCATGGCGCTGGTAGGAATTGCTGTTCCTCTGTCGCTGATGCTGGGGCTTGGTATTGGTATCTACGCAGACCGCTCGAAAACCGGAAAGCGTATCGTCCCGCCTATTCTGGATTTGATGCAGACCATCCCAACCTTTGCCTACCTCATTCCGTTGCTCGCACTGTTTGGATTTGGGCCCGTTGTGGGGCTTATTGCAAGCGCTGTATATGCTTGCCCACCCATGGTGCGCAATGTTGCGCTGGGTTTGCAATTGGTGCCATCAGAAATTCGCGAGGCAGCTCGTATGAGCGGCTGTTCATCGGTTCAACAATTATTGTGGGTCGAGATCCCCGCTGCCATGGGACAAATAAAGGTCGGCATTAATCAAACCATTATGGCGGCACTTTCAATGGTCATCATCGCGGCCGTTATTGGCGGCTTCAACGATATCGGTTGGGAAGTGCTCTCCACCATGCGCAAGGCGCGGTTCGGCGACAGCTTGATGGCAGGCGCCGTGATTGTTTTCATCGCTATTATAATGGACCGGATTTCCGCAGCTTACGCCAATCGCGACACGCTAAGCGTTCCCGACGAAAACAAACATCGCATTTATATCGTGGCTGCTGGTCTTGTGGCCTTGCTCATCATCCTCAAAGCAACAAAGATGGGCGCTGCCATCGAAGATCCCGCCTGGTCGAAAGCACTGGCCGATTGGCTGAACACCCGGCTTGACGGCGTGGTTGCCACTTATGGCGATTTGCTAACATCGATAAAGAACACGTTCTTCTTCTATTACCTCTTGCCGCTTCGTGTTGGATTCTCACAATCAATCTTACCTTTCACTTGGGGGTTTGATTTTACACCCGCCATGCGCATTTCTTATGGCGTTGCTTGTGCGCTCTTGGCCCTTGCTGCAGCCTATCGCGGGAATTGGCGGGCAGGTGTTGGCGTTGCCGGAATTGCATACCTGCTCTATCTGGGCACAACGGGTGTTCCCTGGAGTGTTGCGATAGCATCGCTAACATTGATGGCCTATATGGCGGGTGGCAGAAAGACGGCCATTTTTGTACTTTGCGCGTTGGCATTCATTCTGCTCACCGGCATGTGGGAGCGCGCCATGCTGTCGGTCTATCTGTGCAGTGCCGCAGCAATTCTGTCTTTCCTCATCGGTGGCTCGCTTGGGGTGTGGGCGGCATCAAGCGACACGGTGTCAGCCATCATGCGCCCCATATGCGATACCTTTCAAACCATTCCGCTGTTCGTTTTTCTCATCCCGGTCTTAATGTTCTTCCAGGTTGGCGAGTTCACTGCATTGCTTGCAATTATCGCATATGCCTTTGTTCCTGCGGTGCGCTATACCGAAAATGGTCTGCGGCAAGTTCCTCCGCAATTGCTCGAAGTCGCGGTTGAACAAGGCTGCACGCCTTCGCAGATTTTCTGGCAGGTGAAATTGCCGCTGGCCATGCCGTCCATCATGGTCGGCTTGAACCAAACCATCATGTACGCATTCGCCATGTTGGTGATCGCCGCACTGGTGGGAACCACTGGGCTGGGCCAGCAAATCTATCAATCGTTGAGTGCAGCAAATACCGGTACCGGTATGGTTTCCGGCCTCTCCATGGCCTTGCTTGCCATGTGTGCAGACCGCATTATGCAAGCCTGGGCCGCCCGGAAGTTTGCAGGCCTGGATACACCCTAGGACGATGTATCATGAGACTCTGTTACCAAAGTTATGTGGATTACGAGAATGGCAAATCATATTGGGATGCACTGCAGCCGCATCTCAACAGCGTTGTCGATGAAGGCACTTCGATAGATATCATTGGGATCACACCATTTGATTCTTACGCCCACCCGTTGGTCGAGTTTCGCTGCGCACGGGAAATGATTTGCAATGCGGTGCAGGCCGAACGCGACGGCTATGATGCTTTCATCATCGGGCACTTTCAGGATGCCGGGCTTTATGAAGCCCGCTCTGTCGTCGATATTCCGGTGATCGCGCTGGGTGAGTCTTCGATGCTTTATTCCTGCCAGCTCGGACAGCAGTTGGGCATCGTCACCATCAACCCTAAATTCATTCCTTGGTTTCACCACCAACTTGGCAAGTATGGCCTAAAAGAGCGTGTTACCGGCGTGCACGCCATGAGCTTCGAACCCGGCCAAATACTGGGTGCTTATGGCAGCGAGGCAGATGCGCTTAAAGTTAAGGCATTGTTTGATGAACAAGCTGAACCTCTGGTGGAACAAGGGGTCGATGTGCTTATTCCCGGTGGCGGCATCCCAATGGTGCTGTTTTCACAATTTCACAATCACAATGTTGGCGGCGCACCGGTGATCAACGGCATTCCCATTGCAGTAAAAATGGCTGAAATGGCCGTTAAACTGCGTGAAAAGACAGGCCTTGGAGTAAGCCGAACATCTGATTATGCCAAGGCACCAGACCACATTATTGAGGAATTCATGACCCATCCCAAGGGTCTCTAAATTCAGTTTTCAACCAGCGCTAAAACCCGCAACGGACTTCCAGACCCGTGTTTGATTTTGAGCGGTGGGCAGACAAGCACCGCGCCAGTGGGTGGTAGCTGATCCAGATTTGCCAGGCACTGCAAGCCGTACCGCCCCGCGCCGTGAAGCAGGTAGTGTGCTGGATACGGTGGCGACAGATGTGCCGCCTGCCCAGCGTCAGTACCTACTGTTTCGGTGCCGAATCCAATGATGTTGCGTTCCTCAATTAGAAACTTTATTGCCGCAAGATCGGGTCCCGGTGTATGTGCGCCATCATCAAGCATGTTCAAATATGCAGCACCTGAGCGCTTCGACCAATCGGTACGCATGAGCACCCAATAGCCGGGTGGAATTTCGCCATGTGCGCGTTCCCACGCCAGAATATCGTCTGTTTGCATCAGAAAATCATCGTCGTCTGCCGTCTGCGCGGAACAATCAATTACGCACACACCACGCACAAAGGCCTCAACCGGTATGCTATCGACAGTTGCGCGCGGTAAATCCTTGCCCGACACCCAATGCACCGGGGCATCAAAATGGGTGCCCGTGTGTTCACCACAAGTGAAGTTGCGCCAATACCAGGCGGGGCCCCGCTCATCATAGCGCGAGACTTCTTCCACCCTGAACCGCGCGCACTGGCCAAATTCTGGTGGGAGAACAATCACCGGAAAATCTGGGTCCAGGGTGTGGGTGAGGTCAACAACGCGAATGTCTTCCCCGGCAAGACCAGATGCAAGCGCTTCAAGTTTCGACATGTCAGGCATTGGCCTCGCTCATCATTTCACGCTCCAGCAGGCGCGGGTTCTCCCCCCAGCGTTTCGTGACATCTTGCGCAATCGCCCCAACGCTCACTTCTTCAAGGCCCTGCTGCAATGCGTTCACCATAGCTGCCGCGAGACCTTCAGGCGTTACCTTTGGTGGCGGTAGGGGTTGGCGCCACTCTTCTTCCAATGGCCCTGTGAACAGGGTAACAACCTTCACGCCATTTCCTGAAAACTCAGCCCGCAGACATTGGGACAATGACAGCGCAGCTGCCTGACTGGCCGAGTTTGATCCAAACGAAGGCATATTGGAAAGCGCGTAGACCGAGAGAATGTTTACCCACGCCGCCGCACTGTTTACACCATCGCTGCCACGGCCGCGCATAATCGGCCCAAAAGCCTGCGCCAAACGCAATTGGCCAAAATAATATATCTCCATCTCATCGCGCGCCGTAACGACGCCTTTGCCCGTTATAACCCCGCCCGGGCGCACATGTTCTGCTGTATTGATCAGAATATCTGTCTTGCCGCCAATTTCAGCGGCAAGCTCGTTGACGCTATCCGTGTTGGTGAGATCAAGCGGCACGATCTCAACACCTTTTATGGCGTTGAGATCATCATCGCCATCACGGCGCCAGGTCTCGCTCATGCCAACAAACACAATTGATGCGCCAGCATCACTCACCGCGCGGGCAAGAGCACGGCCAGATTGTGTGCGCCCGTCAGTAATCAGCACACGGCGATGTTTCGGATCGCATGTGAGCTCGCGTAGCTTTGCTTCATCGTTCATATGTTCCGTCTCCTTTTCAGGAAGAGCCATCAACACGCCCTGGCCAGATTTATCCGTGCGCGCAATCATCCGCACGCGGCCAAGGGGCTTAATGTCATCATGAATGTGGGCGAGCACCGTTAGGCCGCCATCAAGCTGAACCGTACCGATGCGCCATGGGGTACGCTCGCGAAAATAAGTGTTGGTGCTGGTGCGCACGGTGGATTCTGCAAGCAAGACCCCGCCCGGGTTCAAATCTTGCCAACTTAACTCCATAGATAAACAGTTGGGGCAGGTCTCGCGCGGCGGGTAAGTCACGCTTTGGCACTCATCGCATTTCTGCAGTGCAAATCGCCCCTGTGCCGCAGCTATAGTGAATTCCATTGCCGCACGGCTGCGCGGCATGGGCGGCAAGGTTGGGCTTACCGTTCGTCGTTGCGGATTCTTCCTGGGCGGTGGTTTTAGCGCATCAACCAATTTTCTCTCCAGCCAATATGGCAGCGCCAGAACAGAGGCCCCGATCATAATTGATCATGCCAAAACCTGATACGGCCGCAACCTGCGCGTCTTTCACCTGGTCTCCCAGTGCTTGGCCGATAATTTGGCGCAGCGCCTCGACAATCCCCAGAAATCCGCCCGCTGCCCCTGCCTGGCCAACAGAAAGTTGCCCGCCTGATGTGTTATGGGGAAAGCTTCCCGAACACTCAAAACTGTTTGAACGCACAAAATCGGGCGCTTCACCTTTTTCACAAAAGCCCAGATCTTCAATCTGCATCATCGAGATGACGGGATAGTCGTCATAAGTTTCCACAAGGTCCACATTACTTGGTGACATCCCAGCCATTGCCCAGAGCTCATCACGGTCCACCGCCCAACCACCTCTGAACTGAATAGGGTCATCTGGATAGGCGTTGTGGTTTTCTATGGTCGAGAGTACACGTGCAAATGGCAGATTGAGATCGCGCGCCATATCTTCGCGCATCACCAAAAAACCTTCGGCACCCGCACACGGCATCACACAGTCAAACAGTGCAAGTGGATCAGCAATCGGCCGCGCTGAAAGATAGTCTTCCATCGATAGCGGTTTCTTCAGCAGAGCATGCGGGAAACTGGCAGCGTTTTTGCGCTGGGCGACACAGAGTTTGCCGAAATCTTCCCGCGTCGCACCAAACTTTTGCATGTAATGATCGGTGATCAGGGCAAAACTGCCATTGGGCCCGCCCGCGCCATAAGGGTATGAGCCATCTTGTGCAAAGCGGCTAAAGCTTGAAAGCATACGCCTAAACGAATCCACATGGTTGGTATCGCCGGAGAGGCAGGCAACACATTCCGCATCACCAGACTGAACGGCGCGCGCAGCCCTACGCAAACACACAATACCCGATGCGCCCCCCATGGGCACGTGATCGAGCCATCTCGCGGTGAGGCCCAAATGCTGGGTAAGGCCCACGGCTGTATCCGGGAACAGCGTGAAGGACGAAACACAAAACCCGTCTAGAGCGCGGTGACTGACGCCTGCTGTTTCACATAAACCTTTGAGCGCGCGTGCGATCCACCAATGGGCAGTTTCAGTTGAATAGCGCTCATAAGGAATGCTTACTGGCGCAGCGATTACAATGCCATCATAGGCTTGGCGGTGTTGGCGCGCGCTCATTGCGACCGATCCCGCTTTTTGAGGTGACGCATATCGGTAGCGACGCCTTGGCTGTGAAGTTCTTTCACGAGGGCTGTAAGTTTGCCCCGATTAAGCTTATTCGTTGCTGTGACGGGTAACTCATTAACAAACGCCACATATCCAGGTGCCTTGTAGTAAGCAAGCTGCGATCGGCACCACTGCACCAACTCTTCTGCTTTGAATTTTTTTCGCGCAACGATGCAGGCAAACACTTCATCTCCGCGCAAAGGATCAGACACTGGCGCCACGGCGGATGACGCAACAGATGGGTGTTTGTTTAACGTCGACTCAACTTCCACAGCGGAAATATTTTCACCTGATCTACGGATAACATTTTTCTTTCGGTCAACGAAAATCAAGGTGCCATCAGCGTTCTCGCGCACGATATCACCAGTGTGAAACCACCCGCCTGCCCAGGAATCTGCCGTCGCTTCCTTGTTCTTCAAGTAGCGCGTGAAAAAGCCTTTCTTGGGGTTGGCGCCCGCATGGCGCACCAACAGCTCACCCTCTTCGCCTTGGGTAACGTTAATGTCTTCACCATTGACGACGCGCAGATCGACAGCTTCTCGCGGTTTGCCAAAGCAGTTGGTGCCAATATGGCGCGGCTCTTCAAAAGCGGCCACCACAGCGCCATTTCCTGTTTCGGTCATGGCCCAAGCTTCGATAAGCGGAAAGCCGAACCGTTCTTCAAACGGAGCGTGTAGCGCGCGATCAACGCCCGCCCCAAACCCAAAGCGGACAGAATGGCTTTTGTCATTTGCGCGCGCTGGCATATTCATCAAGATCGCAGGCATGACCCCAAGATAATGGATGATTGTCGCTCGCGCATCCCTCACATCCTGCCACCAGCTTGAGGGGTGAAACCTGTCGAGCACGCTCAAGCATCCACCGACAAAGATCATCCCCATCACCGAACACGCCATGGCATTCATGTGAAAAAGGGGCAGCGGTGTGAGCATTCGTTCATCCTTGTGAGATAAAGAATAGAATCCGTCTACGGATGAATACCATTCCCCACACATTAAAAAATACTCATTCGACAGCACACACCCTTTTGGTTGCGCGGTGGTGCCCGATGTATAAAGTAGCGCCGCCTCGTCACCCTCCACCACACGCACATAGGGCGCTGTAGTGGGCTCATCGTCGGGACCGATCACCGATAGGCCGGGGCATGCCTTGCGCAAGTCTTCTCGCCGCTCTTCAATCGCCACGCACAGACACTGCTCAGAGTGCCCAAGCAAATATGTGAGCTCGCCAAAACGCAGATCTGGATTAATCGGCACCACCGAAACACCTAGAGCATTCAGCGCAAACCAATGCTCAAAAAAAACAGGTCGGTTCTCAAGCAGCAAACCGATACGATGGCCCTGTCGGTATCGCTTTTTTGCGTAACTTTTTTTCCTTTCCTCAATCCGCGCAAGCAGCGCGCCATACGAAATTTTACCAGATTCTATTTTATAGGCTTCAGCTGTGGTGGGGATAACATTTAAAAAGGGTCTGCCAGGGTACGCCTCCGCGATATCACGAAATTTTTCGTAAATCGTATCAACCATCATAACACTTTGTTTTCAATGCGCTTTTCAGCAAAGCTGTTTATGGTTTGCAACGCGCCGTCCAGCGCCTCCCCGTCCGCATCCTGCACCGCTGCATCAAGCAAGCGGCTTGCCCATTGCGCAGCATCATCGCGCCCAGCAACTTGGGTTATTCCTTCTAATACTTTGTAATATTTGCTTTTTCCGCGTTCATGAGTATCACTGTAACCCTTGATCAATCGCGGACAACGAGCGATTTCAACTGCCAGGTCATAATTCTTGGGCGCCGTTTCTATAATCTTTCCAAGCCATTGTTCTATAAGCGTCATTTCAGTCTGATGGCGCAGCGATTTAAGGCGATTTTTGCGCCATGCCGCAACGATATACAATTGCAAAAAACCCGCTATGGAATCGGTGCGCAAACGCCTTCCGCCTTCAAAGAAAAATCGCGTAACCCCCGATAATACCTTGCTTTTTTTTACCCGTTCAGCGGCGGAAGGAGACAAGATAGAGCAAACCTCTTCTAATCTTGGGTGCATGTATTCTGTGATTTTAACAATTTCTGCGTCGTGCGCCGAAATTTCCTGGCGAATGCGGGAAAAGCGCGATTGGCGGATTTTTAAATCGGCAACTCGCACAACATCATTGTAGGCCATTGAATTTGCGAGATATTTCGCAACTTCACGCGTCAAAAGATGATCATCTCCAGTATCAATTTTCGCCACTTGTGCGAGTTTATCAAGGTAGGTGTCGCCATAATCCTGGTCCTGAAAATCCGCCACACGCTGGCAGCCAAAACCAACTATTTCGACCGCGTTTTGAGGGAATTTGCCGGTAATTCGATCCGAAAACCAGGGTGTTAGGACGGTTTTCGATCCGATTTTACCAGAATTATCACGGACATTCTCGGCAATCTGTTCTTCTTTCAGCGCAACCGCGTTGAACCCGCCATCAAACGCGGCAAGGCTTGCTTCAACACCTACGCCAGCGTCACGAATTGCCTGCTCGTAGTCTGCCCGTGCAAATGGTAACGCACCAGAAGCAGCAATGGCACCGAACAGGGATGCGGAAATAACGCTACCATGACGCTTGGCGATTGCTGCCATATCGGTTGCGTGAAATGCTTTTGCTGCTTTTCGTCCGGCGTCGTTTAGAAGGGAAGAGTCTATTTGGCCTGAAGTTGGGTGGGACTTTTCCGCAATCGCTAATTGACGGTGAGTAGAGGCAATAAGCGTGGTGCGGTCACGCGACACCAATTCACGCTGAATGGCACGGGCCACTTCTGAAAATTCTGCCGCAACAACGAGATCAACTTCACCGGGTACCGGCATGAGAGAAAGCACCGGTGCGCCCTTTCCTTTTTCGCGTGGCAGCATTTCCACATGATACAAAGTGGCACCTGTGCGCTGCGCAACGCCCGGTACGCTGGTTGATTGAGCGTGCCAACCTTGGGCTTCCGCGAGCTGAACAAGCCAAGATGTCAAGACACCACCACCTTGCCCGCCAATCGCGAGGATCGATACAGCAATCGGACCGCCAGATGAAAGCGCACCTGCCATCACCGAGCCTCTTCAGATGACAGCCAGCGGCGCGCATAGCGATCTTGTAATTTTGAAATCGTCCAATGTCTAATATTACTCAGCACACGGTCGAGCATGTTTGGATTTTTGACGATGCTGGTGCTGTAGAATGACGGGCATAGCACGGCTGCATCAGCCACCTCGCCGCAATGGCCGCATGCCACACATGTTTCATCCACATGGGCAATCGGGTCATCACGTAACGGATCTGGGTTATCTTTGAGGCTTAAAGAAGGGCAGCCCGAAATACGAATGCAGGCGTGATCACCAGTGCAGATATCTGCATCGACGCCAAACCTCTCGACCTCTGCCCGTTTGCCATTTGCAATAAGTTTTTGCTTTTGTGGCTTTTCGCGACGCTGGCGATTGAGCATGCATTCACTTGAAGCAATAACAACTTTCGGACCCTTGGTTTGGGTAGTGAGCGCCGCACGCAGCACGCGCCGCATGGCTTCAACATCGTAGGTGTCATCTATCAAACGCACCCAATTTACGCCAACGCCGCGCACCGCCTTTTCAATCGGGTGGCGCGTCGACTTTGAGACGTTTTTAGCACGTGACGAGAGAATATCCTGCCCGCCGGTGGCGGCTGCATAGTAATTATCTATCAGTACGATGACATCATCAGAGTTATTGAACACCGCATTGCCAACCCCGCTGGTGAGCCCGTTATGCCAGAAGCCACCATCGCCCATAATAGAGATTTGGCGCTTGCCTTCGCCGGTGTTCAAACCTGAAGCCGATGCCGGACCAAGACCATACCCCATGGTCGAGGTGCCAATGTTAAAAGGTGGCAGGCTTGAAAACAGATGGCAGCCAATATCGCCGCTCACTTGATGTTCACCCAGCTCGTTTTGCACCAAAGTGAGTGCGGAAAAAATTGGGCGTTCTGGGCAGCCTGTGCAAAAACCAGCAGGGCGCGGCGGCGCTGCACCTTCAAGCTGCTCACGCAGTTTTTTCGACAGACCGCGTGGCGGCGCTTTCGTTTTGGTCAACGCCTTCGGTGCATGCTGTTTCAAAAACTTAGAAAATCCCTCAATCACCACCTTGGGCACATATTCACCAAACCGTGGCAGCATATCTTTGCCATGGAGCGGCGTTGAAACCTTGGCCTTGCGCAATATGGCGTGAACCGCCTGCTCCAAATAATCGGGCTGTCCTTCCTCCACCATGAGAACAGCTTTCTTTGCCTTGCAGAACTTGATCACCTCATCATCGATGAGGGGATAAGTGACATTCATGACATAGAGCGGAATACGTGTTTCACCGTAGACATCCGCAAGACCCAGCTTGCGCAAGGCAGCGATGACTGCATTGTACATTCCGCCCTGCAGAATAATGCCCACATCTTTGACATCACCGGCAAACAGCTCGTTGAGCTTGTGTTTCTTGATGAATTCAACTGCCGCTGGCCAGCGTTGTTCAAGCTTTTCACGTTCATGGGCATATGAATCTGGCGGCAGCACAACACGGCCGGGCTGTTTTCGCGGATTAGACCGTGCTTCCGCCAAACTTAATGACGGCCTGCGGTTATCTTTTGCCACAAACGAGCCATGCACATGGCATGCACGAATGCGCAACTCAAGCATAACAGGAGTGTTGCTTGCCTCCGATAGAGCAAAGCCATCTTCAACCGCTTTAACAATGCTTTCCGCGTTTGGCCGCGGGTCGAGCAACCACACTTGCGATTTCATTGCAAAAGCGTGCGAACGCTCCTGCATAATAGACGAGCCCTCGCCATAGTCTTCACCGGTAATGATCAGCGCACCACCAACAACACCGGTAGAGGCAAGATTGGCCAAGGCGTCTGATGCCACATTGGTGCCAACAGTTGATTTCCACGTGGCGGCCCCACGGATGGGATAATGCACCGATGTTGCCAACATGGCGGCGGCGGCGGCCTCGCTTGCACTTGCCTCAAAATGTACGCCAAGTTCGCCCAAAATATCCTGAGCATCAGCCAACACATCCATCAAATGAGAGATTGGCGCACCTTGATACCCACCCACATATCCGACACCAGATTGTAGCAAGGCTTTAGTGACTGCAAGAATACCTTCGCCTGTGAAGGTTTCTCCCTCTCCAAGCCTCAGCTTTTGAACTTCTTTTTTAAACGAACGCTCCGCCAAAGGCGCATCCCCGCAATTTAATGGCAATGCCTAACTGCCCATATGCTCGCATCATTCCGTCAGGTTGGGCAACCATAATGCGATTTCTGGGAAAAGGATCAGCAAGCCCACAAGCAAGATTGAACATGCCATGTAAGGAATCGCGCTCACATATATATCGCGCATCGTGGTGCCTGGTGCAGAGACGCCCTTCATCACAAACAGCAACAAGCCAAACGGAGGCGTTGTGAAGCTTATTTCCAGCGCCAGCAAAATCACCACCGCAAACCAGATTAGATCAAATCCCAAAGTCTGCGCCAAGGGGAAGAAGATCGGCACAGTGAGCAGCATCATGGAAAGTTGGTCCATGAACATGCCCAGCACGAGCAGGATACAAAACATCACAAGCAACATGGTAATCGGCGCAAGATCATATCCGGTCGCCCATCCGATCAACCCCGAACTTGCACCAGAAAAAGCCAAAAGAGCGGAAAAGGTGGCAGAACCAAAGATGATCAGCAATGCCATTGTGGTGACGCGCAGCGCGCCAGTAACCGATTTCACCAAGGCATCCCATGTGAGCTTGCGATAGAGCAATGCCAAGACCAGCACACCCACACATCCAAATGCGGCTGATTCAGATGGTGTTGCCCAGCCATTTAAGATGAGTAGGATGACGCCAACCACAATCGACAGCATCGGCACAACATCAAACAAGAACAGTTTTGCCCGGCCTGCCCAGGTTACGCGGTCGACTTCATATGAAGGTGCGGCATCTGGGTCGATGAGACACATACCGAGGATCATCAGGGCATAAAACCCGGCCAAAACAAGCCCCGGCACAACACCTGCTACCAACAGTTTTCCAACATCTAGATTTGCCAGGGTGGCCAACAACACCGCCAAAGCAGACGGCGGAATGAGCATCGCCAGCCCACCTGTGCCCAATATAGGTCCAATGGCCATATGTTTTTTGTAGCCACGCTTTTGCATCTCGGGCACCATCAGCGAGCCTAGAAGGGCCGTAGATCCCATGGACGAGCCTGAAAGCGTTGCAAATGCCGTACCGCCAGCAACCGTAACAAACGATAAACGGCCCGGCAGACGGCCCATAAGTTTATCGATTGCCGAGAACATGCGTTCCGCCAGCCCGGTGTAGAAAAAGATTTCGCCCATGAGCAGAAACATCGGCACCGGCATGAGATTAAACGTGGTGACAGTTGGAATTGCGTTATTGGCAAGCTGGCCAATACCACGCGACATCTGGGTGAAAATATCGCCAGAACCACCCATAAAATAGGCCGCGCCAATCATGTTGGCAGCGAGAAAAGACAACGCCACCGGCACGCCGATAAACATAAAGAAAAGAACAAGGCCCAGCAAAAAAGAGAGCGCGAAATACCATTCCATTTGCGCTTACTCCCTATAAGCGCCGGAACGTTGAACGCGGCAAGACGGGTTATTCATGCACACCCGCCTCTCCCGTGTGCAATGTTTCTGGGCCAAACACAAAGCGCGAAAATTGAATGGCCATCAGCGCGAAACAAATGGGCATGGGGCCGAGCAGCAACCATTTAGGCATGTCAATGGACCGCATATCCGCATCGCCACGCACATAGGCTTTTAGCGTTGCCTCGCCTGTGTACCAGACAAGCACCACGCAGATGAGAATGCACAAACAAGAAACGCCGCGCGAAAATGTAGGCGCAAAATCCTTCGGCACCGCCGCGGTGAACATTTCAATAAAAACGTGTCCCTTTATGCGCACAAGCCAGGGCGAGGCGGCCATTGCGATATAAAGAAGACCGTATTCGGTGAATGTGAAAACGTGGCTTGAGCCTGAATACCCGAACGAGCGCGCGGTCGCTTGAAACACGATTGCGCACATAATCGCAAACAGATACACGCCGGCGAAAATGGCAAGCCAGGTACAAATCTTATCAATAAAACGCATTGTAAACGCGGCAGGGCGCCGTGTGAGGCGCCCCGCCTTTTCCCCTTTTTTAGGCGTCTATTCGTTGTAATAGAGCTTACGAAGCTTGTCGTAATTCTCCATTCCACCCATTTTTTCCATGCGCCCTTTCATGCGGCCCCAGGCGGCATCTTCAGCTTGCGCAAGATATTTAGTGGAGGCCTCATCAGACATTTTGACGAATTTCATGCCACGCTTTTGCAACTCGGCTGCATCTGCTTCTTTGTCTTTTTGGCGCGCGTCATAGGATTTCTGTTCCCACTCGATCACTGTATCCTGGATGAGTTTTTGAGATTCCGGTGACAATTTCTCCCAGGCATCCTTGTTGAAGATCACACCAATATCTGTGTTGTAGAACTCTGGATCGACGCGGTATTTCATGAATTTGTCCCACTTCAGGTCCATCAATCCGATCGAGGTCCATGCGGCCGCATCCACCACACCTTTTTCAAGCGCAGCATACACTTCCGTTGCCTTCATAGAGGCTGTGGTTGCGTTCAGACTTTCAAAGAACGCGTGATAAATTGGGTTATCGCGCAGTTTCACGCCGGTCAGGTCGATAACGCCGTCATCACCAAACTTGAACTCTTTGGTGGAATAAATATGGAAGCGGATACCGCCATCCACCCAGCCCAGATGCTTCACATTAAAGCGGCTCTGGTGCACTTCATCCATCAAGGCTGCACCGCCATTTTTGCGCACATCCATAGGCGTTACACGGGCCGCCACCATGGCATCAATTTCCGGCACCGATGCGCCATAAAAACTGCCGGGCGTCTGCACCATGTCCACAACACCATCGCGCACTGCTTGCGGTTGCTGGAACATGCCAATGGCCTCAGGGCCGCCGCGCACTTCGATCTGCACGATGCCTTTGCCCTTCTTGTTGATCTCATCGACCATGGCCAGGAACGATTTTGTATACACAAGGAAGGTCGGGAAGGCGTGGACCGCGCTCACCTTGTCTTCAGCAAAACCCGGGCTTGCGAAGGACGCAATACCAAACGCGGCAGCAGTCGCGACGCCGGCAAATTTAAATTTAAGTGACTTAATAAGGTTCATTTTCTTCTCCCTGTCGGAAAGCTTTTTATTACGTTGCCGCTATGAGACGCTGTTATGGCCAAAAGATCAAGATGGGTGCGCGCATGAGTTCTCAACAGGAAGTATTGCTCTGGCCCGGTGAGTTGCTATTGTCACGGCTTGATTTAGCGCCGGAGGTTGAATGCGCATTGCAGTTTTAGGCGGGGGAAACGGATCGCACGCGGCAGCCGCCGATTTATCCGAAATGGGCCACGATATCGCGTTTTGGCGGCGAAATACCGCAGAAATTGAAGGTTTACGGGCAGCAGACAACGCATTGCAATTAAAAGATTTTAAGGGCATGCGGGCTGTTAAACTGGCGCTTGTGACCAACGATATGGGCGAAGCAGTGCGTGGTGCAGACCTTATCGTGTGCCCTGCGCCTGCCACCGCGCAACGCGATATTGCGCGCGCTTTGGCAGGTCATTTGCACGACGGGCAAGCGATTTTTCTGCCACCTGGAACATTTGGCTCTTATCTCATGATGCAAGAACTGCGTAATGCGGGAGAAAAGGCTGATATCGCCATTTCAGAAGCAGGTACCTTGCCTTATCTCACCCGTAAACATGGGCCCCATGAAATCGCCATCACCACCCGCGCAACGCGCCTGCCGTCGGGCACATTTCCGCTGCGGCTTAAAGATCATGCATTGGGCGTTATCAAACAAGCCTATCCTTGTGTTGAAGATGCAGGCGATGGTTTATCCGGCGCGCTGATGAATGCCGGCCCGATTATTCACCCACCCCTGATCATGATGAATGCGGGCCCGATTGAGCATTTTGATCATTGGGATATTCATAATGAAGGCACGCAAGCCTCCGTGCGCCGGGTAACGACACGCCTCGACGCAGAACGCATAGCGGTGCGCGAGGCACTTGGCTATGGCGCGCCGCATTTCCCGCTGGCCGATCATTACGCGAGCGACGGCGATGAATGGATGTATGGCAATCTTGCCCATGATAAACTGACTGATTCAGGCGATTGGCGCGAACATCTGGTGCTTACCGAACACCGCTATATGCGCGAAGATGTGGCAACAGGCCTGGCGTTCCTGGTATCAGTTGCTGATTGGGCGGATGTGCCAGCACCTACAGCGACCGGTTTGCTGGCAATAGGGTCTGCCATTTGCAGCGATGATTTCCGCACATCAGGACGCACGTTGGAAAACCTTGATCTTGCAAAATTTAGCCGTGCTGAAATGACCACCCTTCTGGGAGACGGCATATAATGGCGGCAACACCAATCATTGCCGCCGCCGGTGCCGGACGCATGGGCCGAGGCATAGCCATCGTTTTTGCGTTCGCCGGGCACGATGTTCATCTGGTGGATCTTAAATCCAGAACGCCGGAAGAATTTTCGGCGCTAAAAGAAAGTGCATTGGCTGAAGTCGGCACCACACTTACAATGCTGTCGCAATTCGGCATGCTGCCTGCTGAGGCAATCGAGAAAGCCGTCGCGCGCGTGCATGTCTTCGCGTGTAACGAGGCGGAAGCGGGATTGAATACTGCAGGATATATTTTCGAGGCGGTGCCTGAAACACTTGCGGCAAAGGAAGATGCCTTTGCGCTCATCTGCACCCACGCTGCTGAAACCGCCATCATCGCTTCAACCACCTCAACCATACTCTCTACTGATCTGGAGCAATATGTTTCGCACCCGGAACGATTTCTCAACGCCCATTGGCTCAACCCTGCCTTCCTGGTGCCACTTGTTGAGCTCTCCCCCGCATCGGCCACCGCCGAGGGCACAACTGCGGCGCTGAAAACCTTGCTTGAGCAGATCGGCAAAGTTCCAGTCGTGTGTACTGCAAGTCCGGGCTATATCGTGCCGCGCATTCAAGCACTTGCCATGAATGAGGCAGCGCGCCTGGTTGAAGAAGGTGTAGCATCGGCGGAAGACATTGATAAAGCTACCAAATATGGTTTTGGCTTCCGGTTTGCGATTTTGGGCCTGTTGGAATTCATCGACTGGGGCGGTGGTGATATCTTGTTCTATGCTTCGCGTTATATGCGTGAAGCCACCGGGGAAGACCGGTTTGCTGCCCCGCAAATTGTTAAAGACAATATGGCTGAAGGGCGCAACGGCCTGCGGGATAAAGCGGGCTTTCTGGATTATGAAAACATGGATATTCCAGACTATCAGCGCGCGCGCCTGGAAGCTTTTGCCGCTATGTTGAAGCATATGGATAAATTACCAAAACCAGGTGGTGCAATCCAATGACAGCGCAAACGCTGGCGCAAAAAATCATCGCCAACGCCGCGGGCCGCGATCAGGTCACTTGCGGAGAGATCGTTACGGCCCAAGTTGATCTGGCCATGGTGCATGATTCAAGCGGACCAAGGCGGCTTAAGCCAGTTCTCGAAGAATTGGGGGTTGATGTGTGGGATCCAGATAAAGTTGCGATTATCACAGATCATTTTGTGCCCGCGTTCGATGATATGACACGGGAAATTCAAACCCTCACACGTGAATGGGTCGCGCAGCAAAACATCAAGGCGTTTCATGATCAAATTGGCATTTGCCATGTGGTGTTGCCAGAACAAGGACATCTGAAACCGGGCATGTTCGTTGTGGGCGGGGACAGCCATTCGCCCACGGGCGGGGCCTTTGGGGCTTATATGTTCGGCATTGGTGCAACCGAGATGGCGGGCGTTATGGCTACGGGCGAAATCTGGATCAAGGTGCCTGAAACCATTTTGATTGAATGGCAAGGCACGCTTTCAGATTTTGTGGTGGCGAAGGATATTATGCTCGCCCTGTGCGGCGCATTGGGCATGGATGGCGGCGGCTATCAGGCGGTTGAATATACCGGGTCTGCAATATCAGCACTTCCCATGCGCGCGCGTATGACACTTGCCAACATGGCAGCCGAGCTTGGTGCGCAAACGGGCTTAATTGCGCCAGATAGTGTAACCCTGGATTATCTCGCTGAACGCGACGTTCACCTTGATGACATCAGCCACTGGCAAACCGATGCCAGCGCACCCACAAAAGCACATCACACCTTTAATGCCAGCACGCTTGCCCCACAGGTTGCAGCCCCCCATTCACCTGCCAACGCGGCAGATGTGAGCGACTATGAACCAACGCCCGTAACTGTTGCCTATATCGGTGCCTGCACAGGAGCAAAGCTTGATGATTTGCGCGGTGCAGCTCAAGTTTTGAAAAACAATAAACTTGCACCAGGTGTCGAGCTTTTGGTGGCGCCTGCCTCAAAGCAAGATCAGGACTTGGCCGCATCTGAAGGGGTGATGAGTGTCTTTGAAGATGCCGGCGCGCGCATCTTGCCAAATTCATGCGGCATTTGCGCAGGCTATGGCACCGACAGGTTGGGCGAAGATGTTGTGTGCATCTCGTCCACAGCGCGTAATTTTAAGGGCCGTATGGGCGCAGCATCATCGCAGGTTTATCTCGCATCGCCATACACGGTTGCAGCCTCGGCCATTGTGGGCCAGATTGCTGATCCGCGCGAGATTATGGGATAGCTCTGGGAGAACATGGCATGAGCTGGAAAGACCAAAAGCAATTCACAGAAATTGACGGGCTCAAGATGGCCTATGTGGAGATGGGTGAAGGCCCAACCATGTTGTTTCTCCATGGTAACCCAACGTCGTCTTATCTGTGGCGTGATATCATGCAGCCATTGTCAGACAGTTATCGGTGCATCGCACCTGATCTGATTGGAATGGGCGATTCCGACAAGCTGCCCAACAGCGGGCCTGATCGTTACCGCTTCATTGAGCACCGCGAATATCTAAACAAGATACTTGATGAGATTTTGCCAGATGGTCCGGTCATTCTCGTTATTCATGACTGGGGGTCTGCCCTTGGCTTTGATTGGGCTATGCGCAATGCCGATCGGGTGGCGGGCATTGCCTACATGGAAGGCATTGTGAAACCCATGGCCTGGGATGAGTTTAATCAGGATGCACGGCACATATTTGAAGGCTTCCGCTCGCCCGCTGGAGAGGCGATGGTGCTTGAGAAAAATGTGTTTGTAGAGGCGATTTTGCCTGGCTCCGTTCTGCGCGGGCTCACCGATGAAGAGATGGCTGAATACCGCCGCCCGTTTGAAACACCTGGCGAAGACCGTCGACCAACTCTCACCTGGCCCCGCCAAATTCCGCTCGGTGGAGAGCCGCAAGACGTGGCGGAAATTGTTGAGGCTTATGGCGCGTTTCATGCAGCAAGCAACACACCGAAGCTTTTCATAAACGCGGAACCGGGAGCCATTCTCATTGGCCCGCAGCGCGAATTCTGCCACAGCTGGAAGAACCAGCAAGAAGTGACCGTAAAAGGAAGCCACTTTATTCAGGAAGATTCAGCAGTTGATATCACCGATGCCATCCGCGCGTGGCAGGCGGGCCTGACCTAACCGGCAAAACCGCCAGATGCCATAAAGTCCAGTTCTTCCTGGGTTGACTGGCGCTCAAGGATCTCGTTGCGGTGGGGAAAGCGACCAAACCGCTTAATCGTTTCAAGGTGCTGCTTGGAGTGCTTCAGCTTAAGCTCTTCGCCTTCACTTTGAAATATTTCAAAACACCTTTGTTGATCATCCAGCCGTTCAGAATGCATGAAAGGCATATAGAGAAAGTGCCGCGCCTGATCTGGTAACTCGCCATCAATGCCGCGCGCGATTGCTTCTTTGGATAGGGTAAGCGCCTTTGCATCGGCGGCATACATATCAGGCGAACCGCGGTACATATTGCGCGAAAACTGATCGAGCAGAATGATCAATGCAAGAATACCGTCAGGCGTTTCTGTCCACGCGTCAAGACCACCGGCACGCCCTAGTTGGTTGGCGTGTTGAAAAGTCGCAGTAATCGCTTGATCGAAATCATCATCTTTTGCGAACCATTTTTTGGGTCCAGCCTCGAACCAAAAATCGAGCACGTCACGCGGTGTTACATTAGTCATAATTTTCTTTCTTTAAATTGTGATGCCAAATGAGGCATAGGGAATAAATTTTAGAAGGTCGCCCTCTGAAACTTGGGTGACCTCCTCTGAAATCTCAATAAGGCCTGTGGCCGCCGTGAGGCCTGAAATAAGGCCCGATCCGTCTCGTTCAAATTTTTTCAAACGTCCATCTTCAATCCATCCGCGCCAGAACTCGCGCCGGTCTGGCTTCTTCTTAGGGATTGAGAAGCCTGCTGGCAGCTCAAAACCTTGCGGCGGCGTCCAGTTCGCCCCTTGCAAATGGGCAAACATCGGTCTGGCGTACAAAAGAAAACACACAAATGCCGCCACCGGATTGCCAGGAAGGCCAAGAAACACGCAATCATCCAATTGGCCAAAAGTGAGTGGACGACCAGGCTTAATGGCAAGCTGCCAGGCATGAAGTTTACCCTTTTCAGCGATCAGGCTAACCATGTGATCCTCTTCACCCCGGCTTGCCCCACCGGTGGTGATGATCACTTCATGGGTTTGAGCAGCAGCCAACATCGCGTCGTGCACCACGTCTGCGTCATCCGGCAAAATGCCCAGATCACTCACCTTGGCATTGACCGTTTCAAGCAAGCCCGCCAGCAAATAATGATTAGAATCATAAACCTTGCCGGGCGTAAATGGCTCACCTGGCCTAATGACTTCATCACCGCTTGAGACCAACGCAACCTTCAAAGGTGCATAACAAGTAATCTCTGGCACACCGGTCGACGCAATCGCTGCAAGAAGCTGTGGTGTAACTGCACGGCCTGCACCGGCGACCACATCGTCCTTTTCAACATCTTCACCCGCTTTGCGCACATTCATATTTGCCTTCACGCCAGCGGAGATAATCACGCTTTGTCCTTGGGTCTCGCAATCTTCCTGCATCACCACCGTATCGGCGCCTTCGGGCATGGGGGCGCCTGTAAAAATG
>JBPCVX010000031.1:0-15147 GCA_051010095.1 Hyphomicrobiales bacterium
GTCCTCATTTATGCTCAATGAATGTACTTTTGTTCGCCCTCTCCATGACTTTCCAATCAAACCGGGGTTTCTCCATCACAACAAGATGCTGGGAAAAGGTTTGCCAAGATAACGTGACGTCGAGGGCTATTCGGCAGATGGATTTGCCACCGTGCCAGCCAAAATACCGCCATCAATGGTCAGTTCCGAGCCTGTAATGTAACTTGCTTCATCAGAGGCAAGAAGCACTGCCAAGGCAGCTATTTCGGATGGTTCGCCAAACCGCTGAAGAGGTGTGTCTTTAACAAATGCCGCCATGTTCTTCTCACGGTCTTCACCATCACCGAGCATTGGTTCCCACATTGGAGTCAAGACCGCTGCTGGATGAATGGAATTACACCGCACTTTTAGGCCGTTTTGGGCACAATAGAGCGCGACGGTTTTTGTGTGATTGCGAACAGCCGCTTACGATGAAGCATAAGCGGCAGCGGCTGGTATGCCGACCATACCTGAGCGCGATGAAATGTTAACGATTGATCCGGTGCCAGCCTCACGCATCGCCTTAATTGCATAGCGACAACCGAGAAAAGTTCCATCGAGATTTACAGCATGAACAGCACGCCAATCCTCTAGCGTAGCATTTTCAGGATCATGCGTGACTATAGCTTCCTCAAACCCTGTAATCCCTGCATTGTTCACAAGAACATCAATGGATGGATATTTCCCAGCAAGTTTAACCCAATGGCTTTCAGTAGAGACTTCTAGTTCAATGAATTCACTCGACAAGCGTTCAGCTACCGCCTTGCCCGTCGAAATATCTTTGTCTGTCACAACCACTTTAGCGCCTTCGACATTGAATGATTGGGCGATGGCCTCACCAATACCGCGCCCTGCACCAGTGACTACGCAAATTTTATTTTCTAATCTTTTCATATCATCAATTTAGCACATAGAAGCCAATCGCATACTTGAATTCATGGAACAGTGGCAAAAAAGTTTCATTTGCTCTGGTCATTAGCGACCAGAAAGATCAGTGGCTCTGGTGTTGAAAAAATTTGCTGCAAACGATCGCCGATTTCCCTGTTTTCAATTGCCTTCGGTGCTGGAAGTCTGGTGCTGATCACACCAACCGCCACACATAATTTTGTCTCATCACTTTGTTGACCCCTACAAAATGTTGCCCTGCTGGCTTCCGCAAAAAGCCTTCAACAAATTTTGTCATTGGGAAAGGCTTGTCTGGACATCCTGCCGCCTTGTCAAATGGCGCGCGGGGCGCTAAGCAATCGCCTTCTTGAATTCTCTCATACATCAGGGGCGCGTGACACATGGCAAGCTATTCTCTTCTCCTCCTTCCAGGCGATGGCATTGGCCCGGAGGTTATGGGCCAGGTCGAGCGGGTGATCGACTGGTTCAACGATACAGGGCTTGCCACTTTCACCATCGAACGCGGCCTTGTGGGCGGTGCCGCCTATGATGCCTATGGGGAAAGTATTTCCGATGAAGATATGGAAAAAGCGCTTGCCAGCGATGCGGTGATATTCGGTGCCGTGGGCGGACCGAAATGGGATGATGTTCCGTATGACAAACGCCCCGAGGCGGGCTTGTTGCGCTTGCGCAAAGATTTGGCGTTGTTTGCCAATCTGCGCCCTGCCATTTGTTATCCAGCGCTTGCGGAGGCTTCATCCTTAAAGCGCGATGTGGTTGAAGGTTTGGATCTCCTTATTGTGCGTGAGCTTACCGGCGGGGTCTATTTCGGTGAACCCAAAACCATTACCGACATTGGCAATGGCCAAAAGCGTGCTGTTGATACCCAGGTTTACGATACTTATGAAATTGAGCGCATTGTGCGTGTTGCCTTCGATCTGGCAAAAACCCGGGGCAACAAAGTAGCGTCTGCTGAGAAGCGCAATGTTATGAAATCTGGCGTGTTGTGGAACGAAGTGACCACCCAGGTGCACGAGCGCGAATACCCTGATGTGGAGTTGGAGCATGTGCTGGCTGATAACTGCGCCATGCAACTTGTTCGAAATCCCAAGCAATATGATGTGCTGGTAACCGACAATCTGTTCGGTGATGTGTTGTCTGATATTGCCGCCATGCTGACGGGTTCCCTTGGCATGCTGCCGTCGGCTTCGCTTGGCCTGCCTGATGAGAAGACCGGCCTGCGCAAGGCCATGTATGAACCCGTACATGGTTCAGCCCCTGATATCGCTGGCGAGGGCAAGGCCAACCCGATTGCCATGATCGCCAGCTTCGCCATGGCGCTGCGCTATTCGTTTGCTATGGTCAAAGAAGCCGATATGGTTGAGCAAGCAATCGCCAACGTGTTGGCGCAAGGCTTGCGCACGGGCGATATCATGCAAGATGGCATGACGCTCACCGGAACTGAGGGTATGGGCGATGCCATATTGGCCGAACTTGAAAAGGCAAACGCTTAAACCTTGTTCAAATCTGAACTTTAGGCAGGCATCCCAATGGCGATAGCGCTTTCATTTCTCCTCGGCAGTGCTGTGCAGTTGGTGCTGCTTGCTGCCATTGGGTATGTATCGAAAAACCTATGGGTGGTGTTTATTGCGGTTCTCGTGCTCACTGCGCTGGGCACGGTTTATTTGATCAGCCTTCAGTTTGTAAGCCTGATGTTCGCTTTGGCACTTGGCGCAGTTTTTTTACTCATGCAGCACATGATCGCGTCGCAGTTTCATCTCTATTTCAAGGGTAAGCGGCAAAAGAGCGAATGACCGGACCGGCTTGGAATTCAACTCTTACTCTTGCGCTTGGCCAGCAAGTTTAGCACTTCAACGCCGAGTGAAAACGCGATGGCGAAATAGATATATTCGCGCGGTATGTGAACATGGAACCCATCTGCAACCAGTGCCGAGCCAATAAGCAAAAGAAATGACAATGCCAGCATTTTGGTGGTGGGGTGTTCTTCAATAAATTCACCCACCGGCTTGGCTGCAAACATCATCACCGCAATAGCAATGGTTATGGCCGCGATCATCACAGGCAACACATCGGTGAGGCCAATCGCTGTGATGATGCTGTCTAAGGAAAACACCAGATCCAAGATCATAATCTGGGTGATGGCAGCAAGCATGGTTTTTTTCGCTGTGTAGCCCGCAACCTCAGCGCCACCCTCAACCTCTTCGTGGATTTCCTGGGTGCCTTTGTAAATGAGAAACACACCACCTGCGATGAGAATGACATCGCGCCACGATACCGCGTGATCACCGATTGAAAAGATTGGTGCTTTAAGACCTGCGATCCACACCACCATGGACAAAAAGATAATGCGCATGATGAGCGCTGCAGCGAGACCCAGCCGTTGTACGAAGACCCGCTTTTCTGGAGGAAGCCCGTTTGCGGCAACTGTGAGAAACACCAGATTGTCGATGCCCAACACAATCTCAAGAATTGTGAGGGTTGCAAGGCTTGCCCAAATCTCGACGTTGAAAATCCATTCCATCTGCATGGCCTAATGCGGTTCCTGCCGAATGACAAGTTTTATCAATTGACAAGAAGTACCTGGAAGCACATAACACGCGCCTGTGACGCCTGAGGAAAAGTCTATGGCACATTGTGCTCTCATCGCTGGGTTGAAAACCGCCGCAAAGCCGGTGGCGATTACCCGTGGCACAATGAAACCAGGCACCACAACCACCAAAACGGCAAAAACCGTCTAACCACCCTCTCTTTTCCCTCAAGATGTGAGCTCTCCCTGGGAAGTGACGAGGGGAGTTTCAGCGGCCTTTAAAATTCAAAGGCTTGCGAAAGGGAGAGACGGACAAAATGGAGCTGAATAATGGGTTATAAAGTTGCAGTTGTTGGCGCCACGGGCAATGTGGGTCGCGAGATGCTGAATATTCTCGCAGAGCGTGAATTTCCAATTAGTGAACTGGTGCCGCTGGCCTCTGGCCGCAGCCAGGGCAAAGAGGTGAGCTTTGGCGACAAAATACTGAAATGCCAAACCCTTGAGCAATATGATTTCGCAGGCACGGATTTTTGTTTGATGTCGGCAGGCTCCACCATTTCCAAAGAGTGGTCGCCCAGGATTGGCGCACAGGGCTGTATCGTGATCGATAACTCGTCGTGCTGGCGCTACGATCAAAATGTGCCGCTGGTAGTGCCTGAAGTGAATGCCGATGTGCTGGGTGAGTATATGGCGCGCAACAAGCGCAAGAACATTATCGCCAATCCAAACTGTTCAACAGCACAGCTCGTGGTGGCGCTTAAACCCCTCCACGATGCGTTCAAGGTTAAGCGTGTGGTGGCAGCGACGTATCAGTCTGTCTCTGGTGCCGGCAAGGATGCGATGGACGAATTGTGGACCCAAACCCGGGGTATCTTCGTAACCGATGCGCCCGAGCCTGAGCACTTCACCAAGCAGATTGCGTTTAACGTGATCCCGCATATCGATAGCTTCATGGAAGATGGCTACACCAAGGAAGAATGGAAAATGATGGCCGAAACCAAGAAGATGCTCGATCCAAAAATCAAGCTAACCGCAACCGCTGCCCGGGTGCCGGTTTTTGTTGGCCATTCTGAGGCTGTAAACATCGAGTTTGAAAACCCGGTCACTGCCGATGAGGCGCGCGCCATCTTGCGCGAGGCGCCAGGATGCATGGTTGTCGATAAGCACGAGGATGGCGGTTATGTGACACCGGTTGAATGTGTTGGCGATTTCGCCACTTTCATCAGCCGCATCCGCGAAGATGCCACCGTTGAAAATGGTCTCAACATTTGGGTGGTGTCGGATAATCTGCGCAAAGGGGCAGCCCTTAACACGGTGCAGATTGCAGAAACGCTGATCAATCGTGGGCTTATGGACCAGAAGGCGGCCTAGGACTTTTCGCGAGCGAAATTACGCATGCAAAAACCGGCATCCGAAAGGGTGCCGGTTTGGCATTTTAAGAGATGCGTGTTGCTGGGTGTGGCCGCTTAGCGGCGCTTACCGGGCAGGAGGCCTTCACGCTGCATGCGCTTGCGCACCAGTTTGCGGGCGCGGCGGATAGCTTCCGCTTTTTCGCGTGCGCGCTTCTCAGACGGCTTTTCATAATGGCCGCGGAGCTTCATTTCACGAAAAACGCCTTCGCGTTGCATCTTCTTTTTCAGCGCTTTTAGCGCCTGGTCAACATTGTTGTCGCGTACGATTACCTGCACAGAGTCTGTCCTGTTCTAAAACACATGTAATTGTTGGAAACCCAAGCTAGACGATATAGACGAACTATTAGTCAATGTATATGCCTGGCCGCACCCATTTCTGGGACAAGTTTGGCGCTGAAATAGCAGAATCAGACAGCAAAGTCTAGGCTTTACGCTCGAAAATATGGTTCACATGGCCCATTTTGCGTCCCGGACGGGCTTCCAGCTTGCCATAATCGTGAAAAGCGGCATTCGGCTCTTGTGCCAGCGTCCGCCAGGTTTTGATCTCATCGCCCAGCAAATTGGTCATTATTACATCAGAATGCCGCTTTGGATTGTCAAGCGGCCAGCCAGCCACTGCGCGTATATGTTGCTGAAACTGAGAAACGAGGCAGGCATCCTGCGTCCAGTGGCCTGAATTGTGCACGCGTGGCGCAATCTCGTTGACCAGCAAGGCATCGTTCTGGGTCACAAACAGCTCGACGGAAAGCACACCCACATAATCAAGGGCGCTTGCAAGTTTTTGCCCAATCGCGCGGGCTTCGTCTTGCACGCTTTCGTTAACCGATGCGGGCACGGTTGAGGTGAACAAAATGTGGTTCTTGTGTACATTTTCCGCAATATCGAAGATCGCGGTTTGGCCATCTGCGCCGCGCGCAACGATGACCGAGATTTCACATTTCAAATCGATAAAGCCTTCAAGGATGGCCGGTGCATTGCCAACATCAGCCATGGCGGTGGAGGAATCGCCAGATGCGGTCAGCATGACTTGCCCCTTGCCATCATAACCAAGCCGCCGGGTCTTCAACACGCTTGGTGTGCCGATGTCCTCAAGTGCTGACTGCAAATCTTCGTCAGTATCAACTTGCGCAAACGGCGCACAACCGAAGCCTTGCTTTAAGAAAAAGTTTTTCTCGTCCAATCGGTCCTGGCCGATTTGCAAGACCTTCGGGTTTGGGTAAACGGGAACCAGCGCCGAAAGGACAGACGCTGTCTCGCCGGGCACATTTTCAAACTCATAAGTGACCACATCAACAGCGTTTGCAAATGCGCGCAGTGCCTGCTCGTCATCATAGTCGGCACAGGTGTGGGCCTTTGAAACGGCAAACGCCGGGCTGTTTTCTTCCGGGCAATAGATATGGCAATTCAATCCCAGATCGCCAGCAGCAAGCGCCAGCATGCGCCCCAGTTGGCCACCACCCAAAATGCCGATGGTACTGCCGGGCGACAAAGCCTTCAACTCAGCCATTATCGCTTGGCCTTTCGGCAACGGATTTGGTTTGCGCAGATCGCCATTCATCCAGGCGCTCGGCCAACGCATCATCATTAAGCGCAAGCACACCTGCCGCCAGCAGGCCCGCATTCGCGGCTCCTGCTTCGCCAATCGCCAATGTGCCCACGGGAACACCGGCTGGCATTTGAACGATTGAAAGAAGACTGTCCTTGCCACTTAGGGTACGTGATTGCACGGGCACACCAAACACAGGCAACGGGGTAAGGGCTGCCACCATGCCTGGCAAATGGGCAGCACCGCCAGCACCGGCGATGATCACCTTAAAGCCTTCGGCCTTTGCGCCCTTTGCAAAGTCGTAAAGCCGGTCGGGCGTGCGGTGGGCAGAGATGATGTGGGCGTCATAAGAAACGCCCAGCTCATCCAAAACCGATGCGGCCCGCTTCATGGTGGGCCAATCAGAATTTGAGCCCATGATAATGGCGACGGGTGATGACATGCCTGCAACTTTCTTTAGACATTCAAAGAAAGGTGCGGATTATAGTGATGTGCGCCTCATTCGCAAGGCGCATGCGGCTTAATCGGTTACCGGAGTATCTTGCTGTTGCAAATAGGTTTGGCGTTGCGGCCGGGTTAAACCATTTTCTGCCAAGCAACGCTGAAACAAAATGCGCGCGCGATTTTTGCACGTGGCGCTGTCCTCGGAAAAATCATCATTCAAATTGCATTTAAGCGCGATCAGGGTCTTCGTCCAGCACATGCGCTTGATAGCGTTTTTATTCGAGCCAGCGTCTGCGCTGCCTGCCGCCCCTATCAGCAGCACTAAAGCCAGCATAAACTTCGGGCCCATCATTTTTCCTCTCCTAAACTAATGTTGGAGCGAATGTGGATAATTCCCGCTGAATAGGCTCTGAAAACACTGTTCACATAGCATTCACGTAAAGGAGAGGTCTGTTAAGATTTTGAAATTAAGCGATAATATCTGGGAGCAAAGAGTTCTCAAGAACGATGATCTCGTCTTTGAGGGCGAGCTTCTCTTTCTTTAAACGCCGGAGGTGAAGTTGATTTAGGCCGCCTTTGACCTCCGCCTCCATCTCGCGAATTTCCGCATCAAGCTCTTGGTGGCGGACACGTAATTTTTCAAGCAATTCCAGCGTTTTAGCTGGGTTTTTGGTCTGAGACATCATGAGTCCTCCCAGTCCTCAAACAACTCATGCAACTCTATTGTCCTATTGAATCGAGCAATGCGCAAGTGGCACGTAACATAGCAGTAAATAACCGTGTTTTCCCGGCATTCGGGTGACAAAAGTCGACAAGATGACGATTCTGTGTCAGTCTTTTAGTTGTAACCAATTGCAGAGGAGTGATCCATGACCGTTCAGGCGCATTTGAGTGAACTGACAACCAAGCATCAGAATCTTGAAGAAAAAATCGAAGAAGCCCTTCATCATCCGTCAGTTGATGACTTGGAAATCAATGATCTCAAACGTCAAAAGCTTATGATCAAGGACGAAATCGCCAAGCTTAAAGCTGAGGTCGCCGCATAAGCACAGCCTCTCTTTTATACAGGGGCTTTCTTAAATCACTTTCACCCGGTTTGCCGTATGAGCATGCCGGTTCGAGGGCGTATTATTTTTAAACGCCCTCATTTTACGCATCCAAAATTACCTAAAATCAATCCTGCTGTGCCAACTCGCGCAGCTTGAACTTCTGAATTTTGCCTGTGGATGTTTTTGGCAGCTCCGAAAACACAACATGGCGCGGGCATTTGTAGCGCGCCAGATGTTCACGGCAATGGTCGATCATTTCCTCTTCTGATGCGGTTTCACCAGGCATCAGCTCGACAAAGGCGCATGGGGTTTCGCCCCATTTGTCGTCGGGCTTTGCAACAACCGCTGCAGCTTGCACTTTCGGGTGCTTATAGAGTGTATCCTCAACTTCAATCGAAGAGATGTTCTCGCCACCTGAGATAATGATATCCTTCGAGCGATCTTTCAGTTGAATATAGCCATCACCGTGACGTACCCCCAGATCGCCTGAATGGAACCACCCGCCATGGAATGCTTCCTGGCTGGCTGAAGGGTTTTTCAGATAGCCTTTCATCACAATGTTGCCCTTGAACATCACCTCGCCAATGGTCTCGCCATCGCGCGGCACGGGCTGCATGGTTTCAGGATCGATTACATCGAGATCTTCTAACGCTGGATAGCGCACACCCTGGCGCGCCTTGCGGGTGGCGCGGGCCACTGGCTCCAGCTCATCCCATTCGGCTTTCCATTGGTTTACAACGGCAGGCCCATAGGTTTCGGTGAGCCCATATACATGGGTCACGTTAAAGCCCGCATCGGCCATACCCGCCAAAACTGATTCAGGTGGTGGGGCGGCGGCCGTGATGAATTGCACCACATGCGGCAAGTCGCGTTTTTCATCTTCTGGTGCGTTAAGAAGTGTCGACATGACAACCGGCGCGCCACACAGATGGGTCACCTTATGATCGGCAATAGCATCAAAAATCGCCTGCGCGCGCACCCAGCGCAAGCACACATGAACGCCAGCAGTTACACACACAGACCACGGGAAGCACCAGCCATTGCAGTGAAACATGGGCAGGGTCCAAAGATAAACAGGCATATCGGTCATCTTGGCGGAGACAACATTGCCATAGCCCATCATGTAAGCACCGCGATGGTGATAGACCACGCCCTTGGGGTTGCCCGTGGTGCCTGATGTATAGTTCAAGGAAATTGCATCCCATTCATCATCTGGCGGGCTCCATGCAAAGGTCTCATCGCCTGGCGCGATAAAATCTTCATATTCCATCTCGCCCAGCATCTCGCCATCCTGGGCAAATTCGGGATCATCATAGTCGATCACCAGAGGGTTTACCTCTGCCAGCGCCAGCGCTTCTTTCATGGTGGCGGCAAATTCACGATCGGTGATAACAATCTTGGCGTCCGCATGATCGAGCATAAAAGCCACATTGGCCGCATCAAGCCGGGTGTTGATTGAATGCAAAACCCCGCCGGTCATCGGCACGCCGTAGTGGCACTCGAGCATGGGCGGTGTGTTCGACAGCATTGCCGACACCGTATCGCCACGGGAGATGCCGTGCTTTGATAGAACAGAGGCAAGTTTGCGCGAACGTGCGTAAAACTCCCCATAGGTAAATTGCTGACTGCCATGGATGATGGCCACACGGTCTGGGAACACCATGGCTGAACGCTGCAAAAAGCTAATGGGGGTCATCTGCTGAAAATTTGCAGCGTTTTTGTCCAGATCAATATCGTATGGATTGGCCATTTTGCCACGCGCTCCTTGCTGTCACATAGTCGGGCGGCAAGCTAATCGAAGTGAATGCGCGCGGCAAGATATCTTTATGGCTTATGTCCGCGGAAGTGATGGGGGCAATGCTCGCCGGTTTGCAGAACCTGCAACATTGCCGACCAGGTTTCGATATTGTGGTCGACCATTTCCTTTCCCGCCGCTTCAATCGCTGGCAGGTAAAGATTACCACGCAAGGCGGCCAGCTCATGGCGCGCCGTTTCCAAATACCATTCATTGCGGTTGGTAAGCTGCACCTGTTCAAAGCCTGCACTTTCCAGGGCCGCGCGGTATCGTTCCGGCGAGGCCATGCCAAAATTTAGCCCTTCAAGGGCCAGATAGTCCTGCATCTCTTGTGAGGGTTCATTGTCATCAGCGCGCAACCAGTCGCTTGCTGCACACCACCCGCCAGGTTTCAGCACCCGAAAAATTTCCGCAAAAAGTGCTTCTTTGTCTGAGATGTGGATGAGCGCATCTTTTGAAAACACTGCATCAAAGCTCGCATCATCAAATGGCAGTGGGCCGGGGTCGACTTTTTGAAATGAAATCCTGGGCGCAATGTCGGGATGGGCGCTCAAATGTTCTCTTGCACGCTCCAGCACCGGTTCTTCTATGTCGATGCCGGTCACATGCGCGCAATTGTGCGTCTGTACCAGGCGGAGGGTAACACCACCTGCACCACAGCCGATATCGAGAACGTTCAGCCCAGAGAATTCGAGGCCAAACAGCACAAGATCGACTTCCTGGCTTCCGCCGGGCGAAAGATAACCCTCGCCCCATACTGTTTCCAAAAAGGCAATGAGATCGTCTGGATAATCGAGTTCTGTTGAGCTCTCAGCCATGAATGCTCCTCCCAGTTAAGCATACATGAAATGTTAGAGGGACGTGAAGTCTATAGCCAGGGGTGACTATCGGCTCTCTTGTCCTCATAAGTGTCGATATGGGTGTCTTTTTTAAGCGTCAGCCCCACATCGTCCAAACCCTCAAGCAGGCACTGTTTCTTAAATGGATCAAGCTCAAAGGAGATTTCACCTCCATCAGGGCCAGAGATGACCTGGCGCTCGAGATCCACTGTAATGACAGCATTTGCACCGCGTTCAGCGTCATCCATCAGTTTGTCGACATCTTCCTGGGGAAGCTTGATGGGCAGAATGCCGTTCTTAAAGCAGTTATTGTAGAAAATATCGGCAAAACTAGGCGCGATTACACAGCGGATGCCGAAGTCCAGCAACGCCCATGGCGCATGCTCGCGCGATGAACCGCAGCCAAAATTGTCGCCTGCAACAAGAATTTCAGCATTGCGGTACGCGGGTTTGTTCAACACAAACTCTTCGCGTTCGGTGCCATCATCATTGAAACGCATCTCGTCAAACAGATTAGTGCCAAGACCAGTGCGCTTGATGGTCTTCAGGAACTGTTTTGGAATAATCATGTCGGTATCGACATTGATCATCGGCAAAGGTGCGGCGACACCTGTGAGTACAGTAAATTTTTCCATGTTTTTACGCCTTCAACAATTTTCCTCTAAATGCGCCTTCCCAGCACATTGGTCAAGTCCCAGAGCGTTTCCATCTTATGGTGTCACACGCTCTAACGCTCATCCGCCCGCATACGCCCCTCAAGCCAGCGCACGCCAGCAGAGACAACAAGGATCAACACCAGATATTCCAGAACGAGAATGGTGTAGATTTCCAGCGGTCTGTATTCGGTGACCACCAATTCGTTTGCGCGCCGCGTCAGCTCTTGCATGCCAATCACAGAGACCAGCGACGACATTTTAAGCATGTAAACAAGCTGATTGCCGAGTGGTGGCAAAATGCGGCGAATGGCTTGCGGCAGTATTACATAACGCATTGTGTCGTAGTAATTGAGCGAGACCGACTGTGCCGCCTCATATTGTCCGCGATGGATTGACTGTATGCCACCGCGGAAGATTTCTGCCTGAAATGCGCTGTCTGATAAGGCGAGCGCGATAACACCTGCCCAAAATACCGAGATTTCAATGCTCGCCACCTGTGGCAAGCCGTAATAAACCCAAAGGATCAACACCAGAATGGGCACCGCGCGCACAATCTCAACGTAACCTCGGTTGAACCAGCGGTAGGAGCGCTTTTCAGACAATCCCGGCAAGGCCACCAGCAGGCCAACCACAACTGATATTGCAATTGCCGTGAAAGACAACAACAAGGTGTATTTCAATCCACCGAGCAAAAAGCCAAGGTTGACGCGTCCGGATTCCGTATTGGGTGAAACAACATACCACCCCCAATTAGCGGAACAGCCGGAAACAGCGATTGCACAAAAGGCCAACAGAAGTGCAGTTTTTAATTTCGTCATATCTGTGCCCCTAATGCGCTAAAATTTGTTTTAGAAAAAGCTGACAACGTTCGCTGTCTGGTTGGGTGAAGAATTTTTCCGGCGGCGACATTTCCACCACTTCACCCTGATCCATAAACACCATCGTGTCGGCCACCCGGCGTGCAAACCCCATTTCATGTGTCACCACAATCATGGTCATGCCGGTTTCCGCCAGCTCGGTCATAACATCCAGCACCTCGGAGATCATTTCTGGATCAAGTGCCGATGTTGGTTCATCAAACAGCAAAATGCGCGGCTCCATGCAAAGTGACCGTGCGATTGCCACGCGCTGCTGCTGGCCGCCGGAAAGTTGCGCGGGGTATTTTGCTGCCTGCTCTGGTATATGCACCTTGCCCAGATAGTCCATGGCGCGCTCTTCAGCGTCTGCCTTTGACATTTTGCGTGCGCGTATTGGCCCCAAGGTGAGGTTTTCAAGAACGGTGAGGTGGGGAAACAGATTGAACTGCTGAAAGACCATGCCAACCTCTGAACGGATGGTTCTGATTGCCTCGGCATTGTCAGTGAGTTCTACGCCATCAACAACAATCTGGCCTTGCTCGTGCTTTTCCAAGTGATTGATACAGCGGATCATGGTGGACTTTCCCGATCCGGAAGGCCCACACACCACCACTTTCTCACCTGTTTTCACCTCAATACTAACGTCTTTGAGAGCTTGGAAGGTGCCATACCATTTACAAACATCTTTAAGAATGATTAGCGGCGTTTCCGCCATATCTGCAGTCATAAATTGCCCCTTATGTATGCGCGCCATTGTGCCGGGCGCGAATTTGTATATTCTCTGGTTCAAGACCGGATAACAAGCTGGTCGAAAAATAAATTTACGGGAGCGGATAATGAGAATCCTTAAATTCCTCTGTGCAGCCGTGCTGTTAGTGGCAGTTAGCGTGCAAGCACAGGCCCAAGGCGCGTTAAATGACATATTAAACAATGGCGTTCTGAAGGTCGGCACTACTGGCGACTGGAACCCAATGACCATGAAAGACCCGGCCACAAATTCATACCGCGGTTACGACATTGATGTGATGACCGAACTTGCCAAAGATCTTGGCGTAGAGGTCAAATTTGTTCCAGCAGACTGGAAGACTCTCGTCTCTGGCGTCACTTCAGGCAAATATCACATGACTGGTTCAGCTTCTCTGAAACCAAGCCGTGCCAAAGTTGCTGGTTTTTCTAACAGCTACTTTTCGCTTGCAACGGTTCCGTTGGTTCAAGCCAAAGATGCCGACAAATATAAAGACTGGGCAGACCTGGACAAAGAGGGCGTAACGGTTGCTGCAACCCTTGGCACAACCCAGGAAGACCAAGTTAAGCGATTTTTCCCGAATGCCACCCACAAGATTGTGGAAGCACCAGCCCGCGACTTCCAGGAAGTTTTGGCAGGGCGTGCAGATGCGCACATCACCTCAAATGTTGAAGCCTATAAGCTGGTGGAAAAATATCCTCAGATGATGGTTGTTCCCGTGAAGGAAGCCCGCGCGCGCACACCAATTGCTATGCTGTTGCCGCAAGGCGACCAGGTGTGGATCAATTTTGTGAACACTTGGATACAGCTAAAAACCGAGCGTGGATTTTTTGACGAGCTGGGCCGCAAGTGGAAGCTCTCAAACTAATCTATTGCGAGTATTACGTTAAAAGGCGGGCCTCTTTCAGGTCCGTCTTTTTTATGAACAGAGGCGCAAAATGACACTTATTCTTTATGCCATACCTCCAAGCCTTTATTCAGCAAAAACCAGAATTGTGCTGCGGGCCAAAGGCATCTCCTGGGAAGAACGCCACCCCGAAGGTGGTTATTCAAACCCAGAATTTCAGGCAGAATTTCCTGCAGGCACATTACCGGCCATAGATCATGACGGCTTTAAACTTTCTGATTCTGAGGCCATTAATGAATATCTCAATGAGATCAAAGCCTCTCCCGCTTTGTGGCCGTTGGGCATTCGTGACCGTGCGCAGGCCCGATTTTTATCGCGCTTTCATGACACCAGGCTAGAGCCAGCCGTTAGAGCATTGTTTGGCCATGTGGACCCGGCAAAGCGCGATGCTGGGTTTGTCGCCACCCAGGTAGGCGTGATCAACACGCGTCTTGAGCAAATGTCTTTGCTAATTGACCCCAAGCCACTGCTTACTGGTGATCAATTGAGCTTGGCTGATTGCGGTTATCCCATCACCTTCACTTTTCTTGAACTTCTCAACGAACCCATGGCGCTGAATGTAAGATGGCCTGAAAAGGTTGCGCGTTATCGCGATAACCTCAAGGTAAACGCCCACATTGCAACAGAACTTGAAACCTATGCACCAGCATTGGGTGGTTGGATATCATCGGTCATCAAATGAGATTGCAATTGGCCACATGGAATGAGGTTGAGCGTTATCTTGAGCGCTCTTCGGGTATCATTATTCCTGTTGGTTCCACCGAACAGCACGGCCCTAATGGGCTTATAGGCACGGACGCATTGTGCGCTGAAGACATCTCTTTGGCGGTGGCCAAGCGTGTAAATGGGCTGGTGGCCCCCACATTTGCCTACACACCTGCACCTTTCAACATGAGTTTTCCAGGCACAGTGTCTCTTTCAAATGAGACTTTCACCGTACTTGCCAGGGAGGTGTTTGAAAGCCTGGTGCAGCACGGTTTTCAGAAGCTTTATGTGTTGAACGCACATGGCGCCAATCTTGCGCCTCTTAAGGCGATTGTGATTGAAAACGCAGATATAACTATCCGTTCGTGGTGGGATTTCGGTGAGGTCAATGCCATACGCGATGAACTATTCGGGGTTTGGGAAGGCATGCATGCCACGCCCGCTGAAATCTCGATTACTCAAGCTAAGCACCGCGTCGTTGATGTGCCGCCACCGCCGCGCCCTAAGGAGCCTTTGTCTGAAGAGTTCCGGCAAGCTCACGCAGGCGACAAACATGGACCGCCAGATGAACATCGCGCGCAATTTCCTGATGGACGCGTAGGCGCTGATTCAGCCCTTGCATCGCCTGCACACGGCGCACGCCTTTTGGAGGCCGCCGTGCAGGCAATATCTGAAGATTATCAAGCGTTTCTCGCCCGCTAATTCTTTTTGCGATATTCAAACGCCTTACCAAGCCGCCAC
>JBPCVX010000032.1:0-6363 GCA_051010095.1 Hyphomicrobiales bacterium
GCTTTAGGATTTTCATGAGCACGGTTGGTTCATATCCGAATCGCTTAAACTTAAGGCCATGAATTCATGTATTAATCATATTATTGACGGTGACTTAAGCGCTCAATGGAGCAACGCTTATGTTAAATTAGTTTTTCATAAGTATTATTTTAAGTAAAGATTAGATGTATCAAGATAATTTTGCATTTGTAGTTTAGGAATTTGGTCGCAGAGCATATTTGATTGTCTCAAATCTGCCGGCAATCTTGTGCTCTAGCGCATTTTGAACGTCATTGAAACCAAGCGGCGTTACACAGACATCGAGATTGAGCTTGTGCCGAGCCTGAAGGTTGAATGAACATAGAATCTCGCCATTCGCTAGGGACACGGAAATTGGCCAGACGTCACAAGAACGTACCTTACCTCTGGTGCTCATGTGGTAGTGGATGCACCAGCATATTATCTGGTGAGTGTATCGGAACCCCGCGAGAAGCTTGCCGTGCTTACAAGTTGGCTCTTGGACACAACGTCATAAACCCTGAGACCTGCGACAGTAAGCAAAGCAGATGCGCCAAGTCCACACCATGCCAGAGCTGGAGAAGATAATGTGCTAATCCAGGGACCGATCGCACCACCGAGTGCCCCACAAAGGCCCCAACTTACATTGAACATTGCAAAAAAGGTTGCGGTTGATTGCCCTGCAGCATGACGGCCCACCAGTATTTCTGAAGCAGCCAAGATGGCAACCTCTGCACATGTAAAAACTGCAACAAGGACAAGCAACCCGGGTAAACCTTTCGCCACCGCTAGGCCCGCGACCGCTAATCCTCCAATGAGTGCACCGAGAGCGATCGTGCGGTTCGCGCCGACCCGAGACACAATTACTGGAATAGCAAACAAAAACAGCAAGCCAATTGACCCATTCACCACAAGTACCGAGCTCGCCCAACTTGCCGCCCCTCCACGGGCGCTTGCTTCTAAGGGAAAAGCGGCAAACAATTGAGCAAATAATGCCCACCACGGTAACAAGGCCAAACACAGGAGAATAAATGCCCTATCCTGCCACACAGCCGATAAGCTGCTTGCGATTGGCTGGCGCTGATGCGCCCTGAGTTCAGGTGCGCGTTCACAAAGTGTAACACCGCACATTATCCAAAAGATTGCGCCGCTGACCAAGAGCGGCAATGCCAAATCATAAACCGCCAATCCGGCACCCAAAAGCGGTCCTAAAATGCAACCCAGATTAAGCGCCCGCGCATTTTCAATAATTAGCCTTTCGCGGCATGCCTCTTTTTGATTGCCAATGACGCCATATGCTCCAGCTTCATAGATCGATGTTCCCAAGCCAAGTATGGCTGCCGTGGAGAGCGCCAAACCCTCTGTGTCTGCAAAGTAGAGGCCAAAAAACCCCGCACCCCTGAGCCACAATCCCAATATGACTGAGGGCCATAGACCATAACGATCAGCAAGCGGGCCAAAAACCATGGGAGTAACGCGCGCGGCGATAAAATATATCGCAAGCACCAGCCCAATTGATGAAGCGCTAAGGCTTAAATGTTCGCTGCAATACACTGCAAGCAGCGGCATCACCATAAAGTGTGATCCATTCATTGCAGCTTGAAGCAAAACTAAGCGCCACAGTGCGGCTGGTAGATTGGCGTGTTCTGAGTTCATTCTTGTGCATTCTAAGGCTTCTCGCGGACAGACAAATTTATTAACTCACAATATATGTGTCGTAAAACGAAACATAACTCTCTATATGTTTCCAAATGGGAAATACTTGTAAACGCAACGACCTCTCAAGAAAGGTGCCCCGTCACCTCATGCGATCTGACTTAATGCACATGCACCTTGCGGTGTGCGAGCTTGGGTCAATGCGTGCTGCGGCTGAAGCCCTCAACACAACGCCTTCAGCGATAAGTAAACAGATAAACACCTTGGAGCAGGGTTTAGGTCGGACCCTGTTTGTGCGCACCAAACGTGGTGCCGTTCCATCGCAAGATGGAAAACTGTTGCAAAATTTTGCTAAGCGCTTTGTGATGCTTGCGGAAGAATTAGGCGAAGAGCTTGGAGTTGAAACGGCGGTCGGAACGGTGCGGCTTGGCGTTAACGAAGATGCGGGTTTCGCCAGAACGCCCGTGCTGTTGAAACGCTGTGCATCGCTTTTGCCTCGTGTTCAGATTGAGTTGATGGTGGCAGCGCCCAGCGCGTTGATTTCGTGCATCAACCAACAAACTCTGGATTTGGCCATTATATCAAGTGGGGGTGTGAAGAACATCCCTAAGAACAGTGTTTCATTGGGAACGGAGCGCTTGGTGTGGGCGGCGGCACCTGGTGGTAACTGCCATCATGAACGTCCCCTACCTGTATCTGTGGCGGGTGAAGATTGCCAGTGGCGAGAGCTTGCGCTGGCCGCTCTTGATCGAAACGGGATTGATGCAAAAATCATGTGCACAAGTTATTCAACATCTGGTCAATTGTCAGCGGTGAAGGCAAATCTTGCAATCGCCGCTGTGCCTGAAACTGTATTATCGGATGACTATGAGATCATTGGGGAGGAAGAAGGTTTACCCGCACTGCCACCATGCGAGTTGGCCCTTGTCGTTAAGAAAGCACCCAATAAAACCACACTTGAACTTGCACGCCAGATCGAGCAAGTTTTCGCATAACGCACCTTAAGCGCATGGTTTGCAAAAACGAGAAAAGCGCAATTTACGGAAATTCAAATGCCAAGAACTATCGCTGAACCCGCCCGCCAGATTGACGTTGTTCATGAAACAGAAGTGCTTGTTGTGGGGTCGGGGCCTGGAGGTTTGCCCGCAGCGTTGGCATCTGCGCGCGCCGGTGTTGAGACTACAATCGTTGAACGTTTCGGATGCTTTGGCGGCAATCTTACCGTGGTAGGGGTTGAGGGCATGGCGTGGTATCGGCATGAAGATACCATTGAAGCCAATGGCATTGGACGTGAGTTTGAGACGCGCGCTGAAGCGATGGGCGCAGCAGTGCCGGAAAGCCAATCGCTTTCCTATGAGATTGACTCTGAAGGCTTCAAATTAGTGGCCGATAGCTTGGTGCATGAAGAACCCAATCTGCGCCCCATGCTGCACCGGCAATTCGTGGCGCCGATTATCGAAGAGGGTGCGATTACTGGCATCATTACCGAAAGTAAGGCGGGGCGCGAAGCCATTCTCGCCAAGCGGGTGATTGATGCCACGGGTGATGCAGATGTCGTGTATCGCGCTGGCGCCCCTACTTATATGAGCCCGCGCGAGGACCTCATGGCGGCATCGGTGATGTTTCATGTGGCAGGTGTGGATAAGCAAAAATTTATGGCAGGTATTAAAACCAATCCGCAAACATATAAAGATTGGGCAGGTAATGATGAATGGGAGATTGAAACCTCAGGCAAGGAAGATGAGATGTTTTCGCCCTTCCTGCGCAAACCTTTTGAGCAAGCCATAAAAGATGGCGTGATCCCGGCTGATCTCAACACGATTGCGGGCACCTGGGGTGCGGTACACGACACTGGCGAGTTAACCTACATGAATCTTATCCATTTGGCGGGCTGCGATGGAACGGACCCGGACAGCTTGACCAAATATGAGATCGAAGGCCGCCGCCAGGCTATGCAGGCAATAGAGGCGCTGCGCCATTACACGCCAGGGTGCGAGGGCGTTCGCTTGCGCAATTTTGGCATGACAATAGGAATCCGCGACACGCGCAAGGTGGATTGCCACTACAACATGACCGAAATAGATGTGCGCGAGCAGGGCCGGTTTGAAGACAGTATCGGTATCTTTCCCGAATTTATCGATGGCTATGGCATTCTCATTCTGCCGACCACCGGGCGCTATTTTCAGGTGCCCTGTCGCAATCTGCTGCCCAAGGGCATCGACAATCTTTTGGTGGCCGGGCGCGCGACGGGTGGCGATAAAGTGAGCCATGCAGCTACACGCAACATGGCGTGTTGTGCGGTCACCGGCCAGGGCGCAGGCGTGGCGGCTGCCCTATCGCTTAAAGCTAACTCCCCCCTTGAGCGCCTTGATGTGGGTGCCGTGCAGCGCGAACTCGACAATCAAGGCATGCGTGTTTTTTAAAGTTTCAACCTTCCAGATAGTAATAAAGCGCGCTGCGAGATGTGCCTAAACACTGGGCGGCGTCTTCAAGCGCCCCGCGCATTTTCAGAAAACCCTCTGTTTTAAGAGCGGAAAGCAATTCACGTTTCTCATTGGAAGAAAGCGCGCGCGGGTCCTTGTTTTTATCTTGAGCAAAAGCCTGCACCCTTTGTTCCAATGTAAGCTGGTGAGCAGGTGCGAGGTTTTCGTGCGGACCATCGGGCTGTGTCAGAGCTGCAAGTTTGCCCAAGTAAGCGCTCGCTGCACTCAAGTAAGAAACATCCAAGTTGAGGCACCGAGCTGCAACATAGGCGCCCTTAGAGTTGCGCAACCCGATCGAAGTGCTCTTTACAGGTCGACCATCTTGAAGTGTGTTGGCATAGCCCACCAACTTGTCGGGGTAATCCTTATCTGCAATGCGCGCCAGACCAAGCTCGGTTGCCGGGTCACCGACCTTGCGGTTGGAAAGATTGTTCTCGATCTGCACAATCGCATGATCTGGATTGGTGAGATCATGCACCACAACCTCGCACAGCGGATCAAGGGTTTCTGCCAAAGCTTCAGCTATCTTGCCCACCTCACGCAATAGCAAGGCATGTTCATCGATATTGGAATTTTTGTTTATTTTTGACACTTTGTTTAAATACCACTAAAAGGCCCATCACGTCTATTTTCTTAAAGGGCTTTTTCCCATGACCAACTCTGTCTGCTTTATAAACCCAACCACCGGCGAGAAGTACCCACTTACCGAATTTCTGTGGTGCTCGCCAGGCGGTACGCCTCTCATGGTCAGTGAGCTGCCCGGTATTACACGCAGCGAGATTGAAATAGGTGCAAAGTCTATATGGCGTTATGGCAAAGCCCTGCCCTTTGATATCGGGCAACCTATTAGCCTGGGTGAAGGATGCACTCCCCTGGTCGCCGCGTCCTATGAAGGCGTGCAGGCCCGCTTCAATCTTGAGAACACAAATCCATCAGGTTCATTTAAAGATCGCGGCGCTTCCCTGCTTATTTCTTTTCTCCATCAGCAGGGCGTTAAAGAGGTGTGCGAAGACAGCTCCGGCAATGGCGGTTCGGCAATCGCGGCTTACGGGGCAGCGGCCGGTATGAAGGTGAATGTCTTGGTACCTTCTTATGCGCAACCTCCCAAGATTGCCCAGATACAGGCTTTTGGTGCCAATGTGATAAAGGTGCCCGGGCCACGCGAGGCAACGGAAGAAGCGGCCATGGAAATGGCAAAGGACATTTTCTATGCCAGCCATAACTGGCATCCAATGTTTTTGCAGGGCACAAAAACCCTCGGCTATGAGCTATGGGAAGACTTGGGGTTCAAGGTTCCAGACAATATAATCATTCCGGCGGGGCGGGCAGCAGTCTGTTAGGGTGTTATCTCGCCTTTAAAGAATTGACGGTCGCGGGCGAAACAGAGCGCATGCCTCGTTTGTTTGCTGTTCAACCGATGAATTGCTCACCCCTGCATGCCGCCTTTCAAGGCGATAAGACGGAAATCCCCTTTGCCAAGACAATTGCCGAAGGCACGGCGATTAAATATCCTATTCGCATGAAAGAAATGCTCAACGCTCTTAAAGAAACTGGCGGTGGCACCATTGCGCTTGATGAAGGCGAAATTGCGCGCGCCGCCCTAGCACTTGCCCAGCAGGGTATCTATGTAGAACCAACCAGCGCCCAAACGGCAGCAGGCATGAAGCGTTTGCTCGACAAGGGAGTTATCCATCAAAGCGATGAAACGGTTGTTATTCTCACCGGCTCTGGTCTTAAGGCTACCGCTTTCTACTCAGGTCAGTTTGAAGGTCAAACTTCTTAAAATCCTGCGCCGAAACTGCTGGGTGCAGGGCCCAGAACCTGCGGCCCGCCTTGGGTGACCTGCAAAATAGACAAACCGCGCTGATTGCGTCCGTTAGAGGTAAACCTAAACAGTCCGTTTGAGCCATTAAATCCTTGCGGATTGGCAAGTTGGCTGGCTGAGAAGCGTTTCCCTTTGGGTGCGCGGGCCATGGCAATAGTTAAGCTCACCGCGTCATAAGCGAGGCTTGCAATGCGCTGCGGATCACGCCCGTAACTTTTACGAAAGCGGCTTCGGAATGCTTCCGTTTTTGCCGGTGAAACACCAGGATACCACCCACCTTGCAGCAATCCGATTGATGACGTAACCGGCTCGTCCCACTTACCAGTGCCCATCAGCTTAATTGTATCGCGCCGCAGACCAGCATTCGAGAGTGCGACTGACACAGTGCGCAGCATGTTGCCA
>JBPCVX010000033.1:0-12800 GCA_051010095.1 Hyphomicrobiales bacterium
CGGAACCCACGCAAAGGCTCTTGTGGCGTTCGACAATGCAGATGTTCTCACGCCCAATGGTGCAAAATTATTCAACACCGGAAAAGTTTGGTTAAAACGGGGCGATCGAGTTGCCATTTTAGGTGGCAATGGCACTGGTAAATCCAGGCTTGTTAGCCAGATTTACAAGGCTATTTCTGAGCATGAAACGCCAGACAATGCCCAAAATATCTTCGCCGCGCCTTCGCTAGTTCTAGGATATTGCGATCAAGAGCAATCCCAACTTGACGTTGCTGCCTCGCCAATAGCGCTTATCACCAGCGAGTTTGATGTTGGAGATCAGAGAGCACGTTCACTTCTCGCAGGGGCAGGTTTCAGTATCGACCTGCAATCCGCTTCCATGCAGGCTTTGTCAGGGGGACAAAGGATGCGCCTTGCGATGTTGCTACTGCGGCTCACGAACCCCAATTTCTATCTCTTAGACGAACCAACAAACCATCTCGATATCGAGGGGCAAGAGGCACTCGAAATCGAACTCAAGAAGCATGATGCCAGCTGCCTTCTTGTTTCTCATGATCGAACCTTTGTGCGCGCTGTCGCCAACAGGTATTGGTTGATCAAAGGTCAAGATTTAGTCGAAATTGATGGGCCTGAAGGCTTTTTTGATGAGGCGCTTGGGCTCTAACGCTTTGTGATTTTTTGACCATCAAAATCTGCCACATCATCATGCAAAGCCCAGCACGCTAGGCGCACATATTTCGGGACTTTTATCGCCCTGCCGTCACGCTCGCCCTTTTCGTAATATTGAATAATACGCTTCTTTAGGCCCAACAGTTCGGCAAGTTCCTTTTGCTTAAGTCCCCTGGCCTTGCGCCAGGCGCGAAATTGCTGCGCATCCATACTCAATATCCCTGCTTGAGCCATAACGTCGATGATTAATACGCGAAGATCAATATTGATTCCACACCAAATGCGCACAAGGTGCACTTTATTCGCTCCCGATTGCCTGCTTAATTCTCTAGAATTTCACTCCTGTTTTGGCTAACACTAAGCACTCAATGCGGGAGCACATTCATGGAAATCGTCAAGGCAGAAACAATCCGCCTCAAAATCCCTTTCAAAGATGGTGGCGAAGGCGTGGGCCTTTTTCCAACGCAATGGAATGAGCTTGATTTTCTCCTTTTAAAGCTGACAACCGATAGCGGGCTCGTGGGGTGGGGTGAGGCGTTTTCATATTTTTGCGCAGAAAGCGTTGAAGCCATACTTGAGCGTTCCCTATTGCCGCTTTTGCCCGGGCGCGACCCGCAAGATGCAGAGACACTGATGAGAGATCTTGAGCATAAGGTGCACATTATCGGGCGCTACGGCATCACCACCTTTGCCTTATCGGCCATCGACATTGCCTTGTGGGACTTGCGCGCCAAAGCGGCAGGATGCTCAGTCGCAGACCTGCTTGGCGGGCGCAAAAGTGATCAGGTTTCAGCTTACGCCTCCATGGTGCGCTATGGCGACAGCGAATTGATTGCCCGGATTGCAACTGACGCTGCCGCTGATGGCTACCAGACCATCAAATTGCATGAAATCACCGCGCCTGAAATCAAAGCCTGCCGGCAGGCTATTGGACCCGATATCGCCATCACCAATGATGTAAACTGCAACTGGTCGCTAGAGACGACCCGGCAAATGCTGGAAGAACTTGAAGAGACCAATCTTTATTGGCTGGAGGAACCGATCTTCCCGCCAGAGGATTTTAAAACCCTTTCAAGCTTGCGCGGTCATGGGCCGAATATAGCCCTTGGCGAGAACGCCTGCACCCGTTGGCAGTTCAAACACATGATCGAAGAAGGTGCCGGTGATATTCTGCAGCCGAGCATTACGAAGGTCGGCGGAATAAGTGAATATTGGGCAATTGAGCAAATGTGCGCGGAAACACCGGATGTGACCTTGACACCGCACTCCCCTTATTTCGGGCCTGGTTATCTTGCGACAATGCAAATGATGTCAGCGAGCGAAAACCCGTCTTTGTTTGAATATCTCTTGATTGAGCGCGAAGCGTGCTTATATGGCTCAGCAATACAGCCACAAGACGGCAAAATCAGCATTCCCGATGGGCCGGGGCTTGGACTTGAGCCTGACATGGACGTTATTGAGGCCTACAAAATTTAAATTTTTTGCCTCTCAATCCCTTGACAAGTGAGCCCACCCTTCCTAAGTCACCCGGCAAGTTGTTAGCACTCTCACTTGATGAGTGCTTATGATGGAAAATTGAGAGAAAAATTAAGACGTCAAACACGTTTGAGGAGTAATTGAGAGATGAAGTTTCGTCCTCTCCACGACCGCGTACTTGTACGCCGCACAGAAGAAGACACCAAATCCGCTGGTGGCATTATCATTCCAGACACAGCCCAGGAAAAACCAATGCAGGGCGAAATCGTTTCTGCAGGTTCTGGCGCAAAGGCCGAAGATGGCACAGTAACCGCCCTTGATGTGAAGGCCGGCGATAAAGTGCTTTTTGGCAAATGGTCTGGCACAGAAGTCAAGGTCAACGGCGAAGAGCTGCTGATCATGAAAGAATCTGACATCATGGGTATTATCGAAGGTAAATAGGTTAAAGGGTGCTCGCGCGCCCTTTTTGTTTGCCCGGATAATCCCTCCATAGAGTTTAAAGTATAAAGGAAGGCTTGAAAAAATGGCTGCTAAAGAAGTCCGTTTTTCTACCGATGCCCGCGATCGTATGATGCAGGGTGTCGACATCCTCGCCAACGCGGTGAAGGTAACCCTTGGTCCAAAAGGCCGTAACGTCGTTCTCGACAAATCTTTTGGCGCGCCGCGCACCACCAAAGATGGTGTGACCGTTGCAAAAGACATCGAGCTTGAAGACAAGTTTGAAAACATGGGCGCACAGATGGTGCGTGAAGTCGCTTCCAAGACCAATGATGTTGCAGGCGACGGCACAACCACTGCAACCGTTCTTGCACAGGCAATCGTGCGTGAAGGCAACAAATATGTAACTTCAGGCATGAACCCAATGGATCTTAAGCGTGGCGTCGACATGGCTGTTGAAGCTGCTCTTGCTGATCTTGAGAAGCGTTCTAAGAAGATCAAATCTTCTGACGAAGTTGCTCAGGTTGGCACGATCTCTTCAAACGGTGAAACTGAAATCGGTGAAATGATCGCCCATGCCATGCAGAAGGTTGGCAATGAAGGCGTGATCACTGTTGAAGAAGCAAAGACCGCTGAAACCGAGCTGGACGTTGTTGAAGGCATGCAGTTCGACCGTGGTTACTTGTCTCCTTACTTCATCACCAACTCAGACAAGATGGTTGCTGAGCTTGAAGACCCATACATTCTTCTCCACGAGAAGAAGCTTTCAAACCTGCAGGCAATCCTGCCAATCCTGGAAAGCGTTGTTCAGTCTTCCCGTCCACTGCTTATCATTGCTGAAGATGTTGAGGGCGAAGCCCTTGCAACTCTGGTTGTGAACAAGCTGCGCGGTGGCCTGAAAGTTGCTGCTGTTAAGGCTCCTGGCTTTGGTGATCGCCGCAAGGCAATGCTTGAAGACCTCGCTGTTCTCACAGGCGGCCAGGTGGTCTCTGAAGACCTCGGCATCAAGCTTGAAAACGTCACAATCGACATGTTGGGCACCGCCAAGCGCGTGCGCATCGCTAAAGACGACACAACTGTTGTTGATGGCGCTGGCAAGAAGAAAGACATCGAAGCTCGCGTTGGTCAGATCCGCGCGCAGATCGAAGAAACTTCTTCCGACTACGACCGCGAAAAGCTGCAAGAACGTCTTGCTAAGCTTGCTGGCGGTGTAGCTGTCATCAAAGTTGGTGGCGCAACCGAAGTTGAAGTGAAAGAGCGTAAAGACCGTGTGGACGATGCTCTGAACGCAACACGCGCCGCTGTTGAAGAAGGCATCGTGCCAGGTGGCGGCACTGCTCTTCTGCGTGCCAAGAAGGCTGTTAAGAAGCTCGCTTCTGAAAACCCAGACATTCAGTCTGGCATCAACATCGTGATGAAAGCTCTGGAATCTCCAATTCGCCAGATCTCTGAAAACGCTGGTGTTGAAGGCTCAATCGTTGTGGGCAAAGTTGAAGAAAAAACCGGTAACTTCGGTTTCGACGCTCAGAACGAAAAGTATGTTGATCTGGTGTCTGCTGGCATCATCGACCCAACGAAAGTTGTGCGCACTGCCCTGCAGGACGCAGCTTCCGTTGCTGGCCTTCTGATCACAACCGAAGCCATGGTTGCTGACGCACCAAAGGCTGACGGACCTGCAGCTCCTGCAATGCCCGACATGGGCGGCATGGGCGGCATGATGTAAGCCACGCGCTTACACTGTCTCATTAAGAGCCGCTCTGAGGAAACTCAGAGCGGCTTTTTCTTTTGGTAGGAAACTTAGCCGTTCAATCAAACGCACAATTTTTGCCCCACCGTTGGGCGCACAACGCATTGGCAAAGAACACATCGCGCTGGCCTTGCGCGAAGGCGAGCCAATATTTTTCATAGCTAAGTGCCTTTTCTAAACGCGCGCTGTCGCCTGCATTTTTATCACGCCAATAGCCTGACAGCATTTGCATATCCCATGGTTTGAGGTCTGGCAAAGTGTTGTAATCCGCACCAGGCGAGGCGGTGCGACCGGGTAGCAGGCGTTTCTCACCCAGATAGCCTTGAAAGGTATAGAACGCATCAGAGGGAGCGATGAACGCCAGGGCGTAGTCTTGCTCGCGCACGGGGTGGGTGATGTCGTCTGCAACATTGAGAGGGCGCCCACCTGCAGCCAGCAAGTAACGCATATGAGTAGGTGTTGGAAACGACACCGCGCGTCTGTTGACCCTGCCCGTTCTGTGCGGAAAGAGTTCGTTTGAACTGACAGACACATCCACTTCGGGGCGACCATCCTGGGGCAAGTCAATAAGTTCGCCCAACACATAGGTGCGCAGATAATTGTGTTGTTGAAGCATGAGGGCGAGCGGGTTGTCTTCATGGTCCAAGATGAGAGTTGCCGCCGTGTAGTGATCAAGTTGGTGCCAGTCTTTCAAATCACCCACCAAGCCAAGCGCGATCTTCTGCCAACCCAACAATCCACCTGGCAAGCCCGAGCGCGAAAATACCGCGTGATAGGTGAGAAAAGTGAGTTTGAAATCAAGCCCTGACCATTGTGTTGTCACCCTATCGATGCGCCCGAATACAGTCGGGGTTTTTGAAGCCTCGCCCGTTCGCGCAGGGATAAACTGTGCTTCTGGGTCCAGCTTATGGGTATTGAGTTTTTCTTGCGTGATCGGCCGGGAGATCTCCTTGCCCTCACCGTTCAGCAAACGCCCGCCCGCGATATAGTCACCATAAAAACTAATCAAACCATCATGGTCAGGCGGCAGGTAAAATCGCGGCTTATGCTTCTTCAAAAGCGCCTGGTCTTGGGCATTGGGAAGAGTATCCGTTGGCGGATTGTCGCTGTACCAGGTTTTAAAACCCTCATATTGCGAAAAGTTTTCAGCCCGCGCTGCTCCCGCTAAGGCGCTAAAAATAATGACAAAAAATATAAAAAGAACTTGCACCGCACACTCCGGGTATCTGTATGAAACCTTAGGGTGTGCGGACACAATTAAGCAAGCCGGTCATGCATCACGTTTAGGATAGAATGCGGTTAGCCGAGTGCGGTGAGAACGGGCGCCAACGCCGGATGGCCGATACCGCTGGCGCGGCTTAAGGCAAGGCATGCCTCTGAGCGCAGGATCACACCGTCATCGAGCACTTTCAGATTGTTCGCTTTAAGCGTTGAACCTGTAGAGGTGATATCGACAATCACCTGCGCGGTGCCTGCTGAAGGGGCGCCTTCAGTTGCACCAAGGCTTTCCACAATCCGGTAACTCGTCACGCCCTTTTCGGCAAAGAACATGCGCGTGAGATTGAAATACTTTGTGGCAACACGCAGGCGCCGGTCATGAACGGTATGATAGGCAACCGAGACCTCATCAAGATCGGCCATGGTGTCCACATCAAGCCAGCTCTCCGGCACTGCAACCACCACATCTGCATGGCCAAAGCCCAAGCGCTTGGCCACCTCGATACGGCGATCCACATCGTGAATGGTCTCGCGCAGCAAATCCTCGCCCGTAATCCCCGCCTGCACGGAACCGTCCTTAAGGCGCCGCGCGATCTCGGAGGCTGAGAGAAAGTCGATCTGCACATTGTCAGCACCCACCAGCCAGCCGCGATAACCGCGCGCATGGCCTTCGCGCTCAATAGAAAAGCCTGCCCTTTCGAGCACCCCTTGTGCGGCCTCCATGAGCCTGCCCTTTGAGGGGATTGCAAGCTTTGCGATCTTTTCCATCAGGAAATCCCCACAAGGCGTTCAGAGTGTATCGCAAAGCCAACCGCAGGCACCGGTTCGCTGGCACCAATATCCGTCATCAGATTGTCGTAGCGTCCGCCGCCAACAATTTGAATACGCCCACCATTGTGTGGCACTTCGATTTGAAATACATGGCCCGTGTAATATTCCAGAGAGCGGCCAAATTCTGCCGAAAACTGCAGTTTTGAAGGATCAACTCCAAACTCTGATAGCAGCACGCACCGTTTCGCCAGGGCATCACATGCGCGTCTTATGGCGGGGCCTGGCGGGCCAAGTGCTGCAACCAGATCCAAGGCTTCTAACGGCGTGCCGCGTATCGCCAAGTAGGCCTCGATCAGTTCGGCGGCCTCCGCTGGCAAGGGAGGCGCGATATGATCAGCGGCCTTGTCGTGCAACCGCCCGGCAATTTCTGCAGCAGAACGGCCTGGGACGAGAGGGATGTTCTTTTCTTCGAGAATGCCTTCAACAAGCGCCAGCGCTTCACCTTCATCATCACCACGCAGTTTTGATGCTAAGCCAAGGTTCGAACCCTCCTTGCGCGTCAGCCGCATTAAGAGATTGCGGAAAGCCGCAGGGCGCCAAAAATGATGGTGCAGTTGGGCGCGCCAGCGTTGGGGCATTTCAATGCCGGCCAATAGCGCATCAAACAAACCAAGGTCGCCGATATGGACGTCATAATTTTCAAGGCCAACGGCTTCAACGGCTTGAATGGCAAGTGCGGTGATTTCAGCTTCCGCCTTTTCACGGTCGTTAGCGCCAAAATATTCAATGCCGGATTGCTCAAATTCGCGCGGCTTAACAGCGGCCTCGCCACCTGGTTGAAACCGAAACACAGGTCCCGAGTAGCAATAACGCGCCTCTTCATCGAATTTCGGGCCATAAGCCAAATGGTGGCGGCACACAGGGATCGTAATATCTGGCCGCAGGCACAGTTCATGTCCATCCAAATCAGAAAACACATAGGTACGGGTGCGCATGTCTTCGCCCGATGAATCAAGAAAAACGTCAGCTGGCTGAAGGATATCGGGCGCAATAAACGCATAACCCTGGCTTTCAAACAGCCCGGTGAGTATCGCCTCTTGTTGATCCAGGCGGCTGCGGAGCTCTGGCGGTTTGGTGGGCATCGCGCGTGTTAATCCTCGTAGCGGGCAAGAACCGATTGTACGGCTTCTGCAAGATCGGCCTCCGGCACTGAGAATTGCGCAGGCCTGCCCTCGCGCCATTCTTTATTGTCTGAAATCTCTTCTGACAATTTGGAGCCTTCAATCAGATCTTTGATTTGCACTTCACCTGAAGCGCGCTCGTCTTCGCCCTGAATAACAACACAAGGTGACAGTCTCTTGTCTGCGTACTTCATCTGCGCGCGCATGCCGGACGTGCCCAGATACATCTCTGCCCGCACGCCGGCGCCCCGCAGCGCCTGCACCATTTTCATGTAATCCGCCTGACGGTCATGATCCATCACCAGAACAATAACCGGGGCAGCAACGCCTTCGCCTTCCAGCTTGCCCAGATGATCAAGGGCCGTCATCAGGCGCGATACACCCATGGAGAACCCGGTGGCTGGAACTTCGATACCTTTAAACCGGGTAACAAGGTCATCGTAACGACCGCCGCCGCCAACCGAACCGAAGCGGGTGACTTCGCCTTCTTCGTTTTCAGCAGAAAATGTCAGTTCGCATTCGAATACGGGGCCTGTGTAATAGCCCAACCCGCGAACGACAGCGGGATCGATGATGATGCGATCCTCACCATAGCCTGCGGCATCAAACAGGGCAGCCATGCCTTCCAGTTCCGTTACGCCGTCGACACCAAATTCGCTTCCGGCGACAATTCCAGTGAGTTTTGCGAGCACATCTGAGCGGCTGCCGCCACCTGCTTCCAGAAACGCCATCACCTTAGCGATTTGCGCCTCATCAAGCCCTGCGCCTACAGTGAAATCACCGGATTCATCCTTGCGGCCACTACCAAGCAGAAGTCGAACGCCTTCAGCACCAAGCCTGTCGAGCTTATCGATGGCGCGCAGCACGGTAAGGCGTTTAACTTCGAAATCATCGCCCTCGCCGGAAATGCCGATGAGTTCCAGCACCCCATCAAGCACCTTGCGGTTATTGACCTTCATCACATAAGAGCCACGTGGAATGCCCAGCGCTTCCATAGTGTCGGCTGCCAGCATGCAGATCTCTGCATCAGAAGCGGGCGCAGGTGCGCCAACGGTGTCGGCATCAAACTGCATGAATTGCCGGTACCGGCCAGGCCCCGGCTTCTCGTTGCGATAAACATGCCCGGCGCGATAACTGCGATAGGGCTTGGCAAGCCCATCATAGTTTTCAGCAACATAGCGCGCCAAAGGTGCAGTCAGGTCATAGCGCAGAGAGAGCCATTGTTCGTCTTCATCCTGAAATGAAAACACACCTTCATTGGGGCGGTCTGCATCGGGCAGGAATTTGCCCAGCGCATCGGTATATTCGAATGCGGGCGTTTCAACCGGCTCAAACCCGTAAGACTGATAAACATCTTCAATAATGTTCAACATGCGCTTTAAGGCGCGCAGCTCGCGCGCATCTACATCGCGCATACCCTTGGGCAGCCGCGCCTTGGGGCGGAAGGTTTTCTTTTTCTTAGCCATGAAATGCGGGGTCCACCCGGTTACGATTAACGTAACCGGGTTCTATTCGATTGCCCCTTGCGGAGCAAGTCTTATGCCTGTTGCGCTTTGAGCTCGATACGCCGGGCATGCAATACAGGCTCGGTATATCCAGATGGCTGCTCGCGGCCCTTGAACACCAGATCACACGCGGCAGCAAATGCAATGGAACCGTCAAAATCTGCCGCCATAGGCGTATAGCTTGGATCACCAGCATTCTGCTCATCCACAACACCAGCCATGCGTTTCATGGTTTCCATCACCTGAGCCTCATCTGTAATGCCATGATGCAACCAATTGGCAATGTGTTGGGATGAAATACGCAATGTGGCACGATCTTCCATCAAACCCACATTATTGATGTCTGGCACCTTAGAACACCCGACACCTTGGTCGACCCAGCGCACCACGTAGCCCAAAATACCTTGTGCATTATTATCAAGCTCTTGCTGCACGGCATCGGGTTCCCAATTCGGACGGTCAGCTAGGGGAATGGTGAGAATATCATCAAGGTTTGCACGACCGCGCGAGGAAATCTCTTGTTGCACCGCATCCACATTCACCTTGTGATAGTGGGTCGCATGCAACGTCGCAGCGGTTGGAGATGGCACCCAGGCACAATTGGCACCAGCAAGCGGATGGCCGATTTTCTGCTCAAGCATAGCCGCCATCAAATCAGGCATTGCCCACATACCCTTGCCGATTTGCGCATGGCCGCGCAATCCGCATTCAAGACCGATATCTACGTTCCAGTCCTCATACGCGATAATCCACTTTTCCGCCTTCATGTCGGCTTTGCGCACCATAGGGCCTGCCTCCATGGCGGTATGGATCTCATCGCCAGTGCGGTCCAGAAAGCCAGTATTGATGAACACGACCCGGTTAGCGGCGGCGCGAATACACTCTTTCAGATTAACCGTTGTGCGGCGCTCTTCATCCATAATGCCCATTTTAGTAGTGTGACGCGTGAGCCCCAACGCATCCTCTACCTTGGCGAAAAGATCATTGATGAAGGCAACCTCGTGAGGCCCATGCATTTTCGGGTTCACGGTATAAATCGAACCTTCAGATGAATTGGCAAAACGACCCTGCTTGCCAACATCATGCATCGCAATCGCCGCATTGCACATGGCATCCAAAATAGTTTCCGGAATTTCGTTACCGTCTTTGTCGAGAACGGCACCAATGGTCATTAACAAACCGACATTGCGCACGAGCATGAGGCTTTGTGCCTTTAAGGAAATATCTTTGCCATCGACCGATTTATAGCTGCGAGAGGGGTTTAACCGGCGGGTGACCGTCTCACCGCCCTTTTGGAAGCTCTCTTCCAGATCGCCATTCATCAGGCCCAGCCAATTGCGGTAGACATCAACTTTGTCGTCCGCATCAACCGCAGCGATGGAATCTTCACAATCCATAATCGTGGTCAGCGCGGATTCGAGTATCACATCTGCAATGCCCGCAATGTCATCCTTTCCAATCGGATGGGACTTATCGATCACCACTTCCAAGTGCAGATTGTTCTTCTTCAGCAGCAAAGATGTCGGCGCGTCAGGTTCACCCTTGTAACCAATAAGCTGGTTGGCATCGAGCAATCCGGTTTTCGAACCGCTGGTGAGCGAGACCACAAGCACGCCATCAACGATTGAGAAAAACCCTGCTTCTTCCCAGGGCGCTGAATCAAGCGGGCAGCTTTCGTCTAAGAAATTCCGCGCCCAGGCAATAACCCTGTCGCCACGCACCTTGTTGTACCTACCGGCACGCTCTGCTCCGCCTTCTTCTGAAATTGCATCCGTGCCATAGAGCGCGTCATACAAGCTGCCCCAACGGGCATTGGCAGCGTTTAAAGCAAAACGCGCATTCATTACCGGCACGACGAGCTGAGGGCCCGCTACGTGGGCAACTTCATCATCGACATTCTGTGTTGCAACCTGAAAGGCATCACCTTCTGGTTCCAAATAGCCGATGTCTCTCAGGAAGGTCTTGTAGGCCGCGAGATCAAAGACCTTGTTCTCTTTGTGCCATGCATCAATGCGCTGCTGAAGTTCATCGCGGGTGGCAACCAGTGCGCGATTGCGAGGTGCAAATTCGTCGACAATATCGTCCATCGCATCCCAAAACTGCTGTGGTGTTACCGACAGACCCGCCAAAGCCTCATCGTTCATGAACTCGTATAGATTGGCAGCAATTTGCAACTGCCCGTGCTTCACCATCTCCGGCATGGCTCTGCTCCTCCGGTGTTATCGCTTTTCATTGTTTGGATACTTGATAGGACCCAGCTCAAGTTTTGTTGACACATATAAAACTTAACTCTTTAACGCAAGTTCTCTGGCTTTGGCCCACCATAAGCCCAGTTCAGCAATTCAACCGTGTGAACGATTGGGATGCCGGTCGCCAACCCAATTTGTGTCATGCAGCCAATGTTTCCCGCCGCGATAATGTCAGGCTTGGTGGCCTCGATGTTGCGCACTTTGCGTTTTTGCAGACGCGCAGCGATCTCGGGTTGGAGAATGTTGTAAGTTCCAGCAGATCCACAGCATAAATGCCCCTCCGCCGGCTCGACCACGTTAAAGCCTGCATTGCGCAAAAGTTCTTTTGGAGCAGATTTGATCTGTTGGCCATGCTGAAGAGAGCATGCAGCGTGATAGGCAACTTTCACGTTTTCAGGCGCTGAACGCTCTTCCAAATCAAGCTCGGAAAGATATTCACTGATATCCTTGGTTATCGCTGTGACGCGCTCGGCTTTTTCTGCATGAGCATCATCCTGAGAGAGCAAATGCGCATAGTCTTTCACAGTCGTTCCACACCCAGATGTATTGATGATGATGGCATCAAGCCCGTCACTTTCCATTTCACCAATCCACGCATCCACATTGGCGCGCGCCTTGGCCTGCGCATCATCTTCTTTGCCCATGTGATGGGTGAGCGCACCACAGCATCCAACGCCTTTGGCGACCACCACCTCGATTCCAAGACGGGTCAACAGTTCAACGGTTGCCTCGTTGATGCCCGGGTTCAGCACAGGCTGCGCGCATCCCGTTAACAGGGCAACCCTGCCCTTGCGTGCGTTCTCGGCATTAAAAACACCGGGCGAGCACGTGGGTGTATCTGCGGCAACTGACCCAGGAGCCATTTTCAACATTGCAGACAGCGGTTTTAAACCCGGAATGGCCTCGAACATACCAGCGAACGGCCGTCCAAGCTTTGCCGCTCTCAGCGCCAGTTTAAACCGGCCTGGATGAGGCAAAACAAACATAAGCGTCTGCCGGATCAAACGATCCGCCAAGGGACGTTGATAGGTTTTGTCGACATGGGTGCGCGCATGATCAATCAGGTGCATGTAATTCACACCAGATGGGCACGTGCTCATACAGGAGAGGCACGACAGGCATCTATCGATGTGTTTTACAGTTTCTTTGGTTGCGGGCTTGCCGCCTTCGAGCATTTCCTTGATGAGATAGATGCGCCCACGCGGCGAATCCAGTTCGTCGCCCAGTTCAACATAGGTTGGGCAAGTGGCGGTGCAAAAGCCGCAATGCACACATTTGCGCAAAATGCTTTCAGCATGTGCGATTCCCGGATCAGCAAGTTGGTCGGATGTAAAATTCGTTTGCATTAGCTCACCTGCATCCTGCCCGGGTTGAGAAGATTATGGGGGTCAAAACCTTCCTTGAGTTTTCGAGTAAGCGCATCGATGCCCGGCTTAAGAGGATGGAACACGCCCGCAGCCGCACGCACCGCTTCAGGAGCCTTGATAAGGGTTGCATGCCCGCCTGCAGCATCCACCGCTTGGCGAACAGCATCAGCGTGGGCTTT
>JBPCVX010000034.1:0-5669 GCA_051010095.1 Hyphomicrobiales bacterium
GCCAGCAGATCAGCATACCGGGCAACGCCATCGATCATCGGCTCCAGCCAGCCATGATCCGCCTTTGAAAAATCCTTCAACACCCATGAGAGCACTTGTTGCTTGTTGCCTGGATGCCCAATGCCCATGCGCACGCGGTTAAACTCGTTGCCAATATGGGCTTTGATTGAGCGCAAGCCGTTATGGCCCGCAATTCCACCGCCTGTTTTGCAACGCAGTTTTCCAGCTGCCAAATCAAGTTCGTCATGGAACACGTAGACGTCGTCCAGATCGAGCTTATAAAACTTGACCGCTTCGCCCAATGCGCGCCCGCTTTCGTTCATGAACGTTTGCGGTTTCATGAGCATAGCTTTTTCGGAACCCAGCCGACCTTCTGTAACGTCGGCTTGAAAACGCTTGCGCCAGCTTGGAAACCCATGCTGGCGCGCGATTTCGTCTACCGCCATAAAACCAATATTGTGGCGGTTTCCGGCATATTTTGATCCGGGATTACCAAGACCTGCGAGAAGGATCATGCTGCGCTCCGTTCAAGAGGAGCAAATGACGGCTTATTCTTCGCCGTCATCTCCCTCTTCCTCGCCACCTTCTTCGCCTTCAGCGCCCTCTTCACCTTCAACGCCTTCGCCCTCTTCACCTTCGAGGTCTTCTTCTTCTTCAACTTCAGCAACCGGTGCCGCGATTGAAGCGATGGTGAAATCACGGTCGTCGATGGTCGGCGTTACGCCTTCAGGCAGAGTGATCTCGGAGATGTGAACACTGTCGCCAATATCCAGAGAAGCAATATCCACTTCAATTTCTTCCGGAATGGCGCTTGCAGGACAGTTCAATTCAATGGTGTAGCGCACAACGTTCAATACACCGCCACGGCGCATGCCTTCGCTGTCCTCTTCGTTCAAAAACACCACCGGTACTTCCACGTTCACTTTCGCGCCCTTACCAAGACGCAGGAAGTCTACATGCATGATGAAATCACGCACCGGCTCAAACTGCACATCGCGAGGAATCGTGCGGAATTTTTCGCCATCCACTTCAAGGTCAACCAACCGGCTCATGAACTGACCAGTGCTAACCTGCTTGTGAACTTCATTATAAGCGAGCGTAATTGTAATGGGGTCTTGCTTGTCACCGTAGATTACGGCGGGAACTCGGCCTGAGCGGCGAATCGCGCGGGCGGCCCCCTTGCCTGTCCCTTCGCGCAGCTCGGCTGTCAACGAAACGTTGTCTGCCATCTTTTTTCTCCAAAACTGAATGGTTTTACGTCTGGTGCCTCCTCCAGGGGGGAACAGCCATCCAGACAGGCGCGCGTTATACAGTGAAAAATCTGGTTACGCAATGCGAATTAGCCGGAATTCTGCCGATTAATGAAACAGGCTCGAGACGCTCTCTTCGCGCGAAGTGCGCCCTATGGCCTCGCCAATAAGGGGAGCGATGGAAAGCACGCGGATATTGTTTGATACCCGGACCGCTTCAGTGGCCTGAATGCTGTCTGTTACCACCAATTCCTTGAGTTTAGACGAAGTGATTCGCGCCACAGCGCCCCCAGACAGCACGCCATGGGTGATGTAGGCGGAAACATCTGTAGCACCTTTGGCAAGCAACGCATCAGCCGCATTACACAAGGTGCCACCAGAATCGACAATATCATCAACCATAATGCAGGAATAACCATCCACATCGCCGATGATATTCATGACTTCTGATTCGCCCGCGCGCTCGCGACGTTTATCAACGATCGCCAACGGCGCGCCAATGCGCTTGGCAAGACCGCGCGCGCGCACCACGCCGCCTACGTCGGGCGACACAACCATCAATTTATCGCCATTCCGGTTATCCTTGATGTCACGCATCATTGCAGGTGCAGCAAACAGATTATCGGTTGGGATATCAAAGAAACCCTGGATTTGACCCGCGTGCAAATCGAGTGTCATGACCCGGTCTGCACCTGCTTCTGTGATGAGATTTGCCACAAGCTTGGCCGAGATCGGCGTGCGCGGACCTGGTTTGCGGTCTTGGCGCGCGTAGCCAAAATACGGCATGACGGCAGTAATCCGCCTAGCGGAAGACCGCCGCAGCGCATCAATAATAATAAGAGTTTCCATAAGATGGTCGTTGGCGGGGAAAGATGTTGATTGCAAAACAAAAACGTCTTCACCGCGGACGTTTTCTTGAATCTCAACAAACACTTCCATATCGGCGAAACGCCGCACCACACATTTACTTAGTGGAATATTTAAGTACGCAGCGATGGCCTCAGCCAAGGCCTTGTTGCTGTTGCCCGCAACCAGCTTCATAACGCCTGCCCTCTTCCCCTATAGCGGCTTGATACTAGTGTCATAGCAATGTGGGTATACGCTGTAAATATAACAAAGCCGCCATCCACAGACCAAATGTCATCCGAACAATATTACCGGCAAATTTTTTAACCCTGACGGCGCTTCACTCGGTCAATGAGATCAAAGATTCCGCTTGCAGCACCTTGTGCTGCAAAGTTGGCGTTCTGACCGAAGCCTTTGTCGATCGCACCTTGCGGCACTTGATTGGCCTGGCGGATTGTTCCGAGCACTTGCCCGCTAGGGTCGATCACCTGCCAGGCGAGGACAACCTTTTGCTGGCCGTTTTTGCCTTGGCCCACCTTCACCTTGCCGCGCACTGTTAATGAATCAGCTGAAGGCGACGAACGCACCGGCCAGCCTGCGTCTTTTAGAACCTTACGCATGGCCGCCGTAAGTTCAGAATTTCCCCGCCCAGGCGCACCCTTTACAGAAGGGACCGCAACCGCTCGGATCTTCTTGCCTTTGGCCTCAGTCTTAGGCTTTGCGGGTGGGTCGGCCGGTTTGAGTGCGGCAATATCAATCTCACCGCGTGGTTCCAGCATGGCGGTTTCGGCATCTGGCCCTTCTGGCATCTGTGTGCCGCGCAAGGCGGGCATCCCAGCACCTGGTTTTTTACGCTGGCTGTAATCTTCATCAATTCCCGGTGGCGCATGAGGAAGCGCCTCATCGGCCAGCGGATTGCCATCGAGCTGACGCAATGCCAACAATTGCGGTGCATCTACGTGGGTAGGGTCTATGTCAGACCCGCCTGTCGGAGATACCATGTGTGGAACACGCAAATCTTCAAATGTTGGGCGTTGAGCAGCACATGCCGTCAGCAAAAAGCACAGCGCTGCGGTTGCGCAAGCGCGCACTCCGGTCCGTAAATTTGCCGCATCACCCAGCTTCATCAAGCGAATCACCCCAAAACTGTCTCGCTTGAGTAGGTCAAAACCTCAATTATGCCGCAAGCCTATATTCATGCCTGTGGATTGTCACAATTGGAACGCCTACCTTCTTTTCTTTAAGATTTGCATTAGCGGGTGAGGAGATCAAGCGGCAGTTTAGAAAGTTTTTCAGGCGCCCCTTCGCCAAGAATATAACTGCGGCCCAAAGTCATCGCGGTACCACTGTCTGAATCCATTAAAATCATATGCGCGAACATCACCATGCTCGGCTCCAGCACCACCGGATTGTTGTGATAAAACATCGGTGCGTCCATCCAGCTTGGGGTAAAAGTTGCCCCAAGTGAGTACCCGCACGCGTTGAGGCGGTGAGCGCTCATGCCGTGCTTTTCCATCACCGCAGCGTGGGCATCAAACACATCGCCTGCGGTTTTTCCTGGTCGCATTTGGTTCTCACACGCCAATATCGCTTCTTGCGCGGCATCAAACATTTTTATGTGACGCGCGCCAAGTTCTCCAATCACCACAGTACGCATCATGGCCGCATGATAGTGACGATATACGCCCACCCACTCCAAGGTAAGCTGATCATTGTCAGAAAGCACCCGGCGGCCAGATTTGTAGCGGCACAACAAAGCGTCGTGATCAGAACCAATGATAAATTCATTACCTGGATAATCACCGCCACCCGCGAACACGGCCCCTTGCATAGCGGCCAGAATGTCACCCTCATCTGCGCCTGCGCGTGTTACCGCAAGGCCTGCCTCAAGAGATTGGTCGGCAAGCTCGCCCGCCCGGCGCACATATGAAAGTTCTGCCTCAGATTTCACCACGCGAATGAAATCGACAATCCGCGAGGTATCTTCAAGTTCGCAAAAACCTGCCAAAGCCGCATCAACCGCCTTGCCGTTCGCCGCTGTCAGGCCAACCGTGTCATATTCAACACCCAGTTTCTTGCCCTTCACGCCCAAGTCGTTGAGCATTTCGCGCAGCTGTGTGGCGGGCTGGGCTCCGCCTTCATCGGTCCAGATGCGGATGTCTTCGATATTTGAAGTGTGTTGCGCCTGTCGCAAATCTGCCGAGCGTGTGAGCACCGCCAACGTGCCATCGGTGCCCAAGTATAAACATTGGAAAAAGCAAAACCCGAACGTGTCAAACCCGGTGAGGTAAAACATGGTCTCTTGCTGAAAGGCGAGCAACCCATCAAGCCCCTGTGCTTTAAGTGCGCTGATTGCCTTGTCTTTGCGCGCGGTGTATTCGCTCTCTTCAAAATGCAAAGCCATTCCGGCCTCCTAAGCAACGAGTGTTATAGCGGTGAGTTGGCGACCATAGTCAGGCTCGCCGCGATGTGTGGTACGCCGATAACTGAAGAAACGCGCTTCATCTGCGTAAGTGCACAAGTTTGTGTTCTCAACCTGCGTGAGCCCAGCACGCTTGAGACGCATTTCCACGTAACCAGGCAGGTCAAACATGTAATGCCCGTCTTTTTCAGATGGCACGAAGAAGCGGGCATTACCCGCCTCATCCTCAACGAACCGCATGTGATATTCAGGCCCCACTTCATAAGCCTTCTGCGAAATTGTAGGGCCAATGGCGGCGGCAATGTTTTCGCGCCTGGCGCCCAGCGCCTCCATCGACGAAATGGTCTCATCAGTCACCCCGCCAATGGCGCCCTTCCAGCCCGCATGGGCCGCACCGATCACGCCGGCATCATCATCGGCGAACAGAACAGGCGTGCAATCAGCGGTGTTTACCGCAATGGCAATGCCCGGAACTTTGGTCACAACCGCATCGGCCCTGGGCCAGTTTTCAGGCGTCCAGGGTTCGGTGACGTTAACGACGTCGCGGCTATGGTGCTGAAACGGTGTCACCAGCATGTCTGGCGCAGCACCCAGAGACAGGGTGGCGTAAGCGCGGTTTTTCAGCACGGTTTGGCGGTCATCATCTGAGCCGAGGCCCGTGTTCAGCCCTTCATAAATGCCATCGGAGTGGCCACCCTCACGGGTAAAAAAAGAATGATTTATGCTGGAGCTTTTAAGAGAATTTACTGAAATCACGCATCTAATCCTTCAAATGGGGCTGGAACCGCAGCACCTTGATGAGCAACCGCGAGAACCTTGAAAAGCTCTCCCATCTCTTCGCGTGATGCAAGCCTTTTTACCGCCGCTTCAATGGCGCGCACCTGCCGCCGATTGGCACTCACGCATAAGCGCTCAGCGCGGGTGTGGAGACCCATTGCCTCAAGAAACGGCCCCTGTGGCACGGGACCGTGTGTTGCACAGCCTGCCGCAGTAAACGCGGTGCCAAGGGCCTCAAAATCCACATGTGATGTGATATCGCACAATCCGGGTTGGTGAAGCACATCTGCATATTTATGCTTGGAAAGCGCTTGCAGCGTGTCGCCAACACCGGAACGGCTGTGGCCGTAATCGATGAACACGCCAAAGCCTTG
>JBPCVX010000035.1:0-15646 GCA_051010095.1 Hyphomicrobiales bacterium
GTTCAATCCATTAGATCGCAGAGGCGATATACCCGGCCAACTATTTTGCACTGCTCCAGGCAATTTCGATGCTTATCTTATTGCATTGCTATTTAATCCAGGTATTCAAGACGACAAACAATGGATACTTCTGCATGCAAACTTTACTGAAGTGGCTGATTATAAGTATTACCGCTGTAATTATTGCTTCATCGGCACTTTGGGCGGATTTGGCCTTCTGGTATCGCTTGCCTGTAAATGACACGATCCGGCTCGCAATCTGCAGTTTGTTTGGGATTTATGCGACCGCAACACTCATACTTCTGTTCACCAAATGGAGGCTGCCATCAATCGGCATATATAGCCTCACGTTTATGTTGGTTCTGGCTTGGTGGGTAACCATACATCCTTCGAAGAACGCAGACTGGTCTCCTGATGTTTCCAGGCAGGTGACAGGTTCAATAAGCGAAAATATTTTGACATTGAAGAACGTTCGGGATTTTCAATGGCGCAGCGACGATGAATTTACAGAGCAATGGGTGACGCGCTCGTATGACTTGAACAAGCTCAGGACGACCGATCTTTTTTTGTCCTATTGGGCAGGCCCCGAAATGGCACATGTGATCATGAGTTTTGGGTTCGATGATGGGAAATATATCGCGTGGTCCATCGAAGTTCGAAGGAAAAGGGGAGGTGACTTTTCACCAATTGCAGACTTGTTCAAATCAAGTCCATTGGTGATTGTTGCAGCTGAAGAGCGTGACGTGGTCGGCGTACGCACAAATGTGCGCGGCGAAGATGTACAGCTTTATAGGATGCGCACATCGCCTAAAGACGCGCGCAAGATGCTGATGGGCTATGTTCAGCGCGCAAACGCACTTTCTGAAAAACCGGCATTTTACAATTCCCTTACAACAAATTGCACAACGGCGATTGTGCAGATTGCGCGCGCGGTTGGCAGCAAAATACCATTCGACTGGCGTTTGCTGGTGAATGGATATCTGCCGGAATATATCTATGAAAATGGTGCCGTGAACGACACCTATTCACTCGATGAACTGCGCACGTTATCTCACATCAGCCAGAAGGCCATTGCGGCCGGGCTCACAGATCAATATTCCACAATTATACGAGCTGACGTGCCTCCTGCAGGCAATTAGCGAAGCAAATACGAGCGCTTCACAGAATAGAGTTTGCCAAGCACCACATCCCCCAGCTAATCTGCTACGTGCACGAACTAGTACTCTTATTCGCTATGCGCTTTGGGATATCAAAACGGAATTTGTACATTGTGGGACTTGCAGCCTTAGCCTTGGCTGCAAGTTACCTTCTGCTGAGCAGAGAAAGCCCTGAGAAAAGCCAAACAACCGAAAAAAGCACCGAGCAAAGCAAAACTGAAGCACCTGACATAACCAAACATGCCGCGACAACTGAGTCTGCCGAAGTATTGCTGGAAGCGCGCAAGGAATGGACCGGTGACCTTCAGGGCATGAAGGAACGCGGCTTTGTAAGGGTTTTGACCGTTTTTAATCCCCTCATGCTGTCTTACGACGGAGCAAATCAAAGCGGCTTGGTCGTTGACATGGTCAACGTCATTGAAAAAGAACTCAATAAAGGCAGCAAAGGTCGCGCGCGCCTAAACGTAATTGTCATTCCGGTTCCACGTGACCGTCTATTACCTGACTTGATTGCGGGTCATGGCGATGTCGTCATGGCAAATTTAACTGTGACGGCGCAGCGGAAGGAACGTGTCGACTTCGCAGCCCCGGTTTTCAAGGATGTTAAGGAGCTGCTTGTCACCGGGCAAAAGTACACTGATATCACCAACCTTGAAGACCTGGGAAAGGCCGCAATTGCGGTACGGCCGTCCAGCAGTTACTTCGAAAATTTGGAACTGCTAAATAAGCGACGCTCCAAAGAAGGGAAAAATCCATTGACGGTCGAACCCGCCGATGAATTCCTTGAAGATTTCGACATTTTGGATCTGGTTAATTCTGGTGCGACAAGCGCAACGGTCGTTGATAGCCACAAAGCAAAATTATGGTCGCAGTTTTTCGACAAGATTGTTGTGCATGAAAACATTGCGATAAGTGAAGCGGGAACTGTGGCTTGGGCCATCCGCAAAAATAGTCCAGAACTATTAACATTCTTGGACAAAATGTCAGAGAAGCTGCGTCAAGGTTCAATGATCGGGAACACACTGGTTAAGCGCTATCTTGGCAAATCCAAAAAGCTCGAAGCTGCGATTAATCAGCAGCTCAATGATGAACACGAGAAAGTTTTTACGATCATCCAGAAATATGCCGGTGAATACGGTTTTGACTGGCTTCTCATCACCGCGCAGGGATTTCAGGAATCCAGGTTGGATAACAAAAAGCGCAGCAAGGCGGGCGCTGTTGGCGTTATGCAGGTTCTTAAATCAACGGCGAAAGACCCTAATGTAGCCATCCCCAACGTTGAGAAACTTGAAGACAACATACATGCAGCAATCAAATACTCGAGCTTTCTCAGCAAGCGGTATTTTAGCGACCCGGAAATCACTCCATTCGACCGGGTGTTGTTTACGCTCGCTGCCTACAATGCTGGCCCTGGCAATATATCAAAAGCGCGCAAGGCCGCTGCGCGCATGAACCTCGATCCGAACCAATGGATTGGACATACCGAGGTTGCTGCCGCGAAGACAATCAGCCGTGAACCCGTTATCTACGTTCGCAATATCCTGAAATACTTCGTCAGCTATTCGAACTCAGATATGATGAGAAAGTTCCGCGAAGAGCATGTTAAAGCAAAGCCCAGCAATGAGTAGTTTTAGTTCCTTTGGCGCGAGAACATGCCTGCATGGAACTAGTCTTCCATCGGGCCACCGGCCTCTTTCCAATCACCAACTCCGCCAACATTGGTGACGGATTCATATCCCATTTCTTTGAGAGTCTTGCCTGCCAAAGCGGCTTGTCCACCGGCCCCGCAAACAAGATAGATTTCGGCATTTTTACGCAATGCCTCATTGTGAAAAGGCATATCTTCATCCGCCGCAAACTCAATAAAGCCTCTGGGGATTCTTAACGCACCCGCTATCGTGCCTGATTTTGCGATATCACCAGAATCGCGCACATCAATAAAGACACCATTGCCAGATGCATGACGCTCGACGGCTTCTTGCGAACTAATCCGCGTGACAACTGCGTTTGCGTCTTCCAGATACTGTTTTGCTGTTTTCATTTGTCTAATTTTGCTCCCAGATTAATTTGTGCCGTATGGCGGAGATTGCATTCTATGCTAGTCAGATAGCCACTATCTGCCAACACTGTCCATAGGTGCATACGCGCGAACGGCTACTATTTCCAGACGTCAAGTTAACCGCTTTCCATCACAAACCGCACGTGTATGAATTGCGGCGTTGCACGTTACGCCGTTGATGACAGAATCGTGTAGCGCTCGCAGGCTTCAATCCACGCCCGCGCTTACTATATGCGAACAAACGAAAAATGGAGCGTTTGATGTTCAAGAAACCCGCACTGATTGCTGCGCTGGTGATGCTTCCAGCGACAGGTTTGTTTGCGGCAAGTGCAAAAGAGTTCAAGAGCGAAGACCATACCTTCAAGGTCGAGGTAGTGGCCGAAAATCTTGATGAACCGTGGGGATTTGCATTTTTGCCTGATGGAAGAATTCTCGTCACGGAGAAAGAAGGCCGATTGAGGCGTGTAAATGGTTCAAGCGTGTCTGAACCGTTCAAGGGCGTTCCTGAAGTTGTAGACAGTGGTCAGGGCGGACTTCTAGATGTTGCCATCGATCCAGCATTCGAGAAAAACGGACGCGTTTACTTGACATTTTCCGAGCCAGGAGAGGGCGGTTCTGGAACAGCGATTGTTAGCGCCAAACTTGGCGATGGGGCACTTGAAAACTCCAAAGTCATCTTTCGTCAAAACAAAAAAACCGGCACATCGCGCCATTTTGGTTCACGGATCGCGTTTGGGCGCGATGGTACATTGTTCTTCACCATCGGCGACCGCGCAGGCCGCCCGCGTGCGCAAGATCCGTTCGATCATGCAGGCTCTGTTTTGCGGATCAACACCGATGGTTCAGTGCCAAAGGACAATCCATTCGCTGATGCGAAGAAAGGTTTGCCCGAGATCTGGTCAATTGGCCACCGCAATGCGCAAGGCATCGATATTCATCCTCAAACCGGCGAGATCTGGACGGTATCGCATGGGCCACGTGGTGGTGATGAAATCAACAAGCCGGAAGCTGGAAAGAACTATGGTTGGCCGATAATCTCATATGGCCGTCATTATTCGGGCGGCAAGGTTGGCGAAGGTACTGAAAAGGATGGCCTTGAACAGCCTTTATTTTATTGGGATCCCTCCATCGCGCCCTCCAGCATGACCTTCTATTCAGGCGATCTTTTCCCCAATTGGAAGGGTGACATGTTTGTTAGCGCACTCGCTGGCGAGCTGGTTTCGCGCATTAAAATGGACGGTGATAAAATACTTGGCGAAGAACGCCTTCTTGAAGATGAATATGGTCGGATCAGACGGATCAAGGAAGGCCCCGACGGAGCGCTTTATGCAATCACAGATGACGGTGAGTTGCTGAGAATTAGCCCCGCCAAATAGCGCCGGCGGTTTTATTTTCCGCTTAGGGACTTTTCAATCGCGCTAGACAATTTCTTGGAACCTGGTGATGTCATGGGTGTGAACCAATCGACAAGGTTACCATCAGGTCCGATCAGATATTTATGGAAGTTCCATCTCGGCCTTCCAATCATGCCTGTCTGGCGCGCCGCCCATTTGTAGAACGCTGCGGCATTTGCCCCCCGTACCTTGGTTTTCGAGGTGATTGGAAACCCGACAGAGAACTTGTCTTTCACAAATTTTGAAATCTCTTGATCGGTGCTCGGTTCTTGGCCGCCAAAATCGTTTGACGGAACAGCGATAACCACGAAGCCATCGTCTTTGTATTGATCATACAGCGCTTGCAACGGTCCATATTGCTTGGTGAAACCGCACTGGGATGCAGTGTTCACAATCAACAATGTCTTTCCAACATAACTGGAAAGAGGAATGGGGGCGCCATCAGGCGACGTAAATGAAAAATCATGGGCATTCATTTGCGCTGCACTCACTTGTGGATGGGCAAAGCTCGCAAGCCAGACAAGCGAGACAATAAGTCTGACAAACCACATTTCAATTGCTCCTTAGTGGTTTGAACGGAACATGAATTGATTAGGATCATCGAACTCTCTTTGGTGAAACTGTATGAAACTTCAAGAGCATGAAACGGCCCTCTATTGGGGCCTAACACGATAGCGAGGCGAAATCGACTTGAAAACCAGGGTTCACGCCTTGGTTTACTCCGCATACGTCTGTTAGGATTTGAACATACAACTTGCCAAGTTGGGAGGGCGTTATGAAACAAAAAACATGGTCAATCTTCGTTGGGATCTTGTGCGCGATGGGGGTATTTGCGTTTGGCTGGAACGCTGGTCATCTCGGCAGTTCATTGATTAGCGGTGTGGAAGCTGCCGGCGGCGTGGTTAAATCGCCTACCGGCACAGCCCCAGATCGCTATGTCTACTACCCGGGAACCGAGGGGCTAAAAGAAGGTGAGGTGCGCGTTGTTGCGTGTGGTACGGGCATGCCCGATCAGCGCAGGGGACAGGCTTCAGCTTGTTTTTTGTTTGAGTTTGGCAACGGAGAGAAGTTTATTTTTGATATCGGCACCGGGTCGATGCGCAACCTTAACGCATTGATGATCCCGTCTGAGTTTCTGTCAAAAGTTTTCATCAGTCATTTGCACACAGATCACTGGGGTGATCTTGATGGCCTCTGGGCTGGTGGCTGGACTTCCGGACGGCCTGTGCCTCTGGAAATTTGGGGGCCAAGCGGCCAAACGCCAGAAATGGGCACGGCCTATGCCGTCGACGGCTTTCGGCGGGCATTTAACTGGGACTTCCAGACCCGCTCGTTCAAGATTACGCCGATCCCCGGAAACATTGTCGTCCATGAGTTTGATTACCGGCAAGAGAACAAGATTGTTTACGACGACGGTGAAATTGTCGTGCGGTCTATTCCAGCCATTCATACAGGCGACGGCCCTGTTAGCTACATCATAGAGTATGCAGGCTTAAAGCTCGTATTCGGAGGTGATACATCGCCAAACAAATGGTTTGTCAAACATGCCAAGGACGCAGATTTCGTGATCCACGAAGCGTTTGCTGGCCCGGAATACTTCGTAGAAGACTATGGTCAACCTGCACAACTCGCATGGCGTGCGTGCTGCGAATTTCATTCTTCGGGTCCAGCCTTTGGCAAAGTCATGAGTGAAGTGAAACCCGGCCATGCAGTTGCTTATCACACAATGGAGGAAGCTCATCAGCAACTCTTGCTCGATATTCGTTCCACCTATGATGGTCCTTTGTCGATCGCCATGGACATGATGACATGGATCATCACAAAGGACGGTGTGAGGGAGCGCATGGCCGTGTCGCCGGACCGTGCCAGCGCGGTGCCTGGACCAACCGCGCAACCTGGCCCGGATTCAACAATTCCCGACCCGATGAGCAAGTTTACCTATTCTGGTGAATGGGGGCCGGGCTTGAACGCACAAAATGAAATGCTCGATGCGTTTTCAAAAAAGCACAAACTTAAAGATGTCGACTGGCGTCCAGCCAAACCTTGGTACAAACCCAATAAATGATAAGGGAATAACGTGATATTGGGCGCTGGCGAACCCGGCGCCCAAACATCCACTATCTGGTGCCGGCCTTGGCCATATCGAGTTACTATGAACTTGAATTTTGTAGCAGATGGCCTACCACATGCTCAGCGTCTCTCCCAACGCCATAAAACAAGCCAGAACCTTGCGTGTGCATCCAGTGCAGACCAACAAAATATAGACCCGCAATGTCGGTTACCCCTCTCTTATAGCGCGGGTAGCCAGTATCATCGAAAACTGGAACGTTCAGCCAGCTGAAATCTCTGCCGAATCCGGTGGCATAGATAACTGTGGTTACCTCTGCATCAACTAAGTCGAGGTGCAGGGGTTGTTTATTTGGTTGCCATTCGACTGCATCTAGGTCTGGCTCAGGAGCCGAAATTCCTGATTGCGCTATATATTCATCAATGTCTTTGGCATTCTGTCTGCACATCTCATCGGCGAAATCAAGACTGGCGGCAAGGTTGTCTTCAAAGTGAACGGTCGTCCCCGTCACATCAGCAAGTCGGCCATACAAATGTACCCCGTCTAAAGCAAATTGCCGCAAATCGATCGTGCGACCGCCGTCTCGTCCCGTCATGTGCGGGTGTGGTTGAAAACGGATATCGTGTCCCTTTGGGTGATCGTCTACAACCAGATCAAAGTATCTGGTAATATCGTCCCACTCTAATATGTCGCGGCCTCTGTAGCGTCGCGGAATACGTCCTGCGTTACCAACACACAAATGGACATCGCGTCCAGCCTTCAACAGATCATCTGCCAACTGGCAACCAGACTGGCCACTGCCAACAATAAGCACTCCGCCTTCTCTTAGACTCTCTGGGTTCTGGTATGCGGCCGTATGCATGCGTGTTAGGTTGTCAGAGAATTTTGAATCCAAACTTGGAACACGCGCATGTTGATGCGTTCCTGTCGCAACAATCAGATTTCGTGCCGTGTAGGAGCCTTGAGAGGTTTCGATTGAAAATCTGCGCTCACCATCGTTCAAGTGAACTCCTAGAACCTCTATGCCACTCCTATAAGGAGGAGAGAAGCTTTCAGCAAATCGCTCAACGTAGCCGACAATCTCGTCACGTAGCATAAACCCGTGCGGGTCATCACCGTCATATTCAAAGTCAGGCAACTTGCAACACCAGTTCGGTGTCACGAGACAGAAAGAATCCCATCTCTTACGCCAGGTATCACCAATCTCGCCACGGTCGAAGACAAGATGATCAATATCACCCTTTGTTAAATAATAACTGGCGCAAAGACCGGCTTGACCGCCACCTATTACGATTGTGTCTGAATGCTGTGTCATATCCCCATCAAATTTGACCTTGAATCCAAACGCGCTCTATCGAACAACGCCAGACCTGCACCGATACAAGCGATCAGGCACCTCGATGATCACGTAATTAGTATAGCACAGCCGGCAATCGATGTCTGGCACAGCACAAGGCATGCATTTCTCGCACCCCTTATGGATAGCCACTTTGGCAACCTCATATCAACATTTATCAGCCACACTCAGCTTCAACCTAGAGGTCGAAAATGCTACATCATGAATTGGCCAATCTGTTTCTTGTGCTTTTGATTGTCGCCGGCCCCGTTTCTGTTTGCCTGGCAAACAAGTTCCGCACTAGGGCCGCGCGTCGTTGCGCTCCTCTATACCATCATGGCCGTCGTCGCATCCGCATTGATCACCTTTGAACTGAAACGCTCCTGCTTTAAACTCTGATCCAGATACTTCAACAAAGGGCAAACCGCATGTGGCCTCAAAACGCGCTTACCGAACGCCTGAACTTGAAATGGCCAATATTGCAGGCGCCCATGGGAGAGCTCACGACACCTTCTCTCGCGTCTGCGGTGAGCAACACAGGCGGGCTCGGAGGCCTTGGGATGTGGGGTTTCTCTGGCGAAGAAGCAGAACGACGCGTTGCTGGATTTCGGCAAATGAGCGGTGGGAGCCTCAATGTAAATTATCCGCTATGGGAAGACGCTGGTGATTTGACCGGACAATGCGCACCCATGCAGAGCACGCTGGAACGCATTTATGAACGCGAAGACCTTGGCCCAATGCCTTCACCAGAGAGTTCACCAGGCACGGTTAATGAAGAACATCTCGCAATGCTCCAAAAAATGAAGCCCGAGGTTGTCAGCTTTCATTTCGGATTACCCGATCAAGACATTTTGGAAGAAATAAAAAAGATCGGAATTTTCGTTGTGTGCAGCGCCACAACAGCTGCTGAAGCTCTAGAGCTTGAAACCAGAGGGGTGGATGCCGTTATTGCCCAGGGAACAGAGGCTGGCGGACATCGCGGAACATTCAGCGGTGTCGATATATCTATGCAGCCGGGTTTATTTTCACTGTTGCCTCAAATTGTCGATGCAATCGCGGTGCCTGTGATTGCAGCCGGAGGTATTGCTGATGGGCGTGGTGTTGCCGCCGCCTTAATGTTAGGGGCCAGCGGCGTGCAGATTGGCACAGCATTTTTGCGCTGTGAGGAAGCAGACGTGCTTCATACCCATCGAGCAGCACTTGCGAGCGCGGACGATACAAGCACCATTGTGACAAACCTGATTTCGGGGCGTCCGGCACGCTTTGTCAAAAATCAACTTATTCAAGAGCTTACAGATTGCGGCGCGGAACCTCTGCCATTTCCCGCTCAATTGAGCCTTACTTATCCGCTGGAGGCGAGCGGTAAACAAGAATTATCTGGAATGTATGCAGGCCAGTCAGCCAGACTGACGCGCGCAATGCCCGCAGCAGAACTGGTTGAAACCCTTGCAGAAGAAACGAGTGCAAGGCTCGCGCACTTTAACAACGGGAGTTAGAAGCGATGGCAAAAGTTGGCGTAATCGGGGTTGGTTTGATTGGTCGGGCATGGGCTGCCATTTTTGCGCGCGCAGGGTGGGATGTGGCGCTGTGGGACAATGATCAAAGCGTATTGGCTGCAGCCCCTGAAACGATTGAAAAATCCATTGATGATTTGACCTCGCAGAACCCAGGCGAAACAGGTGCTCAGGTTACCGAGCGTATTTATGCCGCGAACGATATTGCTGGTTTGGTGAAAGATGCCGACTTGGTTCAGGAGAACGGGCCTGAAGAAATTGAGATCAAGCGGGAGCTTTATGAAAAACTAGATGCAGTTGCTGATCCTCACACTATCCTTGCATCTTCATCTTCGGCGCTGGTTGCCTCTCGTTTCACCGAACATTTGCCTGGTCGCGCCCGGTGCTTGATTGCGCACCCGGTCAATCCTCCCCATGTTGTGCCAATCGTTGAGCTGTGTGGTGCGCCCTGGACCGACCCAAACGTCGTAAAACGCGCGCGACAGATTTACGAAGGCGTGGGGCAGGTGGCGATTGAAGTCAAACAAGAGATTGACGGCTTTATACTCAACCGCATGCAGGCGGTTTTGCTTGGAGAGGCTTTTCGCTTGATTGCTGGTGGGTACGTATCTGCTGAAGATCTAGATAAGACCATCAAGGACGGGCTGGGCAGGCGGTGGGCCTTTATGGGACCGATTGAGACAATTGAGCTGAATGCGCCAGGAGGGATTACGGATTATTGCGAGCGTTATGGTGCGATGTTGCTGGGGCTTTCTAGCGCTACGGTGGACGCGCAACTCTGGAGTGCCGAGAATTACGAAAAAGTTGCAGAAAGTTGGGGCGACACACCAACTGCTGAATACATTTCAGAGAAAAGCGCATGGCGCGATGAACGCCTCGCTGCCTTAGACGCGCATCTTAAAACTTCACCAGGCTTTACGCGCGGGTAATTAAGAAACTCTGTGCAGCTGTTGCCGTAATCCTTGCGCCAATCACTGGCGGGGCAAAACAAAAATTCCCGCATCGAGGGCAATTACCAGCGCGATGATGTGGACCAGATCGCCCGCGCCAAATCTTTCCTGGTTTTTCCGATCAAACACCCAGTTTTTTCTTTTATTTTCCATAATGTAAATTATGCGAACAGTACATCTAACGCGAACTCTCTAGCGGCAAAAGCATGCACCAACTCCATTTCGGTTTGCGCGAATTCAGCCCGTTGGCATTTTTGACTTTAAGCGTTTGTGTATTGATCGTAGTTTTGAACGTTGATTTGTGCCAAGCCAAGGTGTTTGGGGGTATCTGATGCCAACCAGGCGCAACTGCTTCGGCACATATCTGATTTTTTGTTTCGCCAACGTCAGCACTTTCTGGAAAGTCACAAATGCCACATTCAACCTACCTTCCCGATCAAATGGGATCAGCCACTCTTTCCCCAACCGGGCAGTTTGAGGCGGGCTCATATCAGGAGTTCACGCTTGTCTACACAGCAGGCACGTATGGCATTGACGATTCTGGATCGATCAAAGTTTCATTCCGCTTCGCCAGCGACATGGGGCGACCGCAATTTGATGACCCCTCAGCCCCCAACTATACAAGCGTTGAGGCTTCTAATGGTGCCGTACTGTTGGCGGAGTACGACATAAAAAGAAACATAAGACCTTGGGATAGAACGCTTTATATCAAGGTGGTGCGCGGATACCTTTGTGAAGGTGAGCAAATTACCATACGGTTCGGCGACCGGCGAAAGGGTAGTCCGGGCATAAGGGTGCAAACCTTCTGCGAAGACGCTTACGACTTCCATGTGTTTGTCGATGCGATCGCCACATATGACTATGTTGAGCTCCCTGAGCAGCCTGCGATTGAAATCGTGTCGGGGCCGCCGGTCTTGTGGAAAGCAGTAATGCCAACGCTGCGCAAACTGGATCAGACGTTCAAACTGTTTCTTAAAGGCGAGGACAAATGGGGAAACCCGAGCGATAAATGCGATCAAAGCTTTACACTAAGAGCAAACGCCCCCATCGATGGTTTGCCGGAGAGTGTTGAATTTTCGCCCGGCAAATTTGCAATCATTATCGATGGTCTCAAGGCGCAACAAACGGGTGATCTGCTTATTGAGCTGGTTGGTGAAGATGGCAATGTTGCTGCAACATCTAACCCGCTCAGGATTGTTGAAGACACCGAGCTTCTACCATATTGGGGTGATTTACATGGGCAGTCGGGCGAGACACTTGGAACAAATTCTGCGCGCCGATATCACGAGTTTGCGCGGGACAAGGCATTTTTGGATGTAAATGCCCATCAGGGAAATGATTTTCAGATCACAAATGAATTCTGGAAGCAGTTAAATGAATTGTCGGCGGAATTTAATGTCGACGGCAGTTTCATTGTTTTCCCCGGTTGGGAATGGTCGGCAAACACCAGCCTTGGCGGTGATCGGAACGTGCTTTACCTGAACGAAGGTGGTGGCATTTATCGTTCATCTCATGCGCTGATCGAAGACCGCTCTGACATTGATAGTGATTGCACAACGGCTCAAGAACTGTTCACAACGCTTGAGAAGGAAGATTGCATTGTGTTTGCCCATGTTGGCGGCCGTTACGCCGACATCAAACTGGCGCATGATGGCCGTGTGGAATGTTCTTTTGAGGTTCATTCCGCATGGGGCACATTTGAATGGCTGATCGAAGACGCATTTGAGATGGGTTACCGGTTTGGTATTCACGCAAATTCAGACGGACATAAAGGCCGTTCCGGTGCGAGCCACCCTGGTGCAGCCAAGTTTGGGTGTTATGGCGGTCTAAGCTGTATGCTGGCGCCCGAGCTTACCCGCACCGCAATCGCTGCAACGTGGCGTTCGCGCCATGTTTATGGCACTTCAGGATGCCGCTCGCTGCTTGATACGCGCGTTCAATTTGATACACCTGCCGAGCTGTTTGAAAGCGATCCGCAGTTGGGCGAGACGACCAGCCATAGTGTAAGCAGTGCTATGATGGGCGACATTTTGCGCTCATCTGATGACGCGGTTACCTTTTCTATCGATGTCTCAGCGACAGCGCCCATTGAGCGCATTGAGATCCGAAATGGGTTAGAGACGCTGGAGACATTTCGTCCTTACGAGGAAAACGATTTGGGCCGGCGGGTTCGTGTAATTTGGGAAGGGTCTGAGTATCGCGGGCGTGGACGCGAAACCATCTGGGATGGAGATGCTGTTCTCGCAGGTAATAGCTTTAAACGCGCTGAACCGATTAACCGCTATAATCAGGACAAGCGCTTTGACCAACCCCAGCCTGAGCGTTTGGAATGGGCCGCTCTCACCACTGGGGGTTTTGGAGGTTTTGATGCGACACTTGAAGACCCCTCAAGCGGCACATTAAAAATCAACACTGCACTTGTAAGCGAAGAAATCGCGGTCAAAGAGATTGGTCTCGATGATCTCGTGTTTGAAAATGGCGGCATCAGACGGCGCATAAGAGTGTACCGCCTGCCTGATCAAAACCCCCATCGAGCGATTAAAATTGAACGCCGGATCAAACTCCGTGATGCAAAAGACAATGGCCTATATGTATGCGTCACGCAGGAAGATGGCCATCAGTTGTGGTCTAGCCCGATTTTCATTTTTCGGTGACAGTTTTGCGGGGTTGGTAAGGTCAACGGAACACACAAGTTCACGTTTCTTGCTGGATGATCAACTAACCCGCCAAAAAACGGCACTCAGAAAAAATCGATGTATTCACGATTTTCCCAACCACCAGGCTCGGACTGATAACGCGCCCATTCTTGCTGTTTCAAATTGGCGAGATAATCGGCGAATTGATCGCCCAGTTTGGTACGGTAAAGCGTGCCGGCAGCAAAGGCCTCAATCGCCGCACCCAGATCTTGGGGTAACGCCTCAGCATCGCAATCATACGGCATATCAACGGGTTCAGGTGGATGAAGCTTGTTCTCAATTCCGCTCAACCCGCTCAAAATTTGCGAAGCAATATAATAATGCGGCGTTGCTGCGGGCTCCCCTGCCCGGTTTTCGATGCGGCTTGCTTCATCTTCAGGTGCTGCAATCGCACGCACCATCGCACCTCGATTATCGTGCCCCCACTGAATGCGATCGGGCGCAAGTTGATGGGGTTGAAAGCGTCGATACCCATTCACCGTTGGCGTGGTCATAAGGCAGCTTTCACCAGCGTGCGTCAAAAGCCCCGCAATCCATTGACGCGCGTGCACGGTGAGATCTTCACCCCTGGGAATGAACAGGTTTTCACCGGTTTTTCTGTCGACGAGAGATTGATGCAAGTGCCAGCCACTGGACACCGAGTTCTCATTGGTTGGCCTGCACATAAAAGTTGAATGATAACCCGCGCGTGCGCAGACCTGTTTCACCATTGCACGGAATTTCACCATATTGTTGGCATGGTCCCAAGCTGGCGCTGGAGCGAACGTAAACTCAAACTGACTGGCGCCAAACTCCACTTCGACTGAACGTACCGATAGACCCATCTCCTGTGCCGTGCGGCGAAGTTGATCAAGTATGTGTTCGCTTGCCGCGTAAGCTGCATCGTTGAGCAATTGATAGCCGTGATTTAGGGGCGCGGTTTGGGGCGGTGTTCCAGGCATGCCGCCATTTTCATGGGTAAGGTTGGTCTCGACAATGCGGAATATGTGAAACTCAACCTCCAATCCGCAGATCAAATCGAAACCCTTTGCGTGCATTTGATCAAGCGCATTGCGCAGCACGGTGCGCGGTGCAAATGGTATAGCCGCGCCACTCGCCTGCACCACATCGCACAAAACCCATGCCGAATGGGAAGACCAGGGAAGATTGCAATAGCTTTCCACATCAGGGACGAGCAGCATGTCTGCTGCACCCGCAAACGCACCATCGCCGAAGCCTGCATCTTTCTCCCAAATCGAAAATGCAGTGCGGCCTGATGTGTCTTTAAGGATCAGAGAAGACGGCACCGTAATGCCATTGCGCAAAGCTGATGCAACCGCATCCACAGCTATGGCCTTGCTGCGCAAAACCCCATGTTGATCGCTAAACGCAAAGCGGATCGTTTCAATATTATCTTCGCCAACTCGTTCTAAAAATGTTGCCGCGCGTTCGTCGCATTCCGCGGTGAGCAGTCCCAAACGCCCAAGCACACCAGACATAAACCCACTCACTCTATCACCCACGGGCAATGAGATCGGCGTTCTGCATCGCGGCTTTTGTAAGTCCTCTCCCAGTCATCATCATCAGCGATTGCGTCAACGGAAATTGGCCCGCTAATCTCATTCGTTGCGCCGTTTTGCATTTTCAAATTGGATTGTTCCTCTTGAAGTGAGGCAATCGCAGCACGAAGCATCTTGCGATATTTTATAATGCCAACGTCACTCTTACCCAAATGCTCTTGGGTACGGTCCTGAATACGCCCCATGCTCTCAACGGCCCATTGATCATGAACATTGATGTCGAGCCCCATCCCCGTATAGGTCTCACTTTCTTGTTCTTTTGGGTTGTAGCCATAGTTATTGCGCTTGTTTTTGAGCGGTGCATAGTCGGGCAAACGATGTTCTTTGAGGCGTTGTTCACGCATCAGTGTTTTATCCACAGGCGCGCCAAAGCTTGTAAACATCGAATACCAGTAACAATTCTCATCATCAATTGGCACATGCCACTGGGTGATTGTCATCTCGTTCGACATGGGAATGCATATGGCTTCCGGGAAAATCTGGTTGGTGACCCGCACATGTGTGCGACCATCATCCAGATGGCGCAGCGCAATTAAACGCATCCCATAGTCGGTTTCTTCAACTTCAATCACCGGGCGTGGATATTCCCTTAGCAATTGGGTCATGGGAATGTTGGTGTTCGCGGCCTTATCGCGAAACTGCTTGCCATACCCTGCTGCTGGGTCTTCGTCTTGAAGAAAGCGGTGCAGGAAAGAGGCGTGCACCGGATCAATGCCAATCTCTAGTGCCTGTAACCAATTGCACTCCCACAAGCCTTTAAACGCGAACACGTGTGTTTCAGGCGCCATAAAACAATCTAATGCCGGAAATGGTGGAGGGTCGCCGGGACCCATATAGGCAAAGATGATCCCGTTTTTCTCTACAACCGGGTAGCCGGAAATTTTTACCCGTTCGTGCATTCTTGATGTTTCAG
>JBPCVX010000036.1:0-15451 GCA_051010095.1 Hyphomicrobiales bacterium
GACTTCCATTTGCCTCAATCGTTGGAAGTTCACCAACACCGTGATGCCAGAAGCCTGGATCGGTCTCTTCAAGCGATTGCGGCAAAGCGATCCAGCTTTGAATTCCACTCATTGTGATATCGCGGGCACGCGAGGCTGCACCAGAGCGCTCAGAATGCACAATACCTTTTCCCGCGGTCATTAAGTTTACATCACCAGGCTTAATTGAGAGATCGCTGCCTATGCTGTCTTTGTGCACAATTTCACCATCAAAGAGATAGGTGACAGTTGCCAGGCCAATATGCGGATGAGGACGCACATCAATCCCCTGCCCGGTAATAAATTCAGCAGGCCCCATTTGATCAAAGAAAATAAATGGGCCAACCATCTGGCGCTTCGGCGACGGCAGCACGCGGCGGACTTCAAACCCACCTAGATCACGGGCACGAGGAACAATGATGGTCTCAATTGCATCGACACTCGATGCATCACCCGGCGTTGGACGGGGATCATTATATCTGCTCATCTCAAACTCTCTCTATCCTTCGCTCCGGCAAAACCCTATAAGTTACGCGTCTTCATTTAGGGTGCTCCCGATTGGGAACCCCGTCAATCCAATATCTGGAAACTGCAGGCACATGGACATTACCATTTATCTATTGCTGCTGTTTGCAGGAGTGTTTGGAGGTTACATCTCGGCGCTCGCGGGCGGCGCATCATTTTTCACATTTCCTGCGCTTTTGTTCACAGGCTTGCCGCCACTGCTCGCCAACACAACCAATTACGTTGCCCTGACCCCTGGCAATATGATGGCACTGATTGCGAGTTGGCACTATTTGCGCCATGTGCTGAAACAATTGATTGGACCGCTCATTGTCTCGTGTTTCGGCGCAATCGCTGGCGCCATTCTTTTGCTCTGGGCGGGCAACGAAGTTTTCACCAAACTTATTCCTTGGTTGATGGCCCTGGCGGTATTTCTGTTTTACATCGGCCCACATGTGCGCGGTTGGCTAACGCAAAAACGCGGTATTGAGCTCGAAGTCACCTCACCAATTGCTCTTGCGACGCTTTTTGTCGTCGCAGCGTATGGCGCCTATTTCGGTGCGGGCTTAGGCGTGATCATTCTGTCAGGGTTAGCGATCGTTGGGTATGACGATCTTCGCGAAGCGAATGCCGTCAAAAACTTCCTCATTTCCGTGTTCTCAATTATTACCGTCATCATCTTCGCCGCATCTGGAAACGTTCATTGGCCATACGCGGTGGCAATGGCCTTTGGTACGGCGCTAGGAGGTTATCTTGGTGGTGTGTTGACATGGAAGCTCCCTGAAGGTGGACTTCGAGGTGCCATTATTTGTTATGGCACGGCGCTTACAGTTTACTATTTTTGGAAATACAGCTGAACCAGTCACCATTCCAAAAAATTTTGACGCGTTAATATACAATCTCTCTTTATTCTCTCCTTTTCCGTAGTTCATGCAATTGTATTGACGAATACAGGTTATCAGTGCAGCAATAGTCTTTGTAGTTTGGAGGGGATTTCATGAAATATATCGCGATTATTCTGCTGTCTTTGGTTCTGGCTGGGTGCCAGGTCGAAGGACGCGCGACAATTAAAATGAGCGATGTCATGAAGGCCATCCAATCTGGCCAAAGCGATGATGTTATAGTTGATGCAGCAGCCGTGTGGCCAAGCAGACGTTTCTGCCAGAACTACCGCGACCGCACCAAGGAGTTCTTGCGTAAGCAGTTTTCGCAAATCGCGTTTGTGAAATGCGCACGGGTGGAAAACGGCCATGCTGGTTATTACAAAATTCGCACCCATCTCATCAGAACCGATGCACAACCTGGCGAAGGCAAACGCATTCTCGGTAGCGATCTCTTCGCGTGGGGCGTATACCCCGACCCGCGCAAGGGCGGCGGCTATCAAGTGGGTGGTGTTATCGACTACTGGAAAACGCAAGACCTCAAAAAATATGTTGAAGAAGAGTTTCGCCTTGGTGATCAGGCAATCATTTTCAACGTGCTTCTGCGCAACGATATTGGCCGTAATGTTACAGTGCGCACTGAAGGTGTGGCCATTAACGGAGTTCCCCAACCTGGCAATCAGAAAACGGTTCTGGCGGCCGGCAATTCCTTGCTAATTTCGCTGCTACCGGAAAAGCGCGCCTGGGTGAAGCGCAACGGTTATGCGGTCTTCTTTACAATCGATAAATAGCTGATATTCGCAGTTTCTTGAGTTTGACGCAGGTCAATGCAGTTTCTGGTCATAGTGCTAGAGTTACACTTGCGGTAACAAATCAAGCGGAGACGTTTAATGAAACATCTCATTGCGGCTGGGCTGTTGCTGTGGGCGCTTTCCTCACACGCAAACGCGGTGACCTATACAGTCGGTCATGACTTTGGTGATGTTCCCTATGGCGAAATTGTCCAGGGCACCATCGGTTACAACACCTCGCAAATGACATACGAGATCGATACCGATACTTGGATGTATTTTCCAAATGCCGTCGCCAGTAAGGAATTCGGGTATGGTGGCTTGAACATTTATTACTGGTCGCCGGAAATTTCTCTGACATCTGTTATTGGCTGTGGATACGAGCACTGCGTCGATATTCTCTTCACCTCTACGCAAGGCAGCTATGGCGAAGTGCAAGCCCTCCTTTGGGAGGTTTACAACGAATATATTTATTTCGCGAATGGCTCAGAACAATATATCGGCGGCAATGAGCGCGAATACCCACTTTTGTTCATGTCGTATACACCCGTTCCAGTCCCCCTGCCCGTGCCATTTGCATTGATGCTAACGGCGTTGGCCAGCCTGGGCTATTTGGGTCACAAGAAATCTCGCTCTAAAAATCTAGCGAACTCGTAAATTTTACGCCTGCTTCTTGCATTTCCTTGGTTGCCGCAGCGAGCGATCCTTCAAGATCAATCGCCCGGCACCCATCGGAAACTACAATCGCTTCAAACCCCTGAGCGCGGGCATCAATGGCGGAATAAGCCACACAAAAATCTGTCGCAAGACCTGCCAGAAACACACGGCTCACCCCCAGCTCGCGCAAAGCGCCGGTAAGGCCGGTTGGTGTTTTCTCGTCATTTTCAAAAAATGCCGAGTATGAATCGATACTTTTGTTGATGCCCTTGCGCACCACACCGCGCGCAGGATCGGTCACAAGATCCACATGAAATGCAGCACCTTGAGTTCCCTGAACACAATGATCTGGCCATAGCGTCTGGGTGCCATAAGAAGCCTCTACAGTTTCAAACGGGCCCTTGCCTTCATGGCTTGAGGCAAACGAAAAATGCCCCGATGGATGCCAGTCCTGGGTCAACACGACATTGGCGAATGCCGGCGTCAGCTGATTGATCACCGGCACCACCGCCTCGCCATCAGGCACTGCCAGGGCGCCGCCTGTGCAGAAATCATTCTGCACATCAATCACCAGCAATGCGTCTTTGTCTGAAATGCTCATGAAGCCTCCCGTTTCCTTTTAAGATCGGGTGGTGTCGCCTCATCTGTCAAGGCAGCGATGGCATCATCAAGGCTCATGGATGTTTGATCGCGCGAACCGAGCCTGCGCATATTCACCGCGCGTTCTTCCACTTCACGCATGCCGACCACCAGGATTACCGGCACTTTAGAGACCGAATGCTCACGCACTTTGTAATTGATTTTCTCGTTGCGCGTATCCACTTCAGCCTGCAGACCCGCAGCCCGCAAGGCATCGCGCACCTCGTAGCCATAATCATCGGCCTCAGATGTAATCGTGCACACAACAACCTGTTGCGGGGCCAGCCACAACGGGAAGTGGCCTGCATAGTTCTCAATAAGAATACCGGTAAACCGTTCCATTGAGCCGCAAATGGCGCGGTGGATCATAACGGGCTGTTTCTTTTCCCCATCTGAATCGATGTAAAACGCGCCAAAGCGTTCAGGCAAATTGAAATCCACCTGTGTTGTTCCCAATTGCCATTCGCGGCCAATGGCATCCTTGAGGGTGTATTCAAATTTGGGACCGTAGAACGTGCCTTCGCCCTCATTCACACCTGTTGTGATGCGCCCATCAGAATTTTCAGCGACATTCTTCAAAACTTTGCGCAAAATATCTTCAGCATGATCCCACATGGCATCCGTGCCGACGCGTTTTTCGGGCCGTGTCGCTAGTTTCACCAACACTTCCTCAAAGCCGAAATCTTCATAGACCGACATCATCAAATCATTGATGCGCAGGCATTCTGCTTCCAACTGCTCTTCTGTACAGAACACATGGGCGTCATCTTGCGTAAACCCGCGCACCCGCAGCAGACCATGCAGCGCACCAGAGGGCTCATAGCGATGCACTGCACCAAACTCCGCCAACCGCACGGGCAAATCGCGGTAGGATTTGAGCCCATGCTTAAAGATTTGCACATGGCCCGGGCAGTTCATGGGTTTCAGCGCAAATACCCGATGATCAGCCGCCTCATCATCTGGATGCGAGAAGGCATGGGCTGATTTCACCGCATACATATTTTCTTGATACCAACCCCAATGGCCAGACGTTTCCCAGAGAGATTTGTCGAGGATTTGCGGGGCATTTACTTCATCATACGTGCCCTCAAGCCTGCGACGCATATAGCTCACCAAAGATTGGAACATACGCCAGCCCTTCGCGTGCCAAAACACAACGCCTGGCCCCTCTTCCTGGAAGTGGAACAAATCCATTTCCCGACCAAGCTTTCGGTGGTCGCGCTTTTCAGCTTCTTCCAGCGCGTGCAAGTAGGCCTTGAGCTGCTTGTCGTTTGCCCAAGCCGTGCCATAGATACGTGTCAGCATCTGGTTGTTGCTGTCGCCGCGCCAATACGCGCCAGCCACTTTCATCAGTTTGAAAGCGCTGCCAATTTTGCCCGTAGAAGGCATATGCGGCCCGCGGCACAAATCAAACCAGTCACCCTGGTAATAGATGTTTACATCCTCACCTTCAGGAATGGCATCCAGCAACTCAACCTTGAACGCTTCGCCTTTTTCGGCAAACACTTCCGCCGTTTTATCACGGCTCCACACTTCCTTGGTGAAAGCTTTGTCGCGGCCAATGATCTCGCGCATCTTTTTTTCAATCGCGTCGAAATCTTCAGGCGTGAAGGGTTCGTTGCGCGCAAAATCGTAGTAGAAGCCGTTCTCAATCACAGGTCCGATGGTTACCTGCGTGCCAGGAAAAAGTTCCTGCACTGCTTCGGCCATCACATGCGCGCAATCGTGGCGGATCAACTCAAGCGCATCGTCATCATCACAGGTGACGATCTCGATTTGTGCATCATTTTCTATCGGATCAACCAAATCGCACAACACACCGTCGAGCTTCATGGCAACAGCTTTTTTGCGCAAGGAATTTGAAATTGACGCGGCCAATTCGGCACCGCTTGTGCCGGGGTCTATCTCGCGTTGATTGCCGTCTGGGAAAGTGATCATAGGCATAGGTTGGTCTCCTACCTAGTCCCGCAAACGAAGCGGGTGGGTTTGGGTTGTCCCGCAATACCTGCCATAGTTTACGGGAATGAATGTGCGCCTTGTGCCGCGCTTTGCGTGAGCCGTCAAGATCGCTTTCGCGAAACTGAATTCACGCGCCGGGAATGCGCTTGCGCTTCGAGGGTGATTTGGCCGCATCCGCCTTCAGAGCTGCATCAAAGGCTTTGTTGGCCCAACCTGCCATTTCATGAGGATCTTCCAGGCATCTTTCAGGCGCTAAGCGAAGCCCGTGAATGGTGCGCTCGCCTTTCTTGGTGTCGTATGTGAAGGGGTCAAGATTCTCTTCATCAAAGTCAGGTGCGTTGTTTTCATCCACTTTGAAATAGAGCGTCTCCTCAACAATCAATATGAACATGAGATTGTCACGGAAGATGCCCGCACCGCCAAACATGCGCTTCACCGCTACTGGCCCGAAGACCTCCAGCATTTCGGTAACATGATCTAAAAATTCTTTGCTTACCGCCATCTTGCCCATCCAAGCACGAATCTGTCAGTTGCCCCCATGCCCAAATGCACTTTACCATCGCACACATGTTACGTGCATGGATTTACGCCATTTTTCTTTTTGCTTTTTTGATAGCGCCCCGGCCCGCGCTGGCCAATGGCACCTGCAAATTGGCGCTGGTGCTTGCTATTGATGTTTCAGGCTCGGTAAACGTTGAAGAATACCGATTGCAAATGAAGGGATTGTCGCGCGCATTACGCGCACCCGATATCGCAAACGCGATCCGCTTCCCCGGTCGCAGCGGCATTATGGCAACGGTTGTGCAATGGAGCGGCGACCCGCACCAAAGCCAGATTGTGCCCTGGGCTTATCTTTCCTCTGAGCAATCAATTGAGACGTTCGCGCGCGCGGTTGATGATGCTGAACGCGCATACATCAATTTTTCCACTGCGATTGGCAACGCACTCGGGTTTTCAGCCGGCCTGTTTCAAAGCGTGCCTGGCGATTGCGCGCGCAAGGTTATCGATGTCTCTGGCGATGGCCGCAACAATGAGGGTGTTGCTGTGCAGGATATGCGCGCATCCGTTCTCACAAACGGCATAACCATCAATGGTCTTGCCATTATTGGACCTGATGAAGGTTTGCCCCAATATTACCGCGAACATGTGATCGGCGGGCCCAACGCGTTTGTTCTGAGCGCCAAAACGTTTAAGGATTATCCAGAAACCATTCGCAAGAAATTGCTGCGCGAGATTTCCCCGCCATTGGCGGGCTTACACTAAGTCTATAGCTTGCCAGCTAGCGCCGCCTCTACAACACGCACGATCTCCTGATTCTTCTGATCATCCAACCCTTCCGGATGAGGAGGTGCGAATTGGCCTGAATCATTGTCGAAATATTTGCCGGATGCCTCCGCGAATTCATCGCTCAGCGCGGCACGGACAAGAATACCAGCACCAATGCTCAAATCGCTGCCCTCAACCCCAAAGCCTTCCTTCACCATTTTACTGGCAAGCAAAGAACCGGGGTTCACCGCAACAACAACCGGGCCATTGCTGCCAAGCTCCTGAGCCATAGCCCGCGACCAGGCGGTGATCGCAAGTTTGCTCTGCGCATAGGCTTCCATATCAGAAACTTTTGCCTTGCCGGCCAGCGCGTCCAGGTTTACCGGCGCTTGAGCTGCAGAAGAGAGATTGACCACGCGGCCGTTTGCATCCATCAGCGGCAACAGCCTTTTGGTGAGCAGATATGGCGCGATGGTATTGACCACAAAGCGCACATCTGAACCATCCGACATCACCGGGTTCGGGGTTTTGTATACGCCGGCATTGTTGATCAGCACATCCAGATGCGTATGGTTTGCCGCAACGTCAGATGCAAGCTTCATCACATCATCAAGGTTGGAAAAGTCAGCAAGATAAGCCTCAACATGCGCGCCATCGGGCAACGCTTCGACTAGTGCGTCAAGCTTTGCAGGGCTGCGGCCATGCACGAGAAAATGGTGGCCGTCTGCAGACAGCAATTTTGCTGTTTCCAGGCCAATGCCGTCTGTCGCACCGGTGATCAATATTGTTTTTGGCATGCATGTTCGATCAATAAGAACCGACAAAACGCCGGTAGAGAAATGGAAGTGAACTAGTTTGCTTCCGGCAGCACAGCAGGCGTTATAGAGACAGATTCCCCGCATCCACAGGCTGATGTTTCATTTGGATTGTTGAACACAAAGCCAGATTTCAGCTTTGTAACTTCATAATCCATCTGTGTGCCAAGCAGGAAGAGCACAGCCTTTGGATCGATAAAAAGCGTCACGCCTTTATCTTCCACAACTTCATCCATAGGGCTTTTTTCGCTGGCATATTCCATGGTGTAGGCCATGCCCGCACAGCCGCCATTTTCAACACCAACGCGCACGCCAGCAACCTCTTCACTTTTGCTGGTCATGATTTCGCGCACACGCTCAGCCGCCGTGTCGCTCAGCGTCATAACCTGGGGTCTTGGTCTCGCAGTCGCCATATCTGGTCCTACCACATATTCAACGTAATTTTTGCTTCATCAGACATGCGGGAAATATCCCACGGCGGATCAAACACAAGGTTTACATTCACGTTCTGCACACCCTGCACTGTCGCCACCGCATCATGCACCCCGCCGGGCATTTCACCTGCCACCGGGCAGCCCGGTGCAGTCAACGTCATGTCGATATCGATGTTTCTGTCATCATCAACATCGATCTTATAGATGAGGCCTAATTCGAAAATATCAACGGGTATTTCGGGGTCATAGACGGTTTTGATCGCGGTAATCATATCGTTCGTCAACCGATCCAGCTCTTCTTGGGGAATTGTGCTTGGACGTGCGCCAGCCGGAGCTGCAGCTTGTTCATTCCAACCATCATCACCACTGGGCTGCAAACCTTCTGGCGGCAGAGCAGGCGCGCACGATGTTTCCGTGCGGTCTGTGCCTTTGGGATCTTCAACAACACTCATGCGAAAAACTCCGCTGCTTTCTTAAGGGCATCCGCTAACGCATCCACCTCTTCGACGGTATTATACATACCAAATGACGCTCTGCACGTCGATGTTACTCCGAACCGCTCGAGCAGCGGCTGTGTGCAATGCGTGCCTGCCCGAACCGCAACGCCTGAACGATCAATTACCGTGGAAATATCGTGGGCATGTGCCCCTTCCATGGCAAATGAGAATATCGCACCTTTATCCTTCGCAGTACCGTAAAGCGTCAAAGAGTTAATCTCGCGCAAACGCTGGTCTGCATAGTCGCGCAACTGCGCTTCATGGGCGGCGATATTCTCCAGTCCCACATCCATCATATAGGTAAGCGCAGCGCCCAAACCAATAGCCTGGGTAATGGCCGGTGTACCGGCTTCAAACCTATGCGGCGTCTGCGCATAGGAAATTTCGTCTTCATGCACATCAACAATCATTTCACCACCACCCTGGTAGGGCGGCATGGCGTTGAGAAGGTCCTTCTTTCCGTAGAGCACCCCAATGCCCGAAGGGCCATAGGTTTTATGGCCGGTAAAAACGTAAAAATCGGCATCCAGCGCTTGCACATCAACGGGCATGTGTACAGCCGCCTGTGAGCCATCCACCAACACCGGAATACCTTTCGCGTGTGCTGCGTCGATAATCTCTTTCATCGGCGTAATGGTACCCAGCGCGTTCGACATTTGGGTGATGGCCACCATCTTAGTGCGCGAGGAAAGCAACTTCTCAAATTCTTCAAACAGAAAGTCGCCATCTTCTGACACCGGCGCCCACTTCAACACTGCGCCGTTACGCTCGCGATGAAAATGCCATGGCACAATGTTCGAGTGATGCTCCAAGATGGAAATGATGATCTCATCACCCTCACCGATCACCTGACCACCGAAACTTTGCGCGACCAGATTGATCGCCTCGGTGGCATTGCGGGTAAAAATGATCTCATCAACCGATGGCGCATTGATAAATTTACGCACGATCTCGCGGGCATCCTCAAAGGCTTCTGTCGATGTGTTGGAGAGATAATGCAGCCCGCGGTGCACATTTGCATATTCTTCTTCATATGACTGTTTAATGCGATCAAGCACCTGGCGCGGTTTCTGCGCAGATGCAGCATTATCCAGGTAAACCAATGGCTTACCATAGATTTCACGGGCAAGAATTGGAAAATCCTTGCGGATCTTCTGCACGTCATAGTCAAGCGATGCTGGAGCGTCGAGCATCAATGCTCCTCCTCACGGCGCTTTAGCCACATGGTCGCAAAATCATTCATCGCTTCACGCACGTCTTCATTCTCAATCTCTTCCAGCGCCTCACCAACGAATGCGGCAATCAACAAAGCCATGGCTTGATCATAGGGGATGCCACGTGCACGCAGATAGAAGAGCAATTCCTCATCCATCTCGCCGGCGGTGGCCCCGTGGCCACATACAACGTCATCTGCGAAGATTTCGAGCTCAGGCTTTGCGTCAAATTCAGCGGTCTCGGAGAGCAACAAAGCCTGTGCCATTTGCTTGCCATCGGTTTTCTGGGCGCTCGGTTTCACCATCACCTTGCCCTGAAAAACACCGCGCGCTGTGTCGTCAAGCACTAGCTTAAACATTTCACGGCTAATGCAATTGGGCACAGCGTGATCAACTTCCAAAGTTGTATCGCAATGCTGGGTGCCAGCCATCATGATCGCGCCGGAGAGGTTTACAGTTGAGTGCTCACCTTTGAATTCAGCAAATACCTGATTGCGTGATACACCAGCGCCAGAACTTGCCACAAAGCTATTGACGGAAGCGTTCGCCCCAAGCGCAACATTATAATCAGACAGATGGGTGCAATTGACACCTTCCATCTGTACCTTTACGTGCTCGAACTGAGCATTGTCGCCAATCGTCACTTCGCTAACGACGTTAGTAACGTAGTTTTGCGCAGCACGGCCCATATGAGTTTCGAGCAACTCGATCGATGCGCCCTCTTCGAGCACAATCAGATTTCGCGTTGTCACCGTATGCGCGGATGTTACTGTATGCACAAACACCAGTTCCAGAGGCTTTTGCACCTTGTCGGTAACACGCAATGCTGCGCCTTCTGCCGCAAACGCCGTATTCAGCGCTGCCAACGCGTTCTGCTGCTGCAGTGCGCCTAGATTATCTTTCACCCATTCGGGTGCGTTTTCAAAGCCTGCAGACAGCGGGAGAAACTCCATACCATCCACATTTTCAACGCTAGAAAGTTCTGCGCGAAAAACACCATCGACGAATATCGCCCGTGCGCATTCCATTTCAGCGAAAGGTGAACGCGCGGCGAGCAATTGCACTTCATCAACATCTGCGAGCGGTGCTTCTGCCAAGGGAGGATAACCCGCCTTGAGCTGATTGCGCAGATCGGTAAATTTCCATTCCTCAATCCGCCGATGTGGCAGGCCTGATGCAAGAAAACTGTCACGCGCGCGCTGACGCGCATCGCTCAACCATTCTGGTGCTGACGGAAGCCCACCTTCAAGAGCCTGCACGTAGGCTTCCTCAGTTGGCGTTTTTTCTAATGCCTGGTTCATTTTCAGCATTCCTCTAGGCCGCTTCACCGGTGAATTGTGCATAGCCCTTTTCTTCCAGTTCAAGAGCGAGCTCCTTGCCACCTGTCTTCACAATGCGGCCATCGGAAAGAACGTGCACAACATCGGGCACGATATATTCAAGCAGGCGCTGGTAATGGGTAATCACCACCATTGCGCGATCCGGTGAACGCAGCGCGTTCACGCCTTCCGCCACGACGCGCAGGGCATCAATATCAAGACCTGAATCCGTTTCATCAAGCACACATAGTTTTGGCTCAAGAACAGCCATTTGAAGAATTTCAGCGCGTTTCTTCTCACCGCCCGAAAAGCCCACATTAACGGGCCGTTTCAACATTTCCTGGCGCACCTTCAGCGCTTGCGATTTTTCCTTCACAAGCTTCATAAATGCAGGTGTGGTAAGCTCTTCCTCACCGCGCGCTTTGCGCTGGGCATTAAGGGCTGTGCGCAGAAAGGTCATGGTGGGCACGCCTGGAATTTCAATTGGGTATTGAAACGCCAGGAACACGCCAGCGGCGGCCCGTTCGTCCACTTCCATTTCAAGCAGGTCTTGACCATCATAAGTGATCGAGCCTTCCGTCACCTCATAGTCTTCCTTGCCCGAAAGCACATAAGACAATGTGGATTTGCCAGAACCATTAGGTCCCATAATAGCGTGCACTTCTCCAGCGTTGACCTTGAGGTCGATACCTTTGAGGATTTCCGCGTCTTCATCTGCAATTTTCACATGCAAGTTATTGATATCTAGCATTGGTTTTTCTTTCGTATTCCGAGTTTGCTTAGCCGACACTTCCCTCAAGGCTGATGCCGATCAGCTTTTGGGTTTCGGCCATAAATTCCATGGGCAGTTGTTGCAGCACATCGCGCACAAAGCCGTTTACGATGAGCGCAACAGCCTCCTCTTCGTTCAAGCCGCGCTGGCGCGCATAAAACATCTGATCGTCAGATATCTTTGACGTCGTTGCTTCGTGCTCAAACGTTGCGGTCGAGTTCTTCGCCTCGATATAGGGTACCGTGTGGGCACCACACGCATTACCAATCAGCAAGCTGTCGCACTGAGTAAAGTTGCGTGCTCCAGATGCCTTGCGATGTGCAGAGACAAGACCGCGATAGGTGTTCTGCGATTTGCCTGCCGAGATACCTTTTGAAATGATGCGGCTCGACGTGTTTTTGCCGAGATGTATCATCTTGGTTCCTGAATCCACCTGCTGGCGGCCATTAGAAATGGCAATCGAATAGAACTCACCAACTGAGTTGTCGCCGCGTAAAATGCAGGATGGGTATTTCCATGTGATGGCTGAGCCAGTTTCAACTTGTGTCCAGGAGATTTTGGAATTCTTGCCGCGGCAATCGCCACGCTTGGTCACAAAATTATAGATCCCGCCCTTGCCTTCGGCATCACCTGGGTACCAGTTCTGTACAGTGGAGTATTTGATTTCAGCATCATCCAGCGTAACCAATTCAACAACTGCTGCGTGAAGTTGATTTTCATCCCGCATAGGGGCTGTGCACCCTTCAAGGTAGCTCACATATGAGCCCTTATCGGCGATGATCAATGTCCGCTCGAACTGACCCGTCTTTTCTTCGTTGATGCGAAAATATGTCGACAGCTCCATTGGGCATCGTGTGCCTTCCGGGATGTAGACAAATGAACCATCAGAAAACACAGCCGAGTTCAAGGTTGCATAGAAATTGTCTGATTGCGGCACAACTGCGCCCAGGTATTTCTTAACGAGTTCAGGGTGTTCCCTAATAGCTTCCGAGATCGAGCAAAAAATCACACCAGCTTTCGCAAGCTCATCTTTAAAGGTCGTCACCACCGAAACACTGTCAAACACAGCATCAATGGCAACTTTGCCTGAGGCGTATTCGCCGCCCATTTGCTCTTCATCAAGCTGGCTTGGTTCGCCCTGCTTACGCACACCTGCGAGAATTTCTTGCTCTTTCAGCGGAATGCCGAGTTTCGCGTAAGTTTCCAGCAATATCGGATCAACCTCATCCAGGCTTTTTGGACCTTCAGTGGTTTTCGGTGCCGCATAATAATAGAGATCCTGGAAATCGATCTTTGGATAGTCGACTCGCGCCCAATCAGGCTCTTCCATTGTCAGCCAGCGGCGATAAGCATCAAGCCGCCACTCCAGCATCCATTCCGGCTCATCCTTTTTGGCGGAGATATACCGCACGATATCTTCCGAAAGTCCCTTGGGGGCCAATTCGCTTTCGATATCGGTCTTAAAGCCATATTTGTACTTATCGACGTCAATATCTTTGACTTGTTCGATCGTCTCTTGAACTGCAGCCACGTGCAAACTCCGTTTTCAACACTCTACTTTTAATCTCATGCTGCTTATTACGCAGCTTCACCTTGTTTGGAGCCCTTTGGGCGTCCGCAAATTTCTTCAAATGCGCCTAAAAAGCGCGTCACATCTTCTCTGGTGGTGGTCCAGCCCAGGCTTACCCGAATAGCCCCCTTACCAAGCTCTGGCGCAACGCCCATGGCCGCCAAAACATGAGAAGCGGTCACCTTGCCTGATGAGCAGGCAGAACCTGAACTCACGGCAATACCTGCCAGATCAAACGCAATCAACAGCATGTCAGCATTCATGCCGGGCACCGCGAAATAAGTGGTGGTGCCAAGGCGCTCTGCCGCCTCACCAAAAATCACCACATTATCGTGCAGGGCACGCATGCCCGTTTCAAGCTCATCGCGCAGCACGGTGCAGTCAATCGACGATGCCATAACCGCTTCAGCTGCTGCCCCAAAACCTGCAATACCAACAAGATTTTCCGTGCCGGGCCTGCGGCGCAGCTCCTGCCCGCCCCCATGCGTGAGTGCGTCAATCTCGATTGAAGGCACCGCGATCAGCGCTCCAGCCCCTGCGGGTCCGCCAAGCTTGTGAGCAGAAAGGGTAAGCGCATCAACACCGCTTAACAGCATGTTGAAAGGCACTTTTCCAGCGGCCTGCACCGCATCCGTATGCAGCCATCCACCAGCACCGTGAACAATATCAGCAACCTCGCGCAGCGGCTGCACAACACCTGTTTCATTGCCCGCCGCCATAACGGAAACTAGCGCCGTGCCCTCACCTGCTGTCAGCAGCGCTTCAAGAGCAGTCAAATCCACCAACCCATCGGAGGTTACGGGAATTTCTGCCCACTCCTTGCCAGAATTACGGGCAGCTTCAAGCACACAGGAATGTTCAACAGCGCTCACCAGCAAGCGGTCAACTTTTGCACCCTTGAGAATAATGTTATTGGCCTCTGTGCCACCGGCGGTAAAAGTTACATCTTTAGCAGATGCCCCCACAAGGCGGGCAACCTGTCCGCGTGCACGCTCAAGAACCGCCTTGGCAGCGCGCCCTTCCCTGTGCACGGATGAAGCATTGCCTGTTTGCGCCAGCACATCGTTCACAGCAACTATAGCCTCAGGACGCACCGGTGTGGTGGCATTATGGTCAAGATAAGTGCGCATTTCTAAGCTTGGCTCCTAACCGTTGGGGCCTTTGCTCGGCGCACGCTTGCCGCCAATGCCAAATTGCGTTTTTCGGCGACATCACCAAGGCTTACTGCAGCCAAAAATCCATACACCTGGCGCCCGAGAGCTGCCCAGAGTTCATGGGTGTTACACTTTTCGCCATCCACGCATCCATCAATCGCATCGCCGCCGCAACGGGTCACCTGCAAAGGTTCATCCACCGCCATGACAATGTCGGCCACACAAATATCATCAGGATCGCGCGCCAGAAGATATCCACCACCCGGACCGCGCACGCTCGTTACCAACTCGCTCTTCCTCAACTGTGCGAAAAGTTGTTCCAAAAACGCCTGACTGATTCCTTGGCGTGCAGAAATATCAGCCAATGACAGCGGCTCACCACCGGCGTGAACCGCGATATCTGTCATCGCCATCACTGCATATCTGCCACGGGTTGAGAGTTTCATCGTCGAAGTGCCTCATTTTTCAAGCAAAAAACCAAATAACCGCATGAATGACTTGCAATTGCCCTATGGTTTTGTGCTATCAACCGCTTTCTGAGATGGGTTACGAAATCTTGATGGTCCGAATGCTTCTTTTGAACCATTCTAAAAACTGGTCTATAATACCTGACTAACCAAGTCAAGTAATCTATCTCCAATGAGTTCGCAATAAGAAAGTGCCAGTTTCGATATGCCCGAAGTGATTTTTAATGGCCCGGCCGGCCGTATCGAAGGCCGCTATCACCATAACAAGTCGCCAAACGCTCCAACCGCCATCATTTTGCATCCACATCCGCAATTTGGCGGCACCATGAACAACCCTATCGTTCATGCCTTGCATTACATGTTTATCGAGCGCGATTTCTCGGTCATGCGGTTTAATTTCCGCAGCGTCGGGCGCAGTCAGGGCGTGTTTGACAATGGCCCTGGTGAGCTCTCAGACGCTGCAAGTTGCCTTGACTGGCTACAAACCCATAACC
>JBPCVX010000037.1:0-6600 GCA_051010095.1 Hyphomicrobiales bacterium
CCTCCCGTAGGAGTCTGGGCCGTGTCTCAGTCCCAGTGTGGCTGATCATCCTCTCAGACCAGCTATAGATCGTAGTCTTGGTAGGCCATTACCCCACCAACAAACTAATCTAACGCGGGCTCATCCATTGGCGATAAATCTTTCCCCCGAAGGGCTTATACGGTATTAGCACAAGTTTCCCTGAGTTATTCCGTACCAATGGGTAAATTCCCACGCGTTACTCACCCGTCTGCCACTTTCCACTGGAGCAAGCTCCAGCTTCTCGTTCGACTTGCATGTGTTAGGCCTGCCGCCAGCGTTCGTTCTGAGCCAGGATCAAACTCTCAAGTTTGATATTGACTTTGCTTATTCATAAAACCTGAACTGAAAGTTCAAGTTTCGTCGTTCACTAGGGTCCCAATCACAAATGACCTGAATGCAAGCATTCTGATCAAAAGCGAGTTGGAAGAAACATTAGCGAACAAAGCATTCTGTCTGTTGATCTGCTTGAACCGTCACCGGTTCGAAACAATCAACGCCAGGACTCCGCCGCCTACGTTTCTCTTTCTTTCTACAACAATGTCAAAGAGCGGGCCGAACTATATATCATATCTCGACCATTAGCACCACTGGAATTTCCAGTATTTCCACAACCATCGAACAAAGCGAACCGAATTACGCCGAAGCGTTAAACGGCCTACAACTGTTTCAAGTCAGGGAACAAGGACAGCGCCTCGCGGCTGCGAGGTGTTGTTCCGTCCTCGTGCGGTGCGGGTTATATGGCGCTGCACACCAACATGTCAAGCGACATAATGAATTTTTTTTCGTTTTATGCTGTTTTTTTCTAAACTTCCCGAAAATAAGGGTATCTCCCTCATTCTAAAGGTGAATTTCTCTTAAGAATGGCTCTGCTATATATATATTATAATGTGTAATTTGCAGCATGTCTTAAGAGTGCGGAAACCATTACGATCATATTATATCAGCAAGTTCAGGTTGAGCTTTGCAGTTTGTGGGAATGAGCAAAGCGCATTGGGGATAAAACAGCAGGCAAGACAAACAAGCCATCAAGGATGTGAAAGAGTCATATTGCAGCGCAGCACCAGCTTGGCTATAAGTCGCCAGTCGTGTTGACTCCTAAAGCTGCACAAGGCATGTTCAATAATAGGTGGCTGGGCGCGACTACTGACTGCGGGATTATCACTGATACTTCAAATTTAATTCTGTTTCCCCAATGGAAATAGTGCGTAATAACAAATAGTTATATTTTGGCGGGGCGCCCCACATAAGCCTTTGCCTACGGCGAGTAAGGGTAAGAATCTTTTGGTTGAACAAACAGACAAAAAGCAAGCATTTAGAAAAAATGCTCATGCGCAAGGCTCTCCGTCTGTCTCGCAAAGTAATTTTTCGCAAGCTTCAACTAAATTTTCAACTTATGAACTCGATCATGATGTTGCGCAAAGACCGCTTGGCGTTGGACAATCTGAACAAGCCGCAAGCGCACACAATTTCGAACCATTCGACATTGAAGGCCATGGCACTTCTGAGACAAACCCGTTTGATTTCGCCGAGCTACCCCCCAAATCCGCGCTTGGCAATAAGCGCCTCATCGTCACCTCTTGTGTTGCTGGCGTCACCTGTTCTCTGATTGTCGGCGCCGCAGTGTTGGGCGTTATGACTGGAAACTGGAACGCGCCAAACATTGGAAATACTGCACAAACACAATCGTTCGGCAAAAGCGATTTGGCGAACGCCGCAGGTTATACTTCAACAAACGCCTATCCCGGTGATGCAAATTCCACCAATCTGCAAAACGTTACTTACAATCCCAACGGTTTGAGCCAAGAAATTCCTGATTTGACCGGGCAGCCCCTTCCCTATGATCACAATGACGATCAAGGACTAAACGAGCGTGGCTATCTGTCTTCAAATTCTTTACGGCAGCGCACAACCACAATCAACAAAAGCGCACCGGTTGAGACGTTTTTGAAGCTCGTCAAGCTTGAGCATGGCGATAGCCTGACCGGTATTCTTATTCAAAACGGAGTTTCGCCTGGGCGCACACACAGGTTGTTAAGGGCATTGAACCCGGTTTATCCCGTGCGCCAGATCGCGCGTGGTCAGCAAATTTCGCTTACTCTTGCTGAAAAGCGCGCCTTCCATGGCGGTAAGGAAATTATTCCGGTACAGATTTCTTTCAAACCGGTTGCAGAGAGCGAGCAAGAAGTTGTCGTGCAGCTTTCGAGAAGTGGCAGGTATCTGGCGCGTTACGATGCGAACTCCAATACGCAGATTGCAAAGCCCAGACAAAAACCAAGAGCGCCAGCCATTCTTTCTGATGGTAAGAACCATGTGCTTGCGCGCGCAAAGATCAACAATTCAGTTTACTCGACTGCCAATTCGGCCGGTGTTCCCAAGCACGTGACAGCACGTATGCTCAGCGTTCACTCCTATCATGTAGATTTTCAACGTCAGGTGCATCGCGGCGACAGCTTCGAGGTTTTCTATGGAAAACCGCTTGACGGCAAAAAGACCCGTCGCCCGGTTTTGCTGTTCAGCCAACTTACTTTGAGCGGTCGCAAAACCAAAGGATTTTACAGGTTCACAACGCCCGACGATGGCCTTACCAGCTATTTCGACGAGAGCGGTCGTTCCGTGACAACGGCATTGATGAGAACGCCGATCTCTGGCGCACGCATTTCGTCTGGTTTTGGACGCCGCCGACATCCGATCTTAGGTTACACCAAGATGCACACAGGGGTTGATTTCGCTGCCCCCTATGGCACGCCGATCAAAGCGGCGGGTGCAGGCACAATTGAAGTTGCACGCAGGGTTGGTGCATATGGCAAATACATCAAGATCAAGCATGCCAAAGGCTACAAGACCGCATATGCTCATATGTCCCGTTATGCGCGTGGCATGCGCCGCGGTGTGAAAGTGCGCCAAGGCCAAGTTATTGGGTATGTTGGATCAACTGGTCGTTCTACCGGCCCGCATTTGCACTATGAAGTGCTGCGCGGCAACCGACGTATTAATCCGCGCAAATTGCGCACTGCGAGTGGTCGCCATCTGTCAGGCAAGGTTCTTGAACAGTTTAAGCGCGCTAAAGCACGAATTGATGACATGCGTGCACAAGCAGCTTCCAGCACAAAAGTGGCTTCCAACTAAGCCACTTCGAATTTCGCCATACTTCGTGGTAATTTTTTAGGTTTCTACGCCGATTTCCCTTGCGAGCGGCAAGAGATGCCGTTCATAACGCCGCCACTTCTCAACCGAGCTGGTATAAACCGGTTGTCGCACTTGCCAGATACTGGCCGTCTTCACGGCCTGAACCGGCTGGTCAACGGCTTGTGATGTTTTCGCCGGATCAACCCCAACGAATTCATACATAGCGTTCGTCCAATACTCAGGGTCGTCCACCATCTTCTCGTAATCCAGCTCAAACATTTCCATTGGCAGCACATTACGATAGTGCTCCATCAGCTCTAGATACTGCGCAGCAACACGGCCGAGATGCTCAAATTTATGGGTAAACCGCAAGTTTCCAGGTTTGAAATTCTGCTGATAGCAAGAGAAGCTCGAATCCATAATATTGCGCCGGCAATGAATGATCTTTGCCCTTGGAAACAGCACAGCAATTAAACCCAAATAGAGATAGTTGCTGGGCATTTTATTTACTGCTCGTTCGTGGGTTTGCGCACCAGCAGGAAGCAACATCAATTGTTGCCGAGCCAACGCAAGAACTGTCGCTTCATCATAGCCAACTAATGCGTCGATGAGTGTTTTGCTGTCGCTCAATTCGCGTCCAAGTGATGAGAAACTGTCAACCTCTCCCATACCAAAAACATCTGGATGCGCAGCCAGCTTTTGCTCTGCTAAAGTTGTACCCGAGCGCGGCATACCAACAATAAAAACAGGTTTTTCAGATTGGCTTCCCCAATGCGCGCGTTGCTCAAAGAACTCAGATGTCAAATTCTCCAATATACATTCTTGAACACGGTCTGAAAGCGCGCGCTCAAATGGGTAGCTTTCGGCCCGTAATTCATTTGCCCGGCGATAATATGAAAACGCCTCGTCATAATTTTCTTGACGGTCTAAAATATCACCGGCAGCAAAACACAGATGCGCAACAAGTTCAGGCTCAGCACCTGGTTGCTCAAATGTTTTTTCAAACACTGCCAACGATATAGCTTCATCTTCACTAGGGCGTTCTCCCTGGCACAAAAACAGATGTAGCTGAGGGTTTTCAGGCGCAATTTTCAACGCATGCTTAATGTGATCTGCGGCGCTCTCAAACTCACCTACCTGATGAAGGTTACGCGCCAGCCCCAAACGCGCCAATAAATGATCCGGCTTCTGATCGACACACTTTTGATACCCTTCAATCGCTTCATGCGACTTCTCTGCGGCTTCATTGATTTCACCAATCAGAAACTGCACTTCCGGCACATTTGGGTTAAGTTGCCAAGCCTTGTTGGCTTCTTTCACGGCCTTTTCCAGCTGACCTGCCTTGTTGTATGCACGCGCAAGATTGTAGCGAGCGGGAAAGATATTTGAATCAATTCGTAACGCTTTACGCAACGGATCAATTGCTTCCTCGCCTCGTTCAAGGGTCGCCAGTAATCCGCCCGCATTCACCAGCGCACCAAGATGACGCGGGTCTATTTTTATAACCTGCTGAAAGCTTTCGACTGCATCCTCATACCCGCCGCGCCGTTCATGCACCAAACCCATGAGATAATGGGCATCGGCGTTATTGGGGTGCGTTTTCATAAGGACCTGACAACGACGCTCGGCATCATCCAAACGTCCGGCTTGAAACATATCGGCAGCTTCTTTCAATGACTGGCTCATTATTAACCCACAGTGCTCGTTCACGTTTGAGCCAGCTTTTACATAAAGTTGATCGATTTAACCAGAATATTTGTCGATCTCTCTCAATGTCCAGGGGCTGCTCGCAAACAGGTTCAGTGCAACTTAGAAACCATCACTGCATAAAAAATGGGCGCCAATTGGCGCCCATTTCGCGTTTCTAACTTATCAGTGAACCGTTGGCTGATTTTCCTCGCCGGTACCAGCGGAAGATTTTGCAGCTAGAAAATCTGGACTAGAGACATCTTCTCCGTTCAACACGAGACCGTTTTCACCAGCATCAACCACTAAATCGTCACCATCTACAACGCTGCCTGCAAGCAGTAGTTCAGCCAGTGGGTCTTGCAAAGACTTCTGGATCACCCGCTTTAAAGGACGGGCCCCATAGGCAGGGTCATATCCCTTCGTTGCCAGCCATTCACGGGCAGATTCCTTAAGCGTCAACCTGATCTTGCGCTCATCAAGCAAGCCTTGCAGCCGCGCCATTTGAATATCGACAATCGCGCCGATCTGATCGGGCTGCAGACGCTGGAACAACAGGATTTCATCAAGCCTGTTAAGGAATTCAGGCCTGAAGCTTGCCCGCACGACTTCCATAACACTATCGCGCACCGCTTCAACCGGCTCGCCGTCCTTCTGGTTGACGAGAATGTCTGATCCCAGGTTCGATGTGAGAATGATCAGCGTATTGCGGAAATCCACCGTACGCCCCTGACCATCAGTCAAACGTCCATCATCCAGCACCTGCAACAACACGTTGAAGACGTCTGGATGCGCCTTTTCGATTTCGTCGAACAAGATCACTTGATAAGGCCTGCGGCGCACTGCTTCTGTCAGCGCACCCCCTTCCTCATAGCCCACATAGCCAGGAGGGGCACCAATCAGCCGGGAAACTGCGTGTTTTTCCATGTATTCCGACATATCCAGGCGAATGATCGCCTGATCATCGTCGAACAGAAATCCAGCCAAAGCCTTGGTAAGTTCCGTCTTGCCCACTCCTGTGGGGCCAAGGAACAGGAATGAACCAATGGGCCGCGCAGGATCTTGCAATCCAGCACGGGCACGACGCACCGCATTTGAGACCGCAGTTACCGCTTCCTTTTGGCCGATCACGCGCTTGCCAATCGCATCTTCCATGCGCAAAAGCTTGTCGCGCTCACCTTCCAGCATCTTATCGACAGGAACACCAGTCCAACGCGAGACCACCTGAGCCACGTGATTATCGGTCACCTCTTCTTCCATCATCGGATCAGCAGGTTTGCACACGGCTTCGGTATCGCGAATTTTCTGCTCGAGATCGGGGATAACCGCATAGGCCAGCTCACCAGCGCGCGCCAGATCGCCGTTGCGTTGTGCGCCTTCCAGCTCAAGGCGCGCCTTGTCCAGCTCTTCCTTGACGGATTGCACTTCACCCAGTTTCTGCTTTTCCGACTGCCAGCGCGCCGTCATTGCGGCCGACTTTTCTTCAACATCGGCAAGCTCTTTCTCAAGCTTCTCAAGCCTGTCTTTAGAGGCTTTATCACTTTCCTTTTTCAAGGCCTCACGCTCGATCTGCAATTGCAGGGCGCGGCGGTCAAGCTCGTCAAGCTCTTCAGGCTTTGAATCCACCTGCATACGTAAGCGCGATGCCGCTTCATCCATCAAGTCAATTGCCTTATCGGGCAAGAAACGGTCGGTGATGTAACGGTTCGACAGATTAGCCGCTGAAACCAGCGCACCATCGGTAATGCGCACGCCATGGTGCAGTTC
>JBPCVX010000038.1:0-7764 GCA_051010095.1 Hyphomicrobiales bacterium
GCACATAAATCCGATGGGCAAACTTGCTCAATGTATCAAAAGCATCTTGCGGGCAATGCGCGCGCAGAAGTGTTTTTTCTGCGCATGGGCCATTACTTGCATCAGAGCTTTTGACAATGAAGCTGGATACACGAGGAACAGATGCGAATTTCTCTGCATCCCGCAGACCATCCGCTGAACAGACGGTGCTCGTTGTACCGTCAGATGCTTGAAAGACTTGCGCGCTACGCTGTGCGACCAAGCCTAAAAAACCAATAAATATAATTGGATAAGACAGATCCGCCAGTTCAAAATCACAATCCCCCTTAAGACTATATGTCAGATCGCTCATCAGGCACCCAGCGGCAACAGGGCACAGTGTACCGCCTCTGGCATGCCAAACCCCCTCAGATTCAGCAGGCGCAACCTTGTCAAACGACAGCCCGTCATTCTTGGTGAGTAAGCTTGCAAATGCGGTGAACCCGTCTACGCCTTGCCGCGCGAGAAACCCTGCAACGCGGCTGGCATCTTCAGAAACTCCCCATGTCATGCCAGCACCACGGCAAGCTTTTAAAACCAGGCTCTCTGTCTCACCGATGGAAAGATCTAAACTCAATGACCGACCTCAAGATCAGGATAAACCCAGCGATCAACGTCACTGTGCGCCAACTCATCAGGATATGGTGCATTCTGATACATTGTGATGCGCACCCAACGATCAGACCGCGGATCAAAATGAGTTGCTCCAAAGAACGATAGTTTGCATCGCAGCAGATCAATCGGCACCAACTCAGAAGAAATCATATTGTCATGGATCTCGGAAAATCCGGCGCGCGGGGCCAATTGCACGCGGCGCACCAAATGGCGATGTTCGGGATGGCGCAAAAGAAATGCCGCCACGAGCTCACTATCGTCCGCTTTGTCGCAATCGCTTATCAGGGCTGCTGCATCGCGGCTAATGGCAAGCGGGAACTCTAAATCAGCGCCTGGTTCTTCACGACGCTCACCTAGGCGTGGTTCAAGTTTCTCCTCTGACACATACCAAAAGCGCGCGCTATCTTCGCTGTTGTCTGGACAAAACTCATCAGCAAACTCATAAAATTGGTTCAGCAGCTCTCTCAACTCTGTGATGCGCATGGATCCATTTATCCTAAACTCAGCCTGCTCATCCGCACTCATTTGCGAAGCCAAGTCATCGATCAAAGACCCATGGGGTTCCAATATTAAACTCACCAGAAGCTCTTGGCCTTCCAGTGAAAGATTGTCTTGTCCCCAAAGATAAAGCGCATCCCATGGTTGTCGGTTCTCAAACACATCTTCATCGCGCACATGCTTCTCAAGAAGCTTTAAATCTTCGCGCAAGCGCATGATGCGCTCCATGTGTGGTTCGCTTGCAGTATGCCACAGGTCAGTTGAGTGGCTTTGCCGCTTCAGAACATTGGCAAACGTTTCTATGTCGGCGGAGGACGCTTTCTCAACCGCCCGCACCCTGGAAAGAGCCGTCTCACGTGCCTCAATCCATTGATGTATGAGCGCTGGGTGATTTACCAAAAATGGCGCCATGCCCAAACCGGTTGAATTGCCCACACCCAGGCGCCGCTTTAGATGAGATGCCAAAGAAACACAGGTCTTTGGCGCTTCGGCTGCTGCTAAATGCTCGACGATATCGATGGTAAAGGCACGTGTAAGGAAAACACTCAACATCTCGACTTGAAAAGGGCTGGAAAATTCTTCGCGATCACGCACAAAACGATAGTCCAGCGCTCCAAATTTCCCTGATCCATAAACCGCCGTTGTACGCATCAAATAGCCAACCTTGTCTAGCTCTTCAGCATCAGGTTGCTCGCCACGAGCGAGGCATGATTTTACATACTCAAAAAGGCGTACAGACCGGTTTGCGCGTGAGAGCGAAAGTTCTGTCTCTGAAACACGCCCTGCCTCTTGCTTGGGAACATTTTGCTCCAGTCTCGCGATATCAGCGTTCGTGGGCACGCCATCAAACAATGTGAATGTCGCATCCCATTCTTCTGCGATAACGCGATCTGATCGTTTCGCTGCATCAAGATCATGGGCAAACACAATGAGGCTATAGGTCCGTTGAGGCCCGCGCGCGCAATATACGCCATGCCCAACGCCTTTGGCATCGATCTCCCACACTGGGCGGTCGAATTGCCACCCCTCTCTCTTAAGGCGCCTCAGTAACACCCGCATAAAGGAAAGACGGGTCTGATGAAAAGCACCCAGGCGCGCCAACCGCATCACGGTTTCACGCGCGCGCAAACCGACAGAACGTGGAGCAGAACTGTTCACTTTTCACCTCATTTCAATTAACCCCTGAAACTTGCCATCGTTTCACCCAGCGAAGCAAGTTTTCAATTAGTCGCTCCAAACGCATTGACAAAAACAGCATTTCAAAGCGATAAAATTGACTGCTTGGCGCGTGACGCGGCCGCCTCGTTCTCCGACATAGCAGCGTTGGAAAGTTTAGTCCCACAGCATTTCGCAGATTGGGCCTTTGCTCGGTCCAATTGTTATTTGAGAGAAAAGGTGGGTTAAAATGAGACCACTCACGCTTGAACCAACCGCTACCGGCGCGCCGCAGGATGTTTTTTTCCCTAAGTCAAACATCGTTCCCCTCCCCTTAATCGTGAAGGCTGAGGGCATTTATATGTGGGATGAAGACGGCAACGAATATATCGACGTCTCATCAGGTCCGGTGGTGAGCAATATCGGCCATGGCAATATTCATGTTGCAGACGCAATGGCCAAGCAAGCGCGCTCCATGGACTTTGCCTATTGCCGTGTGGCACGGCACCAGACAAACATCGATCTCGCAGCGCGAATTTCAGACCTTGCAGGCCCAGGATTTGAGAGGGTTTGTTTTTCATCCGGCGGTTCTGAAGCCATGGAAATCGCCATTAAGTTCCTGCGCCAATACGCGATCGCAACAGGAAGGCCAGAAAAGAAGCAGGTAATTACCCTCATGCCGTCATACCACGGGGGAACTATCGCCATGCTCGCTCTCTCGGGGGATGAGGCGCTCGATCCGTTTTTGGATGGAATTGCGGTTCAATCGGCGCGCATTCCTGCTCCTTTTCAATACAGGGTTCCCGACAATTACACGCCAGAAACTTATCGGCTTTCCTGTGCAAGTGCGCTTGAGGCAAAAATCCTGGAGCTAGGGCCAGAAAATGTGCTTGCCTTTGTCGCAGAACCGGTCGGAGGTCTAGCCACCGGCGCCCAGCCACTGCACGAAGATTACGCAAACCTCGTTCGTGAGATTTGTACAAAGTACGGTGTTTATCTTGTCTATGATGAAATTTTGTGTGGCACTGGCCGGACCGGCAAATTTTTAGCAAGTCATGCCTGGCCCGAAGCGCCGGGTGATATTGTGGTTCTTGCTAAGGGTCTTTGTTCAGGGTATGCGCCGCTGGCAGCAACCTTAATGCCCGCGAAGATGGTTGATTATTTGGCAGAGCTTACTGGGTTCAGTTATTCACATACTTACAGCGCTAACCCCATAAGCTGCGCCACAGGTTTGGCGGTGCTTGATGAATATGAGCGGTTGGAACTAATCGATGCAGCACGCGATCGCGGCACATACTTGCGTGCACTCTTGAATAAACTTGCTCTGAAGCACCCGAGCATAGGTGACATACGCGGAAAAGGCCTATTAATGGCGGTCGAACTGGTGGCAGACAGAGAAACCAAAACCTCCTTCCCAGCAGCCTTTCCGCCCACGGAGCAAATTCGGGTTAGCGGGCTCAAACATGGCCTTATTATGTACACCAGACGCACCGCAAATGGGGCCAACGGAGATTGGTTTATCGTCGCTCCACCGCTGACGATATCAGAAGCAGAATGCGACGAGCTAGCTGAGCGACTGGATAAAGCGCTCAGTGATTTCGAAGCTAATGGGGCGCAATACATGAAAGGATCACTTTTAAATGGTTGATCAAAAATATGAACCCGTTGATGCGGCACAAGTGCCACGCTTTTCTGACATCGCAACATTTCTGCGGACCAAGCGGGTCGATATGGACAGCGAAATTGATATTGGGTTAGTGGGCGTCCCGTTTGACATCGGGCTCAACTACCGCAGCGGACCGCGCGAGGCACCCGCTGCGGTGCGACAGGCATCCAGGCTCATTCGTAAAATTCACCCCACCAGTGATATTGCGCCATATGAGCTATGCAATATCGCCGACTTAGGTGACGCCCCTATAAACCCGTTAGACAAAGACGCCTGCATTGAGATGATCGCGGAGTTTTTTTCAGACTTAAAAAAACTCGATATCCGACCTGTTGCGATTGGCGGCGACCACACAATTCCCACTCCAATATTGCGCGGCTTGGCGTCAGACGAACCGGTAGGCATATTGCAGATCGACAGCCACGCAGACACACTCGATGAGATGTGTGGAACCAAGATCAACCACGCGACCTTCATGCGCCGTGGTTTGGAAGAAGGTCTCATCGACCCGCAACGCGTGGTTCAGCTTGGTCTTCGCGGGTCACGCTTTAGCCGCGACGACATTCAGTATGGATATGATGCCGGTTTTACAATCATCACATTCGATGAGTATGAAGATATGGGCCGGGCGGCTGCAATTGCGAAAATTCAAGAAACCTTGGGAACAGGACGGACATATGTAACCTTGGATGTCGACGGACTTGATCCCTCGTTCTGTCCGGGCACGCCAGTGCCTGAGATCGGTGGAATTACTCCACGCGACGCTCAAGTAATTTTTCGCGCACTTGAAGGCATGGACATTATAGGTGCCGATATCTCAGAAGTTGCCCCCTGTTATGACCCGACTGGCATCACCTCGGTAACAGCGGCAAATCTAATGTTTGAACTGGTATGTGTGATTGCGGCCGGAATTGCTAAAACGAAAACCGGCTAGTCAACATCTACTGGCGTTGGCGTGATCGGCTCTAAAGATAAACCTTCTTCACGCCAACCGTCGGCGCCTTCTGGAAACCAATAAACGGCTTGGTAGCCGGCTGATGCTATGCGTTGTGCGCCATTCCAACTCATCCAACAATTCGCGACGCAAAATACAATTATTCCTCTCGACTTATCGCCATTCGTAAGTTGGTCGAGATTCTTGAATAAATAGTTTTTGATATCATCTTGAAGTGCGCATCGCCCTGTCTCTGGCAACCAGATAGCGCCCGGGACACTCTGCCGTCCTTGCTTGAATTGCCAAGTCCCATCAAGTTCATCATAACGTAGTTCGCTCGCCCCAAATACATCCAAGGCGATTGCGCCTTGTTTGATAAGGTCTGCAACTTCTGAGGCGTCAACTTTGCGGGCGGGAAGAGGAATATCTTCAGGGCTTTGGGCGCGTTGTTTGGAAATGCGTAACCCTGTCTCTTCGTGAAACAATTCAGGTGAACGATTTTGAATATCGCGATAGCTCTCTGCTTGGGCAAATCCACCTCCAAGCCCAAGGATCAGAAGAACCAACGGCACAAAACCAACACGCGATATCGTGGCTTGTAAAATCATTTTCGTATCATAGCAGCGTTCGGTCGGTTAGCGCACATCCGAAATTTACCTCACAATGATCCAGAGATGACACGCGCGGTATCTGTAACAATGGGTGCAATTTTCTCTTGCGCCATTTCAACCGTCCACTCAGGCATATAAACCGGTATCTGCACGGCCGCAATCGCATTACCCTCGGTATCTAGGACCGGCGCTGCTGTGCTGATTTCATATGGAAGCGCCTGCTGCACGCCAAGGTCATATCCCTTTTTTCGCGCACGTTTTATGCGCGCTTCAACCTTTCGCGGCTCAGTGATCGTCCACTCAGTGATTGGACTAAACTCAGTGCGCTCCAAGGTGTCTACCAGTTGTTGTTCTGGGGTACGCGAGAGAATGGCGACACCTCCAGCTGAACAAAATGCGGGTATACGCCGCCCTGGTATCGTTGCACGATATGCTGCCCGCTCGTGCGGGATTCGAATGGTGTAAACAATGTGAGTGTCTACTAATTCACACAAATTTACCGTCGTATTGTAACGCTTGCTGGCCTCGATGAGTCTTGGCATCGCGGTCTCTGCCATTCTATCGCTTAGCAAATATGCATAAGAAAATTCGAGCAAGTTGACACTTGGCTTATAACGCCGCGTCCTAGGGCTTTTTTCCAAATAGCCAAGCTTATGTAATGTATATGTAAATCTCTGCGTAGCGCTTTTATCTAGACCACTCAATTGGGCAAGTTCCATGAGGCTAAGATCGCGTAGTTTCAACTCACGCTGCCCACGGCGAAACGCTTTGAGAACGCGAAAGCCTTTCTCAAGTGAACCAACAAATAGCGGGTTGTCAGCAACCATGTTTTCTCACACCTCCTTTCGTGCCGTTCTTGACTCCGCATCAGCTTTATCGATACAAATATCATAGATAAACATTCAGTATTATAATGCAATACTTATTGATAAAACAAATGTGCTAATTATCTCTGTGGAGGAAAGTCAATGAAGTACAATTTTTATGGGACGCTTGGTCTCGTGATGTCGGCTTTGGCGTTCATCGCACCCTTACCTGCTCAAGCGGGAAAATCCGATGATACGCTAAACTGGGCAACGACACGCGAAGTGGCTGTCATGGATCCTTACTACAACAATACCCGTGAGCTGGTGATCATGGGGCACTTGGTTTGGGACGGCCTTGTGTACCGCGACAGTGACACTGGTGAATTCAAACCATTGCTGGCAACAAAGTGGAACTGGAACGACGACGCATCAATCGATCTAGAACTGCGCGAAGGTGTAAAGTTTCATGATGGATCAGACTTTGATGCAGACGATGTAGTCTACACGCTCAACCATGTATCGAATAAAGACAATGGCGTACTAACCTACCGCAACGTGAGCTGGATCAAGAACGCTGAGAAGCTTGGCCCGATGAAAGTTCGGATCAATCTCAACAAACCGTTCCCCCCAGCGTTTGCATATTTGGCGAATGCCGTGTTCATCATGCCATCAGGTCACTATGAAAACGTCGCCGCGAAAGCAGACGGCAACAAGGATTATGCGGCTGCAAAACCTGTCGGCACCGGGCCTTACAAAGTGAGCGAAGTGAAGGCTGGCGAGCACGTTCTAATGGACAAGAACGATAGCTATTTTGCTGGCAGCCCAAAGGGCACTCCTCAAATCGGCAAAATGCGGTTTCGCACAATTAAAGAGCAGAACACCCAGATTGCTGAATTGCTGACCGGCGGTGTTGACTGGATTTGGGACGTTCCCAAAGATCAGGCTGAAAAGCTTGAGGCAGCTCCCAATGTTACGGTTGAAAACGCCAAAACATTCCGCGTGTCTTACATTTCATTCGATGTGTTGGGTCGCTCCAACTCAAAGGAATTTAAAGACAAGCGTGTACGCCAGGCGGTGGCCCATGCGATCAACCGCAAGGCAATTGCGAACAATCTGGTGGGGCCCGCCTCAGCAGTGATCCCATCTGCTTGCCACCCTGATCAATTCGGCTGCATACAGAATGTTCCCGCCTACGATTACAACCCAGAAAAAGCCAAGGAACTGCTGAAAGCGGCAGGATTTCCAGATGGATTTGAAACCGAAATCTTTGCTTATCGCCAACGCGAGTTCACGGAAGCCGTAATCGGTGACTTGGCTAAAGTCGGCATCAAGGCAAAATTGAACTTCATGCAGTATCGCGCTTTGCGTGATATCGCGCGCAAAGGTCAGACCCCCCTGAACCATTCAACCTGGGGCTCATACTCGATCCCTGATGTGTCTGCCATCGTGACGAACTTTTTC
>JBPCVX010000039.1:0-6778 GCA_051010095.1 Hyphomicrobiales bacterium
AGGTTCAGTCTGGCAATTATCTTAGCGAAGACGATATTGAGCGCTTTGATGACCGCTATAACCGCGTTAGCTTAAAGAGATAGTCCTCATTGTTATCGCGGGATCCATTATGTGGCCATCGACACGATTAACTAAGCTGCTGTCTATTGAACACCCAATTATTCAAGCGCCGATGGCGGGCGCATCTAGCCCTGCGATGGCGGCCGCTGTTTCCAATTCAGGAGGATTGGGTTCCCTAGGATGCGCTATGTTCTCGGCTGAAAAATACGGCCATGAAGTTCAGGCGACACAAAGCGCTACCAACAGACCGGTTAATATGAACTTCTTTGTTCACAAACCACCTGAAGTGAATGAAGAAAAGAACAAGACTGCGACCGAGCAGCTCGCACCATTCTATGATGAGTTAGGCCTCAATGAGATTCCGCCTATCGAACCTCTCCATTTTCCCTTCGATGAACATATGCTCGAAGCGGTGCTTGCAAAAAATCTTTCAGTCGTAAGTTTTCATTTTGGCCTTCCAGATAATCTAATTGTTTCCGCGCTAAAACAAGCGGGGCTAATCGTTATGAGCTCGGCCACGTCGGTGCGCGAAGCGCGCGATTTGGAGCAGCGTGGCTGCGATGCAATTATCGCTCAAGGCCTCGAAGCTGGTGGGCACCGGGGCACCTATTTGTCATCGGAAGAAGGTGCGCGCATTGGGACTATGTCATTGGTGCCGCAAATTGTTGACGCTGTAGAAGTGCCCGTAATTGCAGCAGGTGGTATTGCTGATGGCCGCGGAATTGCTGCTGCCTTCGCTTTGGGAGCTGATGGGGTTCAAATTGGTACCGCATTCTTAAATTGCCCTGAATCCGTTATTTCTGACACACATAAACGTGCGCTCCTTCATGCTCGAGAAGACGAGACCTGCCTCACGCCCGTTTTTTCGGGTCGTCCGGCACGTGGACTCAACAATCGGTACATTGAGCAAATGAGCCCTCATGCACACAAACTTCCCGAATTTCCGCTTATGAACACACTCACCGGGCCATTGCGCAAGGTAAGTGCCGAAACCAATAGCCCAGACTTTATTGCTTTATGGTCGGGGCAAAGCATGACCCTAAATCGCGAATTGCCAGCTTCTGAGCTGTTTCTCACATTAGTGGATGAGGCACAGACTATTCTTTCACATTAGTTTTTTTGATGCGGGCACTGTGCTCTTTTACCATTTTATTTTTGTCCGACTTTGCGCAACAATACTGCATCCGAGCATCAATTTACGTATGACAAAATCTAATTTTATAGAGGATTATATCATGGCGACCATGAAAGTCATTGAGTTGATGGAGGATTCAGGGAAATCTTGGGAAGATGCCGTACAGCAGGCTGTGAAGCGTGCATCCAAGAGCGTCGATAACATTCGTTCGGTGTGGGTGAAGGAACAATCATGCGTTATCGACGGCAATGATATTGCGTCTTACCGCGTAACACTCAAGCTGACATTCGAAGTTAAAGACTAAAATGAGTTGTGGCGGGGTGAACACACCTCGACACACGCGTTCTGACGTGTTTGCACTTTTGTGTGAAGGGCTAGAATTTAATCTAGGCGAAGCTGTTCTTTGCGGTTAGGTTCCCGCGTATGAGCGAACAAATACTTGATACCCGACCGCGGGCTTTTCCGGGGATTGGAAAATTTTCTGACCCTGATAAAACCGCGAAAGGCGAAGCGCGCGCGCGTGTAGGTCTGCGCAAGCTGGAAACTCTTTGGATCAACACCGGCACACTGTGCAATATTGAGTGTGTTAATTGCTATATTGAGTCGAGCCCGACAAATGACCGGCTCACCTATTTCCCGCTTTCTGATGCACTCTCTCTGTTTGATGAACTGGAAACCTTAAAGCTGGGAACTGAGGAAATTGGGTTCACCGGTGGTGAACCCTTCATGAACCCCGACATGATAGACATGGTTGAGGCTGCGTTGAGCCGCGGGTATCGCGTTTTGATTCTCACCAATGCAATGCAGCCAATGATGCGCCCGCGCATCAAGGAAGCCCTGTTGGCACTTAAGAACCAACATACCGATGCACTGGAATTGCGTGTCTCGCTCGATCATTACTCTGCCGCTTTGCACGACATGGAGCGTGGCCCAGGATCATTTGCGCGCGCCGTGCAAGGTATCAGCTGGTTGTCGGAAAACGGGTTTAATATCGCTATTGCTGGACGCACGTGCTGGAATGAAAATGAGACGATAGGGCGCGCAGGCTATAAATCTCTATTCCAAGAGCACGACTGGACAATCGATGCGGACAATCCAGCCAAACTCGTGCTCTTCCCCGAGATGGACGAGAGCGTGGATGTTCCTGAAATCACCACAGCCTGTTGGACAATCCTCAACATCAAACCTTCAGATATGATGTGCGCAAACAGTCGCATGGCGGTAAAGCGCAAGGGTGACAAAGAGCCCGCAATATTGCCGTGTACGTTGCTCCCCTATGATGCAGCTTTTAAAATGGGCAGCACACTTGCCCGCTCACTCAACGCTGACGGCGGTAGTTTTGCGAAGGGTGCTATAAAGCTTAACCACCCCCATTGCTCTAAGTTTTGCGTTCTAGGTGGCGGTAGTTGCTCGGCTTAGAATTTTTCAGGCTCAAAGGACTTAAAGTGTTTGGAAAGTTTCAGGCCTTGGCGTTGATAGTTTGAACCAATGCCCTGTCCGTAGACTTCTTCAGGCGGTGACACGAGCGGTTCATAAATGAGCCGCCCGATGATTTGACCATCTTCAAGAATAAATGGCACTTCGTGACTGCGCACTTCCAGCACAGCCCTGGAACCTTCTCCGCCACCAGCAGAATGCCCGAAACCCGGGTCAAAAAAACCTGCGTAATGCACCCGAAACTCACCAACGAGCGGATTGAACGGTGTCATTTCCGCAGCATAATCAGGAGGAACGCGCACCGCCTCTTTTGACGCCAGAATATAAAACTGATCGGGATCAAGAACGAGTTGGTGCTCTGCCCAAATAGGTTCCCAGAAGTCAAGAACGTCGCATGCAGCTTTTTGGTCAACATCTATCAAGCCAGAATGGCGCTTTGCGCGAAACCCCACCGGTGTGGTCTTGTTATGGCGTTCCAGGTCAACGGTTAGCGCGATGCCATTGTCGATGTTTACAGCACCAGAGGTAATTAACGGTTCATGATCATGAAGCGCGTGGATCAGCTCGTCGGTTGCTTCAAACGCGCCCGTGCGGAACCTAATTTGCGATAATCTAGAGCCGGTCCTGGCAAGGACCGAAAACGTGCGCGGGGAGATTTCTACATATAATGGGCCACTATATCCGCTTGGCACCTGATCAAATTCTTGCGCGTAGTCAGCAATAACCCGGGTGAAAACATCAAGCCTTCCCGTTGAACTTTTCGGGTTTGCTGCGGCAGACACACTCTTTGGTAACGCAAGCGCTTCCACAACCTCAACAATATACACGCAGCCCGTTTCCAGAACCGCGCCTTCCGAAATGTCAATTTCGTGCAGCGCCAGCTCATCCAATCGATCAGAAACCCGCTTGGACGCGCCGGGAAGAAAACTCGCGCGCACGCGATAGGCTGTTTCCCCCAGTCTCAAATCCAAACTCGCCGGTTGAACTTGATCGGCATCAAAGGCCGTATTGGTCAAAATACCACCGGATTCAGCAAGTTGTTTGATTGCGTGAGCAGGGAGGATTCCTGCCCCTTCGAACTGCACGTTCATGTATTTGCTTTCTATCGCCTTACTTTGCGGCACTATCCCCAGCTCAGCAAAAGGTTTCAAGCGGAAACGTTAAGCGGTGGAAAACCAAACCGGGGGTAGATCGCTTACCACAGATTGGAGTAATTTATCGCTAGAAACTAAGGTGATATGATGTATAGCAGCGAAACCCGCCACATCAAGGTTACGGTGAAGCCACAATACCTGGAAGGCCAGTCAGATCCAGACCAAGGCACGTATTTCTGGGCGTATACAATTTTGATCGAAAACCGCGGTGTTGAGTCGGTGCAACTTCTCACGCGGCACTGGAAAATTACCGATTCCAATGGGGCTGAGCAGATCGTGCATGGCGATGGTGTGATTGGGGAGCAGCCTTCGTTAAACCCCGGTGAACATTTTGAATATACATCAGGAGCGCCGTTAAAAACGCCGTCTGGTTTTATGGTGGGCAGCTATGGCATGATCAACACACAGGGAGAACATTTTGACATTGCCATTCCTCTTTTTTCTCTCGATAGCCCACATACGCGTGGCGCGGTGCATTGATTAATTCCCCTTCAACGATGGAATAGGCGACACGGTGCTAGATTTTAGGCCAATTATTCTGGTGATCGGCATTTTGCTAACTTCGCTTGGCTGCGTGATGTTGCTTCCAGCACTGCTTGATTTGTTGCAGAACAAAGCAGATTGGGTCGCGTTTTCGTTCTCTGCGGCAATTACTTTGTTTTCAGGCATTGGCCTCACACTCTCCAACTGGGGTCACGCCGGCCAGCTTAATGTCAAACAAGCGTTTGTTTTGACGGTTTTGGCATGGCTGGTACTGGTCAGTTTTGCGGCATTGCCCTTTGCGCTCGGGGAATATGATCTCTCTCTTACCGATGCGTTTTTTGAAAGCATGTCAGGCCTCACCACGACAGGTGCTACCGTGATCACCGGTCTCGACCACGCACCACCCGGGCTGCTGCTGTGGCGCGGGTTGCTACAGTGGATTGGCGGCATCGGCATCATCGTCATGTCACTCGCGGTGCTTCCCATGCTGCAAATTGGTGGTATGCAGCTCTTCCGCATGGAATCATCCGACACGTCTGAAAAAATTCTCCCGCGTGCCACTCAAATCGCTGGCTCGATTACCGTACTGTATGTGGTCTTCACCGCCATTTGTGCAGTCGCCTATTACTTATGTGGCATGCGCTTGCTTGATGCAGTTGTTCACGCCATGACGACAATCGCGACGGGTGGGTTTTCAAATCACGATGAGTCCATCGCTTATTTTCAGTCATGGCAGGTGGATATGGTTGCCGCCGTGTTCATGGTTGTATGTTCAATGCCGTTTGCGCTTTATCTCATTATGCTGAGAGGTAACGCAAAACCGCTCTTTAAAGACAGCCAGGTGCGGTTTTTCCTTTCTGTATTGTTGATATTGATCACCACCATTTGGGTGTACCAAATGGTCACTGATGTTAATGAGCCGTTGCGTGCGCTGCGGTTGTCGATTTTCAACGTCATCTCGATCACAACCGGTACCGGGTATGCCAGCGCTGATTATGGGCTTTGGGGCGGGTTCTCGCTTGTCTTTTTCTTTTGCATTATGTTCCTTGGCGGCTGCGCGGGGTCGACATCTTGCGGGTTGAAAATGTTCCGCTTCCAGGTGATCGCGGAAACGGTGCGCATCAGCGTGAACCGTATGCTGTATCCCCATGGCGTATTTTCCCCACGCTATAATGGCAAGCCCTTGGCCGATAATGTCATTGCCGCTGTTATGTCGTTTTTCTTTTTGTTCTTCATTTGCTTTGCAACCCTGGCGCTTGTCCTAAATCTGATCGGGCTTGATGTTTTAACCTCCCTTTCAGCCGCCGCCAGCGCCATTGCAAATGTTGGCCCTGGCCTTGGCAATATTGTTGGCCCGGTGGAAACTTATGCAACATTGCCCGCAACTGCAAAATGGGTGTTGAGCTTTGGGATGTTACTTGGCAGGTTGGAGCTCTTTACAGTTTTGGTGTTGTTTTCGCCGCTGTTCTGGCGTTCATAAGCATCACATTTTTTGGCATTTGAGGAAGGAAGAAGATGACCGGCACAACCTATAGCGCGCGCGAACTGATCGACAGGCTGATCGCGTTCGACACCACCTCTCATCTCTCCAACCTCGAGATGATGGATTTCGTTCAGCACTACCTTGCCGGATGGGGTGTGGAAAGCACGCTCATCCCAAGTGATGATGGCACAAAAGCCAATCTTTATGCCACCATTGGCTCCAGGGAAGAGGGCGGCATCGTGCTCTCTGGCCACACCGATGTGGTGCCCGTGGAAGGCCAGGCCTGGACCAGCGACCCCTTCGCCATCACTGAACGCGACGGCAATCTTTATGGCCGCGGCACCTGTGATATGAAAGGCTTTATCGCCATTGCCCTTTCGCGCGTGCCAGCGCTGGTGATTGCCAAACTCTCCACCCCTGTTCATTTCGCGCTCTCCTATGATGAAGAGGTGGGGTGCACCGGCGTGCGGCCCATGGTTGAGCACATCAAGGAAAACCTGCCTTTGCCGCGCGCGGTTATTGTGGGCGAGCCATCCATGATGACAGTGGTGAACGCTCACAAAGGTGGCTACACCTTCGTCACCGAGGTCACCGGCCTTGAAGGCCATTCTTCTCTCGCCCACAAAGGCGTCAATGCCATAATGTATGCGGGCGAAATCTTAGGCGAGATCAACCGTATGGCGGCTGAATACCGCGAAGAGCTGGATGAGACGGGTCGCTATGACCCGCCTTATTCCACCATCCATGTGGGCACCATACACGGCGGCACCGCGCTCAACATCATCCCGCTCAAATGCAAAATCGTGTGGGAACTGCGCTCGCTGCCGCAACACAATGCCGAGCAAATTCTCGACCGCATTAATGGCTTTGCCGAGACGCTCATCCCCGCCATGCACGCAGTCGACCCGTCCACCGGCATCGTCACCACCTGCGAAAATGAGATCCCGCCGCTGGTGGCTGAAAACGGATCATCTGTTGAAAGCCTGGTGCTGGCGCTTGCCCAGCAAAACGATACCTTTGCGGTAT
>JBPCVX010000040.1:0-4055 GCA_051010095.1 Hyphomicrobiales bacterium
CGTGCTGACCTGGTTGAATCGCTTTTTCCGGTAATGGAAGCCGCTGGCGTTGAAATGAAGCGCACGAACGAAGGTATTTCAGTTTCCCGCAATGGTGCCAGGTTGCAACCGGTGACGGTGGAAACCGTCCCTTACCCAGGATTTCCTACTGATATGCAAGCCCAGTTGATGGGGCTAATGACAATGGCGAATGGTACATCAGTTATCCGTGAAACCATATTTGAGAACCGTTTCATGCACGTTCAAGAACTCGCGCGGCTGGGAGCCGATATCACTCTTGAAGGTGATACCGCGCACGTTAAAGGCGTCGAAGCTCTTGCTGGCGCTGAGGTGATGGCAACAGATCTTCGAGCTTCGGTCTCCCTCGTGATTGCCGGACTTGCTGCGCACGGTGATACATTCGTGAACCGGGTCTATCATCTTGATAGAGGGTTTGAACAACTTGAGAAAAAACTCAGCGGCTGTGGAGCTGAAATTGAGCGCGTCAGCGTTTGAGACAGGGGCATTAGCTAATATGTCAGAGTTCTTGAAATTAAGTGCGTTTGACGCCGAGGATTTGGACATTGTATCCGCGCATATGCAAGATGCTCTTGTACGTGTTGGGGATATGAAATTCGTTGCGGGCCAAGGACGTTTCGCATTAATTGCAAATCGTTTCGACTGGCTTTCGGCTGAAGGCAAAGAGAAGGGATTCCGCAGGCGCAGAACAGCGGTGCATTTTGACAGGGTCTTGGGGGTCCGTTCTTTTAAAGTCAAACGTACTGCAGATGACGCGGTGTTAGAGCTACTTTCGATTGAGTTCATGGCAGGAGACTTGCCTTCTGGCAAAGTTGCCCTAAATTTCGCTGGTGGCGGCGTTATCGAGCTTGATGTTGAGTGTATCGACTCTGGCCTCTCTGATCTTGGTCCTGAATGGGGCACGACTTCACGCCCTGAACATGATGATGAAGGTACCGACAACGAATTTCGCGCTTAATTGCGCTCTAGCAATATAGGAATGTCATGGTTCAGCGCCTTGATGCAAATAGTGTTGGATTTGCCGACCATTTTGAGGATTTGTTGGCATCAAAGCGCGAATCTGATGTGGACGTCGATAAAGTTGTCAGTGAAATTTTAGAAGATGTGCGCAAACGTGGTGATGTTGCGCTGATTGAACTTACTGAAAAGCTTGATAGATTTTCCGTATCTGCAGAAGATTTAAAAATATCCCAAGAAGAAGTAAACCGCGCGTTCCAAGATTGCCCGTCCGACGTGCGCGATGCGCTGCAAACCGCTTACGAAAGAGTTTTAGCGTATCATAATCGTCAAGTGCCAAGTGACGAACGCTATGTTGACGAACAAGGTGTTGAGCTTGGTCACAGGTGGCGTGCTGTTAAAGCAGCTGGGTTGTATGTTCCAGGTGGAACAGCGGCGTACCCGTCTTCCGTGTTAATGAATGCGGTGCCTGCAAAGGTGGCGGGTGTTGAGCGTCTCGTGATGGTGGTTCCAACACCTGATGGTCGAGTTAACGATCAAGTGCTAACAGCAGCTAAAGTTGCTGGCGTTGATGAGATTTACCGTGTTGGCGGCGCTCAGGCTATTGGTGCGCTTGCGTACGGCACACCTACTATTAAGCCCGTCGACAAGATTGTTGGTCCCGGCAACGCCTATGTGGCGGCCGCAAAACGCCAGGTGTTTGGAACCGTTGGTATTGATATGATTGCGGGGCCATCTGAAGTGCTCATTCTTGCAGATGAAAGCAACTCAGCCGAATGGGTTGCGGCTGATCTTCTGGCGCAAGCTGAGCATGATACGGCTGCCCAATCTATCCTCATTACGGACAGTACATCATTTGCTGATTTGGTTGAACAAGCCGTAGAAGGCCAGTTGCAGACATTGCCACGTGCAGAAATTGCAGAGGCGAGCTGGCGCGACAACGGCGCGATTATTCTCGTGCGTTCGCTAGAAGATGCCATTCCATTGATTGATAGAATAGCGCCAGAGCATTTGGAAATTTCTTCTGCAAATGAGGAAGAATTGGCAGAGGAAATTTCAAATGCAGGTGCAATTTTCTTAGGCTCTCATACCCCGGAGGCGATTGGTGATTATGTGGGAGGGCCTAATCATGTTCTGCCAACGGCACGTACAGCGCGGTTTTCATCTGGGCTAAACGTGTTTGATTTTATGAAACGAACATCTCTCTTAAAATGTTCATCAGACGCATTGCGGGAAATTGGCCAGGCCGCGATTACTTTAGGCCGGGCAGAAGGATTGGAAGCTCATGCCCGCTCGGTTGCGATACGTCTAAACAGCCCATAATTGCACAAGTACCATGACCGATAACAACAATAAAAATCGCCTAGTCACCGTTGAATTAGACGAAGCGACACTATCTAATCCTTCACCTGATATCGAGCATGAGCGTCGTGTTGCGATCTTTGATCTGCTTGAGAGCAACTCATTTACAGTGGTTGATGAAGCAAAGCATGCTGCTAGGGGTCCTTTTCATCTAAAACTTTCGATTGAAGAAGGGCGACTGATTTTTGATATCGCAAATCGCGAAGAGCGCCAATGCGCGGTGTTTGGACTGTCGGTGCGACCGTTTCGCCGCATCGTGAAAGACTATTTCTTGGTGTGCGAGAGTTATTTCGAGGCGATTAAAACTGCGACCCCAAGCCAAATTGAGGCAATTGATATGGGAAGACGCGGATTGCACAATGACGGCAGTGTATTGTTGCAAGAGCGCTTAAACGGCAAGATTGAAGTTGATTTTGACACAGCAAGACGGCTTTTCACGCTCGTCTGCGTCCTGCATTGGCGTGGATAAACGTGTCGGAGACCCTTCCATCCGCAGTGTTGTTCGCGTGCACGCAAAATGCGGTTCGCTCGCCGATGGCGGCTGGCCTAATGCGTCACTTTTACGGCCATAAAGTATTTGTCACGTCAGCTGGTGTAATGCCTCAAGAACTGGATGCCTTTGCAGTCGCAGTTCTTGAAGAGATTGGCATAGATATATCCACACATGAACCACGCAGCTTCGATGAGCTTCATGACAGTTTGTTTGACATTATCATCTCTTTATCACCTGAGGCGCAGCACAAAGCAGTGGAATTGACGCGAACAATGGCGGTCGATCTTGAGTATTGGCCAACACTTGATCCGACAATCATGAGCGGCAGCCGCGAACAGGTCATGGATTCATATCGCGGTGTCCGCGACGGATTGCTCAAAAGAATTCGTGTGCGCTTTGGGACAATGAGGGCGCCCGTTGTTTGACTGTGAAATTACATGTAAACTTCTTTTGGGTCCCCCATTTCCAAAGTGTTGGGTTGATTTTGTGCAACAATATGTTCACTGTGCGCACGATAACGTTCGCTATGGCCTAATATTGCTAAAAAATTCGCCAATACCATTGCACAGAACCTACATCTGGCTTAAGGCCATGGCAGCCAAATCCCACACTGAAAGGCAAGGAGTGAATGGCAAAAGAAGAATTGCTAGAGTTTGAAGGCACAGTGGTCGAACTGCTGCCGAACGCGACTTTCCGGGTGAAACTGGAAAACGATCACGAAATTATCGCTCACACCGCGGGCAAAATGCGAAAGAATCGAATCCGTGTGCTTGCGGGCGACAAAGTATCTGTTGAAATGACCCCTTATGATTTGACGAAGGGTCGTATCACTTATCGGTTCAAATGAACCACATCCTCTGAATTAAGGTGCTAGGGCCGCGATGAAAGACACACGCGTAAAACTTGTATTGGCAAGTGCATCGCCGCGTCGTGTCGCATTGCTTGAGCAAGCGGATCTGCCGCCTGATCTTCTTTGCCCCATGGATATTGATGAAACGCCGAAAAAGCGTGAAACCGGGCGTGCGCTTGCAATGCGTTTGGCGCGGGATAAGTCCGAAGCCGCTGCGATTACACGTCAAGTTGAAGAATTGGGAACAAACAGTTTTGTTTTGGCCGCGGATACCGTTGTCTCCGTCGGGCGACGAATACTGCACAAACCTGCAACATTGGAAGAGGCCGCTTCGCATTTACGGGTGCTGTCAGGGCGTTCGCACCGGGTTTATAC
>JBPCVX010000041.1:0-15119 GCA_051010095.1 Hyphomicrobiales bacterium
GCATGCTGTGTGGCTCAGAAGATCTCAAAGAGGTGTGCCGCGAAATGATCGGCGACCAGATGCATGTCACTGAAGATGGCACGTTCTCCTGGATTGAGGTGGAATGCCTCGGGGCGTGCTGTAACGCGCCTATGGTGCAAATCAATAAAGATTATTACGAAGACCTAACACCGGAGAGTTTTCGGGCGCTCTTAGAAGATTTGAAGGCTGGGAAAGACGTTAAGCCTGGTCCGCAAAATGGACGCCATACTTCGGAACCACTTGGTGGTTTGACAAGCCTGTTTGGCAGCGATGGCGCGCCAAAGAAAAAAACAAGCGCTGCGCCCAAGAAAGTGGCGGCAAGCAAGAAGAAGGCTGCACCTGATAAGAAAGCCGCTGATACGAAGGCCGAACCTGCCAAGGGCGCGTCGGAGGCGCGGCCAAAAGGCTTAGATGCAGCGCGAGATGGCAAGGCGGATGATTTGAAAATGATCTCAGGTGTTGGCCCTAAGATTGAGGGTATACTTAACGAACTTGGTGTCTTTCACTTCGATCAAATTGCAGCGTGGAAGAAAAATGAACGAGATTGGGTTGATACCTACCTCAAGTTCAAGGGCCGTATAGAGCGTGACGAGTGGTTGAAGCAAGCCAAGGTATTGGCTGAAGGTGGCGCGGAAGAATACGAACGCGTCTTCGGCAAAAAGCCGTGACTGTAAGGTGGATGTGATCGGATGTTAGAAGATAAAGACCGCATATTTACCAATCTCTACGGGTTTCATGACCCGGGGTTGAAAGCTGCCATGAAGCGTGGCGCGTGGGATGGCACTAAAGGTATGCTTGAACGCGGTCGCGATGGCGTGATCAACGAGATTAAGGAATCCGGATTGCGCGGACGTGGCGGTGCTGGCTTCCCGACGGGTCTCAAATGGTCATTCATGCCCAAAGAGAGTGATGGGCGACCGCATTATCTTATCGTAAATGCTGACGAATCTGAACCTGGCACCTGCAAAGACCGCGAAATCATGCGTCATGACCCGCATTTGCTGGTTGAAGGGTGTTTGCTTGCGGGCTTCGCCATGGGGGCAAACGCGGGCTATATCTATTTGCGTGGCGAATATATTCGTGAAAGAGAAGCGCTCCAGCGTGCGGTTGATGAAGCCTATGATGCTAACCTTATTGGCAAAAACAATAAGCATGGCTGGGACTTTGATCTTTACGTCCACCACGGGGCTGGCGCCTATATTTGCGGCGAAGAAACGGCTTTGTTGGAAAGCCTGGAGGGCAAAAAAGGTCAGCCAAGATTAAAACCCCCATTCCCGGCCAATGTGGGCCTATATGGCGCGCCATCCACTGTGAATAATGTGGAATCCATTGCTGTTACGCCGACCATTATGCGTCGTGGAGCTGGATGGTTTTCAGCGCTTGGGCGTCCTAATAACACCGGCACAAAGCTGTTTTGTATCTCGGGCCATGTAAACCATCGCTGCAATGTAGAAGAAGAGATGGGTATCACTTTCCGCGAGCTCGTTGAAAAACACTGCGGCGGCATTCGTGGCGGCTGGGACAATCTGAAAGCGGTCATTCCAGGTGGGTCTTCGGTTCCAATGGTGCCTGCTGAGCAGATTAAAGACGCTCATATGGATTTTGATACCTTGCGCGATCTGCGCTCGGGTCTTGGCACAGCGGCCGTAATTGTTATGGATCAGTCCACCGACGTGATTGCGGCTATCGCCAGACTGGCTTACTTCTACAAACATGAAAGCTGCGGACAATGCACACCTTGCCGCGAAGGCACTGGCTGGATGTGGCGCGTGCTTCAGCGCATGGTCGAAGGCCATGCGCAAAAGCGCGAAATCGATATGCTTTTGGATGTCTCCAAGCAAATTGAGGGTCACACTATTTGTGCGCTGGGTGATGCGGCTGCATGGCCCGTGCAAGGCCTGATCCGCCATTTCCGTCACGAGATCGAAGAGCGCATCGATAAGTATACAGCCAATCCGCAGCCGGTCGAAGAACCGATGCAGGCGGCGGAGTGAGGGTGGCTAAATGAGCGATATGCGTAAACTGATAATTGATGGCGAAGAGGTTGAGGTTCCCTCTCACTACACGCTCATTCAGGCGTGTGAAGAAGCAGGCGCTGAGGTGCCACGCTTTTGCTATCACGAACGACTTTCGGTTGCTGGTAACTGCCGCATGTGCTTGGTGGAAGTGAAAGGCGGGCCGCCCAAGCCACAAGCTTCTTGCGCTCTTGGTGTGGCTGATTTGCGGCCTGGCCCAGAAGGTGAGCCACCAGAAGTTTTTACCAAATCACCGATGGTGAAAAAGGCGCGTGAAGGGGTGATGGAGTTTTTGCTGATCAACCATCCGCTAGATTGCCCGATTTGCGATCAGGGCGGTGAATGTGATCTGCAAGACCAGGCCATGGCTTATGGCATTGACGCCAACAGGTTTGCTGAAAACAAGCGCGCGGTTGAAGACAAGTATATTGGTCCATTGGTGAAAACCATCATGACCCGTTGCATTCACTGCACGCGCTGTGTGCGCTTCTCAACAGAAGTGGGTGGCGTTCAGGATCTGGGATTGATTGGACGTGGTGAGAATGCTGAGATCACTACATATCTTGAAAAAGCAATGACATCTGAAATGCAGGGCAATGTGATTGATCTGTGCCCGGTTGGTGCTTTGACATCGCGGCCTTACGAGTTTCAAGCGCGTCCATGGGAGTTGCGCAAGACGGAAACCATCGATGTGATGGACGCGCTTGGGTCAGCTGTTCGTGTTGATGCGCGCGGACGTGAGGTAATGCGCATCATGCCGCGCCTGAACGAAGCCGTGAACGAAGAGTGGATTTCTGACAAAGCGCGCTTCATATGGGACGGATTACGCTCGCAACGTCTTGATCGGCCTTATCTGCGCAAAGATGGCAAATTACAACCGGTAGGCTGGAACGATGCCTTTGCCGCGATTGCTGAAAAAGTTTCTGCTGCCGATCCTGCTCAAATTGGTGCGATCGCGGGCGATCTTTCCGCTGCAGAAGAAGTTTTTGCCATTAAGGGGCTTATGGATGCCCTTGGTTCGCCCAACATGGATTGCCGCGAGGCGGGTTCAGCGCTTGATCCAGCACACGGACGCGCAAGCTATATCTTCAATTCCACCATTGCAGCGATTGATGAAGCCGATCAAATTATGATTATCGGCTCAAATCCGCGCCTTGAAGCGCCTGTATTAAACGCGCGTATTCGCCAACGCTGGTTGACCGGTGAATTGCAGGTGGCGGTTATTGGCGAGCAAGCTGACCTCACTTACGATTATCACTATGTGGGTGCTGGGCCTGAAAGCCTTGAACAGTTTGTTGATCATGCGCTGGCAAAGGGCAAGCGCCCGATTATTATCGTTGGTCAGGGCGCATTGGCGCGTGATGACGCTAAAGCGGTGCTGGCAACGATTTTGAAGGCGGCGCATTCGCTTGGCGTTATTCGTGATGACTGGAACGGTTTCAACGTTCTCCACACCGCAGCTGGACGTGTCGGGGCGCTTGATCTGGGCTTCGTGCCAGGGGAAGGCGGCAAATCCACTGGCGAAATGCTGACCGATTGCGAAGTGTTGTTCCTTCTGGGAGCTGATGAACTTGATATGACCAAACGTTCATCTGGTTTCACCGTGTATATCGGATCGCACGGCGATGTTGGCGCACATCATGCTGATGTGGTGCTGCCAGGCGCGACCTATACCGAAAAGCATGGCACTTATGTAAACACCGAAGGCAGGGTTCAGATGACTGAGCGCGCTGTGTTCCCGCCAGGGGATGCGCGCGAAGATTGGGCAATTATTCGCGCTCTTTCAGATGCGGTTGGGCATACGCTTTCGTTTAATTCTTCTGAGCAACTTCGCACACAAATGTATGAAATTGCGCCGCATTTAGCTGCAGTTGATGTGGTTGAAAGTGCTGATGCGGGCGCATTGAGGAACGTTTCGGCAGGTCGGACGAAGTTGACTAAGGCTGCATTCGAAAGCCCGGTAAAAGATTTCTATTTGACCAACCCCATCGCGCGCGCATCTGCTGTGATGGCGGAGTGTTCTGCATTGCGTGCAGAACAGAAACTGGACGCGGCGGAGTAGGGAGACACGATGTACGATACGGTCATAACAGTCGCGATCATCGTCGCCCAAAGCCTTGCGGTTCTTATCGCGCTTTTGCTGATTGTCGCCTATCTGATCTATGCAGATCGTAAGATCTGGGCTGCAGTGCAGATGCGTCGTGGACCAAACGTTGTTGGTCCGTGGGGATTGCTTCAGTCTTTTGCAGATTTGTTGAAGTTCGTCTTCAAAGAAGTGGTCATTCCTTCTGGCGCAAATAAGGGTGTGTTTCTCCTCGCACCAATCGTGACGTGTACGCTTGGTTTGGCAGGGTGGGCGGTTGTTCCGGTTGCCGCAGGGTGGGTTGTTGCCGACATTAATGTCGGGATTATGTACCTCTTTGCGATTTCATCGCTTGGTGTTTATGGCGTAATCATGGGCGGCTGGGCGTCGAATTCGAAATACCCATTCCTCGGTGCACTTCGATCTGCAGCACAAATGGTATCCTATGAAGTTTCCATCGGGTTCGTGATCATCACAGTTCTGCTGTGCGCGGGAACACTCAACCTTTCAGGCATTGTCGAGGCCCAGAAAACGGGAATTGCAACGGCGTTGGGCGTTCCTTGGTTAAGCTTCTTGAATTGGTACTTCCTGCCGTTGTTTCCGATGTTCATCGTGTTCTTTGTGTCCGCGCTGGCGGAGACCAACCGTCCGCCTTTCGATCTGCCAGAAGCAGAATCTGAATTGGTTGCAGGGTTCATGGTTGAGTATTCGTCGACACCCTACTTGATGTTCATGCTGGGTGAGTACGCCTCCATTACGCTGATGTGCGCGATGACCAGCTTGTTGTTCCTAGGTGGATGGCTTCCGCCATTTGATTTCGCGCCATTTACATGGGTGCCAGGCATCTTCTGGTTCCTGGCCAAGGTATTCCTCGTGTTCTTCATGTTCGCGATGGTGAAAGCCATGGTGCCGCGCTATCGCTACGACCAGCTTATGCGTTTGGGGTGGAAAGTATTTTTACCGATTTCACTCTTCTACGTGGCGCTTGTCGCCGGTGTCCTTACAGCTTTTGGCTGGGCACCATAGAGGATGAGGGATGTTTGAGATGAACCAATACAGCTTAATAGGGGCCTTTGCCGGGTTGGTGATCGGCTTCCTTGATGTGGCATTTGCTTCGCGGTTCCTCTACCCCTCGCTGCGGATGCGTTATGAACGCGCAAAAGCATATGGCAAACGCACAATCGCGCCGTCGACGATCATGGGGTGTGTGCAAATTATTGGCTACATCATCTTGCCAATTGCTGGGTATGTGGTTGCGAATTTGATGTTTAAACCGGGTGTGAGCTAGGAAAGGAAAGGCGGAGCAGATGCTTCAACAAGCTGCAAAAGGGTTGTTATTGTCTGAGTTTGTCTCAGCATTCTTCCTTGCAATGCGCTATTTCTTTGCGCCCAAGGCAACGGTTAACTATCCCTTCGAGAAGGGGCCGCTAAGCCCGCGTTTCCGCGGAGAGCATGCGCTGCGCCGTTATCCGAATGGTCAAGAGCGCTGCATTGCCTGCAAACTGTGCGAAGCGATTTGCCCAGCGCAAGCGATCACAATTGAAGCGGGGCCGCGGCGTAATGACGGCACTCGGCGCACAACCCGTTACGACATCGACATGACGAAATGCATCTATTGCGGATTTTGCCAGGAGGCATGCCCGGTAGATGCAATTGTTGAAGGACCAAATTTCGAATTCGCGACTGAAACCCGCGAGGAATTGTTCTTCAACAAGGAAAAACTGCTTGAGAACGGCGATCGTTGGGAACGTGAGATCGCCAATAATATTGCACTGGACGCACCTTACCGTTAGGCGCGTTTGAACTGGAAACCGGGTCTTCGGGCCTGAACGCACCTTAAATGGGTGCATAAGATGAGGATGGGGCAGAGCCAATGGCAGTTGCCAGTATCTTTTTTTATCTCTTCTCCGCCATTTTGCTGGCGGCGGCATTTATGGTGATTGCTTCGCGCAATCCCGTGCATTCGGTGCTGTTCCTCATATTGGCATTCTTTAATTCAGCCGGGTTGTTCATTCTTATGGGCGCAGAATTCTTGGCAATGATTTTGGTTGTGGTCTATGTGGGCGCAGTAGCGGTGCTGTTTTTGTTCGTTGTCATGATGCTCGACATCGATTTCACCGAGCTGCGTCAAGGCATGCTGCAATACCTGCCTATTGGTGCATCTATCGGGATTATTCTTCTTATTGAGCTAATCATGGTTGTTGGTTCCTGGGCAATCGCCCCGGAGATCATTGCGACCGTGCCAGAAAAAACACCTGGTATGGCGGAAGTCAGCAATACGGAAGCAATCGGGCGGCTTCTCTATACAAAATATATTTACCTCTTCCAGGCAGCAGGCATGGTTCTGCTGGTTGCAATGGTTGGCGCAATTGTGCTGACCCTGCGCCACAAGGAAGGTGTTAAACGTCAGGATATTATGACCCAGAACGCGCGTTCACCTGAGGCAGCGGTTGAGGTGCGCAAAGTGAAGTCAGGGCAGGGGATCTAGTTATGGTGGTCGGACTTACCCATTATCTAACGGTTGCTGCAATCCTATTTGCCATCGGCATTTTTGGTATTTTTCTCAATCGAAAAAACGTCATCGTTATCTTGATGTCGATAGAGCTCATGCTTCTTGCTGTGAACATCAATCTGGTAGCATTTTCAACGCACTTGCAAGACTTGATGGGGCAGATTTTTGCCCTGCTTGTTCTGACGGTTGCGGCTGGTGAAGCGGCCATTGGACTGGCAATTTTGGTGAGTTATTTCCGAAATCGCGGGTCGATTGCTGTTGAAGATATCAACATGATGAAGGGTTGAGGAAAGCGATATGTATCACGCAATTGTATTTCTTCCCCTCATCGGCGCGCTGATAGCGGGTTTGTTTGGGCGCATGCTTGGCGCGCGCGCATCAAGCTTGCTCACAAGTGGGCTGTTGGTGATAAGTGCCATTCTTTCCTGGGTGGCATTTTTCGACGTGGCTGTGGGCGGCAACACCTACAAGATCGAGGTTTTGCGCTGGGTCAGTTCAGGCGCACTGGAGGCCAATTGGGCCTTCCGCATAGACACGCTTACCGCTGTCATGCTGGTGGTCGTAAACACGGTGTCGTCGCTGGTACACATCTATTCAATTGGCTATATGAGCCACGATCCGCATCAGCCGCGCTTTTTCTCGTATTTGTCGTTGTTCACCTTCGCCATGCTTATGCTGGTGACTTCAGACAATTTGCTGCAAATGTTCTTCGGCTGGGAAGGGGTCGGAGTAGCGTCTTATCTCTTGATTGGCTTTTGGTATCAAAAGCCGTCTGCGTGTGCGGCCGCAATCAAAGCCTTCGTGGTGAACCGCGTTGGTGATTTTGGCTTTTCGTTGGGCATTTTTGCAACTTTCTACATCTTCAATTCAATCGAGTTTGACACGATCTTTGCTGCGGCACCGCAACAGGTTGGCAAGACCTTTGAGTTCTTAGGTATGCAGGTCGATGTGATGAACACGATTTGCCTGTTGTTGTTTATTGGCGCCATGGGCAAGTCTGCACAGTTTCTCTTGCACACCTGGTTGCCCGATGCGATGGAAGGCCCAACGCCCGTGTCTGCGCTTATTCACGCAGCCACCATGGTGACAGCAGGTGTGTTTCTCGTGGCGCGCTGTTCGCCAATGTTTGAATACGCACCGACTGCGCTGCTTGTGGTCACCATTATCGGCACGATTACCGCGTTCTTTGCCGCAACCGTCGGGTTGGTGCAAAATGACATTAAGCGTGTCATTGCTTACTCCACGTGCTCGCAACTTGGATACATGTTCGCAGCATTGGGCTTGGGTGCATATGGTGTCGCGATTTTCCATCTGTTCACTCACGCTTTCTTTAAAGCGCTGCTGTTTCTCGGTTCAGGCTCGGTCATCCACGCTATGTCTGATGAACAGGATATGCGTAATATGGGCGGCCTCTTCCCCCATCTCAAAGTGACATGGGTGTTGATGCTGATCGGCACGATTGCGCTCACCGGGTTTCCTTTCACGGCAGGCTATTTCTCAAAGGATGCCATTATTGAGGCGGCTTACGCGAGCCATGCAGCTACGTCCGGATTTGCGTTCTGGATGCTGTTGATTGCGGCATTCATGACCTCCTTCTACTCATGGCGCCTTATGTTTATGACCTTCCACGGCAAACCGCGTGCATCAAGCGAAGTAATGAGCCACGTGCATGAATCACCGCAAATTATGCTCGTGCCACTGTATATTTTGGCGCTTGGCGCTCTCGCCGCTGGCTTCCTGTTCAAGGGGTATTTCATCGGACATGATGAAATGAAGTTCTGGGGCGAAAGCTTGTTCCGTGGTCCGGAAAACAAGATTGTAGAGGAACTTCACCATGTGCCTGGCTGGGTGCCGTGGTCGCCATTTGTGGCTATGGTTTTAGGCTTTGCCCTTTCATGGCTGTTTTATATCAAAGACACAACACTTCCGGTGCGCCTGGCAACCATGCACCAGCCGCTCTATCAGTTCCTGCTGAACAAGTGGTATTTCGACGAGATTTACGATTTTCTGTTCGTGCGCCCGGCCATGTGGCTTGGCCGCTTCCTATGGAAGAAGGGTGATGGATGGTTCATTGATGGCCTTGGCCCAGACGGTATCTCAGCAAGAGTGCTTGATGTGACCAACCGCATTGTGCGGCTGCAAACTGGGTTTGTTTATCACTATGCCTTTGCAATGCTCATTGGCGTAGCAGCGCTCGTGACCTATTTCATGTTCTGGGGTGTTCACTGATCATGGCTATTACTTATCTCCTTTCCGTGGTCACGTTTCTGCCTTTGGTGGGTGCGCTGCTTATTGTCACCATTCGTGGTGATGATGAAATTGCGCGCCGCAATATACGCAGCCTTGCACTTCTCACCACGGTATTCACATTCTTACTTTCGCTTTATGTGTGGGCAGAGTTTGATCCTTCAAAGCCAGGATTCCAACTCCAAGAGCGCTTTGAGTGGTTAGGTGGAAAGATCACCTACCACATGGGTGTCGATGGGATATCCATTCTGTTTTTGCTGCTCACGACTTTCCTTATGCCCGGTTGCATTCTTGCCAGTTGGGGCGTTGAGAAACGGGTGAAGGAATACATGATCGCGTTTCTGGTTTTGGAAACGTTGATGATTGGTGTGTTCTGCGCACTTGATTTGTTGCTGTTCTACCTGTTCTTTGAAGGCGGCCTTATTCCGATGTTCCTTATCATCGGTATCTGGGGCGGGCAGCGCCGCGTCTATGCCAGCTTTAAGTTCTTCCTCTATACCCTGCTTGGCTCTGTGCTTATGTTGTTGGCGATCATGGCGATGTATTGGAGTGCCGGTACAACTGATATTCCAACACTCATGGCGCACGACTTCCCTGTGGATATGCAGACCTGGTTATGGCTTGCGTTCTTCGCATCGTTTGCGGTTAAAATGCCAATGTGGCCGGTGCATACTTGGTTGCCCGACGCCCACGTTGAAGCACCCACGGCGGGCTCTGTCATTTTAGCAGCGATCTTATTGAAGATGGGCGGTTATGGTTTCTTGCGGTTCTCGCTCCCCATGTTCCCAATTGCATCGGATATGTTCGCGCCATTCGTGTTTACGCTCTCGATAATCGCTATCGTATACACATCGCTCGTTGCGCTGATGCAGGAAGATATGAAGAAGCTGATTGCTTATTCATCCGTGGCGCATATGGGCTATGTGACCATGGGCATCTTCACAGGCACAGCGCAGGGTATTCAGGGCGGTATCTTCCAGATGATCTCGCATGGGTTTGTTTCTGGCGCACTGTTCCTATGCGTGGGCGTTGTGTATGACCGCATACATACCCGTGAGATTGCTGCCTATGGTGGATTGGTGAACCGGATGCCGATTTATGCCTTCACTTTCATGGTGTTCACCATGGCAAATGTGGGTCTTCCTGGCACATCCGGTTTCGTTGGTGAATTCCTCACCTTGGTGGGTGCGTTTAAGGCCAATACGTGGGTGGCTTTCTTCGCCACATCAGGGGTTATTCTATCAGCCTGTTATGCCTTGTGGTTATACAGGCGTGTGGTGTTTGGAACGCTTGAAAAAGAAAGCCTGAAAAGCATTACGGATATGAATCGGCGCGAGATGACTGTGTTAGTGCCGTTGATTGTCCTGACGATACTGTTTGGGGTTTATCCTGCACCAATTCTTGATGCGATGGATGCCTCTGTTACCCAATTGATCGACAATTATCAGGCGTCTTTGGCTGCGGTGGATACCGTGCCGAAGTTGGCCGCGGCAAATTGACGGGAGAGTGAATTAAGATGTTTCTGCCTTCCGACATAATGATGGTACTCCCGGAGATCATTCTGGCTGTTGGTGCCATGGTATGCCTGATGATAGGTGCGTTCCGCGAACAGGATTCGTTTGATCTAATTTCAACGCTTTCATTGCTCTTGTTTGCAGGCGTTGGCGCTCTCATCGCGTTTGGACCATTGGGAAATGGAGAGGCCTATAACGGGCTGTTTGTGGTCGATACTTTTGGCCGCTTTATGAAGATTCTCACCCTGTTTGGAGCTGCTATTGCACTGCTCATGTCGGTGAATGCGCTTAAGCGTGAAGGCATTCAGCGGTTTGAGTATCCGGTGCTGGTCATTCTTGCCGTGCTTGGCATGTGCATGATGATTTCTGCAAATGGACTGATCTCGCTTTATATGGGGCTCGAGCTGCAATCACTCGCACTTTACGTGATGGCTGCGATTAACCGCGATAATGTGCGCTCGTCTGAGGCGGGTTTGAAATATTTTGTGCTCGGGGCACTGTCTTCCGGCATGCTTCTCTATGGCGCATCATTAATCTACGGCTTTACTGGCGAGACTCAATTTGCGTCTATTGCGCAAGCAGTTTCCGGCGAAGGGGCTGGTCTTGGGTTCCTGTTTGGTTTGGTATTCCTGCTTGCGGGACTGGCCTTCAAGGTATCAGCGGTTCCCTTCCACATGTGGACGCCTGATGTATATGAGGGCTCGCCGACGCCGGTGACCGCATTCTTTGCGGCCGCACCAAAGGTTGCGGCAATGGCGATATTCACGCGCGTGATGATTGATGCCTTTCCAACTGTCACCAAGGACTGGCAGCAGATTGTGGTCTTTATCTCGATTGCTTCTATGGTGCTTGGCGCCTTTGCCGCAATCGGGCAGGATAACCTCAAACGCCTGATGGCCTATTCCTCAATCGGCCATATTGGTTTTGCCCTTGTTGGCCTTGCTGCAGGCAGTGAAGAAGGGGTGCGTGGTGTCATCATCTATATGGCGATTTACCTGCTAATGACCCTTGGTACATTCGCTTGCATCCTCGCCATGCGCACCCGCGATGGGGCAGTTGAGAGTATTTCTGATCTATCGGGATTGGCGCGCAATGACGGCATGATGGCCTTCGTGCTTTCAATGCTTATGTTCTCGCTTGCGGGTATTCCACCACTGGCAGGGTTCTTCGCGAAGTTCTATGTTTTTGCAGCTGCCATCAAAGCTGATTTGTTTGCACTGGCGATTATCGGTGTTTTGGCGAGTGTGGTGAGTGCATTCTATTATCTGCGGATCGTGAAGGTGATGTACTTTGACGAACCAGCAGAAGAGTTTGAGAGCACACCGCGAGAATTGCGGTTGGTCATTCTATTGTCGGGTGTGTTTGTTGTGGTTTTTGCCATCGTCTCCCGGCCATTGATTTCAGCAGCTGAAGCGGCTGCGGCATCACTGTTCTAAATGCCGATCCAGCATATCCAGCTTGGAGACATTGATTCTACGAATGCTGAAGCGCTCCGCCGCGCAGGCGAGGGCGAAACAGGTCCCTTATGGGTAACAGCAGAGCGGCAGCTTGCTGGCCGTGGCCGCGATGGTCGCACATGGATTTCCGAAAAAGGTAATCTTTATTCAAGCCTGCTGCTGCCCACCGGCGATTTAAAAAATCTGCCCGAATTGAGCTTCGTTACAGCACTTGCGGTCTGTGAAGCCGTTGCCGCACATTTGCCAAGTGCTGCGGCCGACAAACTGTCGCTCAAATGGCCCAATGATGTTTTGTTGGATGGGCAAAAACTTGCAGGCATTCTGCTTGAGAAACAAGGAGCTGATGCGCTGGTAATTGGATGTGGCGTGAATGTTGCCCATGCACCACAAACAGCAACGGCGCTCGGCGCGACATGCCTCAATGATCACGCTCGTGATGTTTCAATAAACGATCTCTTCATCTCGTATAGTGAAGCATTTGAACGCTGGTTTGAGATTTGGCGTGGTCATGGGTTTGTGCCTGTGCGCCAAGCCTGGTTAGCGCACGCACATGGCGTGGGATGCGAAATCACGGCGCGGCTTCCAAATGAAGAAGTGCACGGGACATTTGAAACAATCGATGATGATGGTGCGCTTATTCTCACCCAGCCAGGCGGTGTTTCCACCCGAATCTTTGCCGGTGATATATTCTTCGCCCATGACTAGCAATCCTGATCCGCGCGAGCTTGTGTTCCTGCCCCTTGGTGGCGCAGGCGAAATAGGTATGAACCTCTATCTTTACGGCTTTGGGCCCGCCCACCAGAGGCGCTGGCTCATCGTTGATATGGGGGTGAAGTTCGGCGATGAACGCGATCCTGGCATCGATATTGTGTTACCAGATATTCAGTTTATCGAGGCCGAGCGTGCAAACATTGAAGGCCTGATTCTGACACATGCCCACGAAGATCATTTCGGTGCCATTTCCTGGCTGTGGGAGCGTTTAGGGTGCCCGGTTTATGCATCATCATTTGCAGGTGAATTGCTCAAGTTGCGGCTGATGGAGAGAGGGTTGGATGAAGACTTTCCGCTCTCGATCGTTAAAGCCGGTGATAAGGTTTCTCTGGGCCCTTTTGAAGTTGAGTTGATTTCGGTTGCCCACTCCATTCCAGAGCCGATGGCCCTTGCGATCCGCACGCAAGCGGGCACTGTGGTGCACTCAGGTGATTGGAAGATTGATACCGGTACAAATGTGCGCTGGGCTGTGGATGATAAGCGGCTGGAACAGATAGGGCGCGATGGTGTGCGCGCACTGATTTGTGATTCGACTAATGCGACACGCGAAGGAAGCTCCGTGTCCGAAGCGGATGTGGCCGACACGTTGGCGCGCATTATCGCTGAGGCCGAGGGCCGGGTACTCGTGACAACCTTTGCTTCTAACGTTGCGCGGCTGGAGGCTGTGGCCAAGGCGACTTATGCGGCGGGTCGGCATTTCGTACTCGCGGGCAGGTCTATGCAACGTGCGGTGTCAGCTGCGCGTGCATGCGGTTACCTAAAAGACGTGCACGAAATTTTGGACGAAGAAGAAGCAGGGTTTCTGCCGCCAGAGAAAATCGTCTGCTTGTGTACCGGATCGCAAGGTGAAGACAGGGCTGCATTGGCGCGCATAGCCGCTGACAACCACCGCAACATTACCTTGAATAAGGGAGATTTGGTGGTGTTTTCATCGAAGACTATCCCCGGAAATGAGAAGTCTGTCGCAGCCGTTGTGAATTCGCTTGCAGGCCAGGGGGTGGAGATTATTACTTCTGATGATGCGTTGGTGCACACTTCCGGTCATCCCCGCAAAGAAGAACTGCGTCAGATGTATAAATGGCTCGAACCTGAGCTGTTGGTACCCATGCATGGCGAGATGCTTCACCTCACCGAACATGCACGCTTTGCAAAGGATTGCGGTATCGCGGAAACATGCGTGGCGCGAAACGGCGACATGGTGCGGCTCTATCCTGGACCAGGCGAAGTTATCGATGAAGCACCGGCAGGGCGCATTCACGTGGATGGTCGCTTGTTTGTGCCCGCCTTTGAGGGGCCGGCGCGCGATCGCCGCAAACTTTCATTTGCAGGTGCTGTCACCGTCTCCCTGGTGATCAACAGCAAAGGTGACATAGCAGCAGGCCCGCGCGCAGAGCTTTATGGTCTGCCAGAAGAAGATGATGATGGAGCCCTATTTGAGGACATTCTGCTCGATGCCATTGAGGAGATTTTCTTTGAGATTCCTAAACAAGCACGCGGCAACGACGAGCTTGTCGCGGAAACCTTGCGACGCGCAGTACGTCGTGAGTGCGCAGAGGTTTGGGGAAAGAAACCTGTTTGCAGTGTAATTGTGCACAAGGTTTAAGGCTGATTGAAAATCTCTTCAAGCCAGTCACCCGTCACTTTGATACGTGTAAGATCGGCCATAGCGCTGCGAACCATCAACCATAGTTCACGCTTTAACATTGGCGCGTATTCACTTTCGTCGAGCCGCACAAGCCGGTTGTCGGCATCGCCAATTAGACACGGGATTATTGAGCGATATGGTGCAGAAGCGAGCGCTTCGGCAGTGCCTTCAGCATCGCCTACTTTAACGGGTGCTATGCGTCCCTCAGTGCGAGAGATTTCTCTTGAAATCCATTGTGCTTGTGGCAGATCTAAGAGGTCATCCCGGTAGGTGACCCACGCAAGCTCGTCGGCGGTTTTATCGCTAAAACGTTTGGCAGCGTAAATCCCGTAGTGAAGACTTCCTATGCGGCGTGTTTTAACTTGAACCCCGCCGTCGGCAGGTCGGTTCAGGCGCAGCGCAATATCTGCCTCGCGGCGTATTAGGCTTAAATTCCGCGTGTCTGGTCTCACCTCAATATTCAATCCCTGATAACACCGCAACAGAGAGTTAAGTCGAGGAACAATAAGCCGGTTTGCGATAGCTGGCGTTGCTGTGATAACCACCGAGCCCGCCGCCAATTCATCGGTACCTTTGATGCTGGATAGTGCCTGATCGACTTTGCGTTCTAGAGCTTCAGCATGAGTTAGTAAGTTCTCGCCAGCGGATGTGAGGGCAATCTGTCCCCTTCCTGCGTGGGCTATGAGTTGTGCTTTAAGCTGATCTTCCAGGGCCCTCACGCGGCGCGAAACTGTGGTCGCATTTACACCCAACTTATTTGCGGCTTGACTTAAAGAGCCTTCCCTGAAGAGCGTTACGAAATAACGGAAATCATCCCAATTTATATGCTGCATTTTTGCAGTTTAGCATTGCAC
>JBPCVX010000042.1:0-3009 GCA_051010095.1 Hyphomicrobiales bacterium
ATTGCTGATGCTGGCTGGGCTCACCCTGGTCAAACCACGTCAGGATGCCGAAGCCGTTTAAACGCGCCTCAGGCGGGAGATAAAAAACCCGTCCATGCCCATGCTGGACACGGTGCGCACATCGCCATCGTGGGTTATGGCTTCCGCCAACGCGCCGATTTCTTCCTTGCTTATGGCAACCCGCTCCAGCCCGCCGCGCTTAAGCGCTTGAGCGATTTGTTTTTCGCCTTCCTCTGGTTGTAGGGAACACGTGCAATAAATCAATGTGCCACCTGGTTTCAGCAAGGTTTCTGCCTTGCGCAGCATTTCACCTTGCGTTTTGGCGAGCACTTTAATGCTGCCGCGCGTTTTGAGATAAGCAACATCGGGGTGCCGGCGGATCGTGCCGGTGGACGAACATGGCGCATCCAGCAATATGGCGTCTGCCAGTTCATCAGGTGCAAAATCCATCACATCACAGGTTACGGTTTCCGCATCAAGCTGTAGGCGCTTTAGATTCTCACGCACCCGCTCCATGCGATCAGGCGAACTGTCCACCGCAATCACCTCTGCGCCCGCATGGGCCAGCTGTGAGGTCTTTCCGCCTGGTGCTGCACACAGATCGAACACGCGCTTTCCTTTAACAGTGCCGAGCAGGCGCGCTGGCAGGCTTGCGGCGACGTCTTGAACCCACCATGCGCCTTCTTCAAAGCCGTCAAGCTTGGTCACCTTGCCCGGATTTTCATCAAGCCTTATCGAACCTTGGGCAAGAACATGTCCGCCCAACTTTTCTGCCCATGTGGCCGCGTCTTCCTTCACCGTTAAATCAAGCGGAGCTTCCTTCAAATGAGCAAGCGCGATAGCGCGCGCGCCGTCACCGCCATAGGCCTTGGTCCAGCTTTCATATAGCCACCCGGGCGTGTTCAGCCGCGCTTCATCTTGACCTGCCAGCGCTGCATCGCCCTCTCTGTCGAGATTGCGCAAGACCGCATTGAGAAAACCCACAAACTTGCGCCCGCCAGAAGGGTCATAGGCCAGAACCCGCGCCGAGAGATCAATGGCTGCATGGGCTGGCACGCGCATAAACAAAATCTGTGCCGCCCCCGCCAAAAGCGCCTCATAAGTGAGGCCCGTTCCTTTCGGCCCAAGCGGCTTTTCAATGAACGTGTTTAAGGCATCATCGAGCTGGCCTTTGCGGCGCAGTGCGGTTGTCACGATTGAGCGGGCAAGCGCGCGGTCTTTGGCATGCAATGCTGACAGGGATGCACGCTCAAGTGCGCCTTCCAGTGGCTGCTTGTCTTTGAGAATGTTCTTCAGCGCTTTGATGGCAGCGCGCCTGGCGGGCAGGCCCACCTGTGATGCGGAACGCGTGTTGGTTTTCGATGATGAAGCCACGTGTAATCCAATACGAAAATCGATGAGGCGACTTATAGGTCTTTGCGCGCTTAACCCCAAGGGCCTTTATCTTGCTTGATCTTGGGCGTTGGAGACCATGGACCTTCCGAAATTTCAGCTTCGCTGTAAATCGGTGCATCGCTGCCATCATCATAAGACGTGCCTGGTGTGCCCCACTCATCAGCCATTGTTTCAAGGGCGGCTATGCGGTTTTGTGTATCTGGATGGGTCGAGAACAGATTGTCCATGCGCGCGCCTGAGAGTGGGTTAATGATGAACATGTGTGCCGTTGCGGGGCTTTCTTCTGCCCGGTGATTTTCAATCTGGTGGGCAGAACCGGCGATTTTGTCTAGAGCGCTTGCAAGCGCCAGCGGTTCACCACAAATCTGGGCGCCCAACTTGTCAGCAGAATATTCGCGGGTGCGCGAAATTGCCATTTGCACCAGCATAGCCGCTAATGGTGCCAGAATAACCATCGCCAAGGTGCCGATAATGCCCATACCGCTGTCGCGCCTACCACCAAAAAACAGGCCGAACTGGGCAAGCATGGAAATAGCGCCGGCAAGGGTTGCCGTCATCGTCATGATCAGCGTGTCGCGGTTTTTAATGTGCGCCAGTTCGTGGGCGATCACGCCAGCAATTTCATCGCGATTTAAGCGCTGCATCAACCCGGTTGTCACTGCTACTGCGCCATATTCGGGGTTTCTGCCAGTCGCAAAAGCGTTTGGTTGGTCTTCATGCATAAGATAAACACGGGGCATGGGCAACTCAGCGTTTTCTGACAGTTTTGCGACCATGCGGAAGAGTTCAGGGGCAGATGCCTCGTCAATTTCTTCCGCATTGTGCATGCGCAGAACCATTTTGTCGGAGTTCCAATACGCGAAGAAATTCGTTGCGATAGAGATCGCAAGCGCAATCAAAAACCCGCCTTGCCCGCCAATCAGGTATCCAACGGCAAGAAAAAGGCCGGTCATAGCCGCCAATAACAGCGCTGTGCGCATAAAATTCATCGCTTAATGGTCTCCTTTTCGCGTTTTCATGTATAAAATGGTGATTTATCGGATCCGATACAAGATAGGCCACGATTGTGACAGACGAGAAAAAGCAAATTTCTGCCGCCGCCAAGCGGGCACTTAAAGAGGCCGAACAGCGTCGTAAAGAGATAGATGCGCGTGCCAAGGATGCAAAAAAGGAAGTGAATGGCCGGGGTGGGCTGGAGCCCACCCGCTATGATGATTGGGAAGTGAAAGGCATCACGTCTGATTTTTAAAGCAACAGGTGTTGATTATTTCACGACAACCTTGGCGCCAATTTTCACCCGACTATAGAGATCTTTTATCTCACTATTGACCAGCCTAATACAACCTGATGAGACAGCCTGACCAATGGTCCATGGCGCGTTTGTGCCGTGAATCCGATACAGAGTGTCTTTATTGCCTTGGAACAGATAAAGCGCGCGCGCCCCGAGCGGGTTCTTTGGTCCGCCTTCCATGCGCGATGGCAGGGTGCGGCCATATTGCTTTTTCTCGCGCTCAATCATTTCCTGTGGCGGATGCCATGCTGGCCACTCCGATTTGCGCTTGATTTGCGCGGTGCCATACCAGGTGAAACCGCGACGGCCCACGCCCACACCAT
>JBPCVX010000043.1:0-5032 GCA_051010095.1 Hyphomicrobiales bacterium
ATATTCAGACCCTGCGCACAAGTTTGCAGGAAACCATGTGGGAAAATGCCGGCGTTATGCGCACTGAGCAGCGTTTGAAACGAGGCATTGCCGAAGTGGCCGAGATTGAAGCAGAACTTTTGGATACGGGCGTTGAAGGCACCAATCTTGCGTTCAATTTAACCTGGCATGATTGGCTGAACATGCGCTCTTTGTGCGATATTTCTGATGCCATTGCGCGGGCTGCGCTGGCGCGGGAGAACTCTCGTGGCGCCCATTACCGTAAAGATTTCCCCGATCAGGGCGAACTGGAAAGCTCTTATTTCACTGTTGCACGCAAACCTTCAGATAAGGTTGAGGTGACGCGCGAGGATGTTCGCTTTACAATCGTTCAGCCTGGCGAGAGCATATTGCCTGAAGGCGAACCGGAAACTTTGGTGGGAACGGCATAATGATCCCGATAGATATTATTGAAAAAACCGCCGAAACCTTGATGGACAAGGCGGCGATTGAAATTCCGCAAGACTATCTGGACGGGCTAAAGCAGGCCGCCAAGGTTGAAGATGGCGATCTTTCATCCTTCGTGTTGCAGGCCATGCTGGAAAACTATGAAGCCGCGAAAGAAGACCGCCGCGCGATGTGCGGCGACACGGGCACCCCGCGCTGGTATGTGAAAATGGGCAATGAGACTCAAGTTGAAGGCGGGCCCATTGCGCTGGAAGCAGCCCTGCGCCGGGCCACGGCGAACGCCACAACCGGTGTGCCCCTGCGCCCCAACAGGGTGCACCCACTATGGCGCACTGACCATAATAATAATGTTGGCATTGGTGCGCCCGAAATTGAATACGGCTATGAGCCCGGTGGTGAATGGATTGATTTGATCACTGTGCACAAGGGCGGATTGTTCGGCACCGATTACCGCATGCTGTTTCCCTCTGATGGCATTGAGGGCATCAAGCGGTTTTACCTCGATTGTCTGGTGGCATTCGGCAAACGCGGCCTTGCCTGCCAGCCTGCTATTATTGGCGTGGGGCTTGGCGGGTGTAAGGACACTTGCATGGTTTTAGGAAAGCGGGCAGCCTGTTTGCGCACTGTCGGCTCCAGCAACTCAGACCCCAAGATCGCTGAACTTGAAGATGAATTGATTGAGCTTGGCAATTCCATCGGCATGGGCGCCATGGGTTTTGTCGGTAAATCCATGGTGATCGATTGCAATATTGAAGTGGGGTACTGCCACACCGGTGGCATGCAGATGAGCGTGCATGCATTTTGCCTTTCATCGCGCCGGGCAGTGGCCCGCGTGTTTGCCGATGGCACGGTTGAATACCGCACTGATCCAGACTGGTTCACCGATTACCAGCGCCGCGAAACGGTGGAATGGGAAGGCGCTTTCACGGAGGCAGCGGAATGAAACCGCGCAAGGTTACCCTTTCCACCACACCGACGCCGGAAGAGATCGCAGACTTGCGGCTTGGCGATATCGTTTATCTCGATGGGCTTATGTATACAGCCCGCGAGGGTGTTTATATGCGCGCGCTTGAGGAGAAGGCGAATATTCCCATGGAATTGCCGTCTGAAAGCGCCACCAATTTCCATTGCTCGCCAGCTGCCACCATTTGCGATGATGGCACGTTTAATATGGGCGCTGTGACAGCGACCGCATCTTTCCGCTTTGCCAAATGGCTGCCTGAATGGATGGCAAAATCGGGCGCCAAGCTGATCATTGGCAAAGGCGGCATGAGTTCCAAGGATTACAAAGAGTATTTTGTGCCCAATGGGGCGGTATATCTCTCAACCGTGGGTTATGGCACCGGTGCGCTTTTGGGGCGTGGTGTGGAAAATGTGGAAGCCGTGCACTGGCATGAAGAGCTGGGGCTGGCGCAGGCCATGTGGGTGATTAAATGCAACCAGATGGGCCCGTTTATTGTGGCCTCAGACCTTCAGGGAAATTGCCTGTTTGAGCGCGAAAACGAGAAGATCGCCGCCAATCTTGAGCAGGTTTATGAGGGAACGAAACCCGCTGTGCTCAAACGTTTTGGCGAAACAGACGACCGCAGCGACGAGCTGATCGGGTAATTTTTGAGCAGCATTGACATGCTCCACCACGCTGGACAACCGCGCCACCTTAAGTTTTCGAAACTGGTTACGCAAATATCATCCTTGGCAGATCATGTTTAAACTTTCTCCCCTCGCGCCTCGCGAATGAATGTGTAACAGTTACCCGAAAGATGCTGACATCCCCGGCTGGGTGAAAGAGGGAACGGCGCATGGACATTCTGTGGAAAAGCCTTGCTGATATTTGGCGTACGCTTTTTGTGCCTGCATGGGACTGGTTCACATCGCTTGACTGGCCCATTGTGCTTGCAGCCATTGTGCTCAATCTGGCGATTTGGCTGGTGCGAAAACCGTTAGCGGAAGTGCTCATTAAAATTACGGCCGCCATCGCCAATGGTATTGGCGTGAGCGCAAACGACACGGTTAAAGAAGGCGTGCGCCCGGCAGTGCGCGCCATCATTATGGCTGCTGGGATTTATGCAGCGATAAAAATTATCGGCCCGCCACAAGTGGTCACGGATCTTTTAGAAAAGGTGGTGCGTTCGGTTTTGGTGGCAGCCGTGTTTGCATCAATCTATGCATTTTGCGACCCGCTTGCCCAAAAGTTTGAACACTATCGCGGGTCCGATTTCAGCATTCAGCTTGATTGGGTGGTGCGGGGGTTGCGCGTCGTCACGGTGTTTGTTGGTGTTGCTGTGGTGCTCGGCATATGGGGTATTGATGTTGGGCCTATTCTCACTGGTATGGGTGTGTTTGGTGCAGCCATTGCGTTGGCTGCCCAAGACATTTTGAAAAATTTACTCGCCGGCATTACCTCTATGGGGGAGAAACGGTTTCGCATTGGCGAGTGGATAAAGGTCGAGGGCTTGGTCGAAGGCACGGTTGAAGAAATCGATTTCCGCTCCACGCTCATTAGACGTTTTGATTTGGCGCCCGTTTATGTGCCCAATGCGCAACTTGCGAATTTAGCGCTCACAAATTTTTCGCGCATGTCGCATCGCCGGATTTATTGGAAGATTGGCATTGTGCATTCCGCCACGCCCGCGCAGCTTGATGCGATACGTTCGGGTATCGACACTTATTTGGCTGAATGTGGGGATTTCACAGAACCCGATGTTGCACGGCGCATTGTGCGGATTGATAGCGTATCGGAAGATGCGGTGGAAATCCTGGTTTACTGCTTCACCAAAAGCGCTGACTATCTAGGCTTCCAGGATGCGAAGGAGCGGTTGGTTATTGCCTTGCGTGAAATTGTTTCAGAGAGTGGAACACAGTTCGCATATCCATCGCGCTCCATTTATGTCGATGCGTTGCCGATAGGCGAGCCCTTTGATCGAAAAGAAAAAGATCAAGACTAGTGCTGTGCGCGCATTTGAATGCTACTGGCCCAAGAATTTTTGCTGCACCGGATGGGCCGTTGGCTTACGTCCCGCCCGTATCAAAGATGAGGATGATGTAGGCTGCAAACAGCGCGAGATGGACCGCTCCTTGCAAAAAATGCGTGCGTTTTGAAACGAAGGTAACGAGTGACACGATGAGAGTTGCGGCCAGCAACACGATTTCGGTGGTTTCTAATCCAAGCTCAACTTTTTGACCCACGAACCAGCCGATGATGAGAACCGTGGGGATGGTCAGCCCCATGGTGGACAATGTTGAGCCCAGACAAATATTGACCGACCTTTGCAGTTGATTGGCTTGGGCAGCGCGAATAGCGCTCAACCCCTCTGGCGTAAGAATGAGGGCTGCAATCAAAAATCCACCAAATGCCAAAGGCGCACCGAGGCCGCCAATAGCGAAGTCCACGTAGACCGCCAGTTTTTTCGACAAAAGAACAATGGGCAACAACGCAGCCACCAATCCAATGGCATGATAGGTGAGGGAAATAACCTCACCGTGATGGTGATCGTCCTCGTCTTCGATAGCGTTGTCTTGCTTGAAAATATCGCTGTGGGTGAGCGTTTGAACTGCTAAAAACACCCCATAAAGCGCAATTGACATAACAATGAGAAATACCGCCATGAGCGTTGAAAGCTCACCACCCGGAGCGGAATGAGTGAAGCGCGGTAACACCAATCCAAGAATAGCAAACGGCATCAACACACCCAAATAGGCGCCAGCCCCTTGCAAATTGTATTCCTGCAAGCGGTGCCTGAGACCGCCAGCAACGAGGCTCAACCCAACCAATCCGTTCAACACAATCATGATAATGGAAAACATGGTGTCACGCGCCAATGTGGGCTTGTCATCACCTGCAATCATTATTGAGGCAATCAACGCAACTTCTATGCCAATCACTGATAACGTTAATATAAGCGTGCCATAGGGTTCGCCCAAAATCGTAGCCAGGCATTCTGCATGGCGCACCACTGAAAATGCCGCCCACAGCATGATAAGGAACAAGATAGCCAACAGCGTAAGTGAAAGTGTGAGGCCAACGCGATCTGGCGATAATAAATGCCCAAAGGAAATAAAAAACGCAAATGCCGCAAAGGCCAAAATAGTCGCGGCTTCTTGCTTTAGGATTTTCATGAGCACGGTTGGTTCATATCCACGTCGTTCAGTTTTGTTCTCAATTGGCTCAACTTCTTTTGAAGTCGGCGAACATTATTACTTTTTCAATACGATCATAACTGAACTAAAACTTAATTTCATAAGTATTGTTTCAGAAAAAACATTTGAACAGATGTAAAACTTACCCGTCTGAGGCCCACCAACTGAGTACGATACACTTTTCATGGCGGAGAATGCCTGTATATCGTATGAAAAATCGGCCCAAATCGAGAGTGATAAAAGAGTGTCGCCCATGGTCAAAACCATCGCTGAACCCGCCCGCCAGATTGACGTTGTTCATGAAACAGAAGTGCTTGTCGTGGGGTCGGGGCCTGGAGGTTTGCCTGCAGCGTTGGCATCTGCGCGCGCCGGTGTTGAGACTACAATCGTTGAACGTTTCGGATGCTTTGGCGGCAATCTTACCGTGGTAGGGGTTGAAGGCATGGCG
>JBPCVX010000044.1:0-11005 GCA_051010095.1 Hyphomicrobiales bacterium
GAGTTTTGTGCTGGATGTTGTGTATTGGAAAACCAAACGCTCATCTGGATGTATGATTTTAAAGACAGCCTGAGACATAAGGGCTGCTTCATGGAAACCAGATAAAATGAGCTTGAGTTTACCGGGATAAGTGTTGATGTCGCCGATTGCGAAAATTCCAGGCTCTGACGTCTCAAATTTCTCCGTATCAACCGGAATTAGGTTCTCCTCCAGATTGAGCCCCCAATCCGCAACTGGGCCGAGTTTCATGGTGAGACCGAAAAACGGTAAGATCGTATCACATTCAACGTGAAATTCACCATCTGGTCCCTTGGCATGGGCACCCTCAAGCTGGCCACTATCATCGGCAAGTTTTGTCACCTGGCCGAGTTTAAACTCCATCTCGCCTGCATCCACAAGTTGATGCATCTTCTTGACGGAATCTGGGGCGGCGCGGAAGACATCCCGGCGGTGCAACAAGGTTATTGAACTTGCGATTGGGTGCAGATTTAGTGTCCAATCCAACGCGCTGTCGCCGCCGCCAATAATCAGTATGTTCTTGTCGCGAAATTCTTCCATACGCCGAACGGCGTAGTGCACTGCGGTTCCTTCGTGAGCATCGATGCCCGGAATGGGTGGTTTCTTTGGCTGAAAGCTTCCCCCGCCGGCCGCGATAATCACCACCTTACAGTTGAATTCGTTATCATCATCCGTGCGAAGCCGAAACGTGCCATCACCGAGACGTTCAAGTTCTTCAACCATCTGATTGAGATGAAATTCCGCGCCGAATGGTTCAATTTGTTCCATCAATCGGTCGGTTAGTTCCTGGCCGGTTATAACGGGATAGCCAGGAATATCATAGATTGGTTTTTCAGGATAAAGTTCGGCGCATTGGCCGCCCACTTTATCCAATATATCAATGAGATGGCACTTTATATCCAAAAGTCCAAGTTCAAATACTGCAAACAGGCCTACAGGTCCGGCGCCTATGATAACAGCGTCGGTATGAATGGTCTTTGACATAATATCCCCGCTATTAAAAGCGATCAGAATTGTTTTTCTGGAACAGTAACACTAAACCCATCCAGATCATCGCTCACTTTGATCTGACAAGACAACCGTGAGTTGTCACGCACATCAAATGCGAAATCCAGCATGTCTTCTTCCATTTCTTCACGTTCTGGAAGTTTTGCCAGCCATTCGTCTTCCACATACACATGGCACGTGGCGCACGCACAAGCACCACCACAGTCAGCATCAATGCCTGGCACCATATTTTTGATCGCGGCTTCCATGACGGTCATACCGTTTTCTGCTTCAACGGTTTTTTCCGAGCCATCTTGTTGTGAAAATGTGATCTTCGCCATAATTCTCAATCTCTCGTGCACGCTGCGGCCTGGCCGCTTTGTTTTAGGTTCTAAGTTTCGCATTCTCAAAACCAAAATGCGAACCGGCGAAACGGTATAAGCGAGAGTGCGCCACAAGGCAATGCGCTAGTTTCAGCACATTGCGTATCGGATCTATCCTACTCTATTTGATGTGGCGCTAGATCATTGTGAGTATGAAGGAACGCGCTTCATCGACGGCATCTTCAACCCGGGAAAATGCTTCTGTCCGGTTAAAGGTATCGTCGAAATCTTTAATGCATTCTGCCTTTTCTGCGGCCGATGCGACTTTCCAAGCGCCAATACTGCGCGCGGCGCCTTTGAGTGTATGTGCCGCAAGGTACCAATCGTCTTGAGAAACAGCATGCCATAAATGTTGCACGTAGGTCTCAACTTGATTGCAGAAAAGCTGCAAAACCTCGCGCTGCAGCCCTTCATCGCTCATGGTATAATGATTGAGATGGATGAGATCGACTGGAGCCGACAATTTAGGCAGCTCAGTCTCACCGGAAATATCGGTATGTTCAGCAAGTAAAGTACTCATGGTGAATACCATGCTAACGCCAAAAAAATACCAATCCGTTAAAGCTTGTATTCTGCATTCTGGAAAAATTTAAACGCGAAAAAACCTCTTTAAAATGAAGACCTTCTCAATTTTAACCAATTTTATAGAAATGTTTTTATCCCCTTGGGTGTAAGGTTCCATGAAACCGAGAAATCGGCTATGGTTTAAGACTTGAGCTCGAAGAGGTTCGGGGGAGGCCACCTGAAACAACCTCAATTGGCTTTTCATTTGTGCAAGGAAACTGTGCGGTGTGCCGCACAAAAAAGACAAAAACCTTCGCATAATGCCCTATCTGGGACGATAGGGACTGAAAAGAACGATAAAAGTATATGCCTCCCTTTGTAGCTGATTCGACTTTAGCGGACCATCGCTGATATGCTTTGGTCTGTTTAGAATTGCGTGTTTATAGTTAGTTGGCGGGAAAGTTAGTTATGGCGAGTGAAACATCTACACCCAGAGGTAATAACCAGCGTAGGTTGGTGCGTAGACCAAAAGGGCAAGCTCCTAAACGCGAAACACCTAGTGACGCGGCACCTGGGAAAAATGCTAAGCCCAATCCAGAAAAAGGTGATCGTGCTAAAAAACGCCCACCGTCTGGTGAGCAACGCCGCCGCCCGCCCTCACCGCCGCATAAGCGGCCTGCAAATGAAAATGAACCTACGACAGCTGCGCTGATCTCCCGCTTGAAGCGCAAGCCCTCTTCTGCCCCTTTCTGGATTGCAGCCCTTGGATCGCTGTTGTGGATCATGGTGTGTGCTTACTTTGCAACGTCTTATCTCGCTGCTGGTGGCAACTTGCTGGCTGCCCTCGCTGATCGCCCACCACTTGAGCTTGTCGGCATGGCTATTTTGGCACTGCTTCCAGTGTTCTTGATGTTCTCGGTCGCATACATCTACAGACGCGGCCAGCAAATGGGCCATATTTCTGAAGCTTTGGTACAGACGGCCTTGCGCTTGGTACGTCCTGAAGAAATGGCAGCAGAGAACGTCGCAACGGTCGGACAAGCAGTACGCCGTGAAGTTTCTCAGCTTGTAGGTGGTGTAGAACATGCCGTTAACCGCGCAAGCGAGCTCGAAGGAATCGTGCACAAAGAAGTGAGCAATATTGAGCGCGCTTTTGGTGGCAATGCAGAGCGAATTCACAATTTAATTAAAGGGCTTGAGACGCAACGTTCATCTTTGGAACAAGCTGGTTTCCTTCTTGGAAACGAAGCCAGCCCACTGCTCAGCCGTCTGGAACAAAACACCGGCGCCCTGCAGGGCCTTATCGAACAAGCTTCAGGCACCTTGGCGGCACTTGACAGCAATCTTGCAAAGTCAACCGAAGGTCTCAACGCTACTGTAACCCAAATTTCTGCACAGGCTTCCGGGTCAGCTGATCAAATCGCTGCTCAAGCTGGAAGGCTGGAGCAATTATCTGGAGGCGTGCTTCACGAACTCCGTGGTTTCTCAAGCGATTTATCTAATCAAATAGATAGTTTATCAACATCTGTTAAAACATTAGATGAGACAAATTCTGAAGTTGCTGGTGAGATCAGTAAGATGACTGGCAGCTATACCCAGCACATCAGAGAGTCTGCCAAAGATGTCGCAGGCGCCCTGCGTCTTGCCTCTGGCGACTTTGAAAATGCAAACAAAGAACTTGTGCAGTACCTTGACCAAACGAACGGCACAGTCACCCAACGTCTTCAGGATACCGCTAATGATTTCGCAAATCTGATGCGCACCGCATCGGGCGATTTCATGGAAAGCAATCAGTTGCTGTCTACCGAGCTGATCTCCGCACGTGACAAGATTTCTGACGACATGCGCACGATTGGTAATGAGATTAATGATCTTGTTCAATCAACCACAGACAATGTGGCCATTAATCTGCGCGAGACTTCAGAAGGCGTGTTGAAGCATCTTGAAACTTCAGGTGCACAAATCTCCAATCAAATTGAGAGCTCTGGCGGTGAAATTACCGAAAAATTGCTTTCGACATCTGGTGATTTCGTTGAAAACCTCTCACGTGCTCGAACTGAGATGTTTGAATACCTCGAGCAAGCATCTGATGATATGACGAACCGGGTGGAAAGCACCACAGTGCGCGTGATGGATCGCATGGACAATGCGAGCCAAAGCATGACGTCAACACTTGATGATACATCTGCCCGCCTCTTCACGCAGTTGGATGAGACCAATGCGAACATGACGGAACGCCTTGAAGCCACAAGTGGACAGATTGTCCATAACATGACTTCAACCACCGAACGGATCACCTCTGACCTCTCAGAAACCGGATCGCGCCTTTTCGAACAGTTGCAGAGCACATCTGGTGAAGTCACCAAATCTATGGATCAAACTGGTGCAGACATTCTGGAGCGTTTCGACACGACCAGCGCTGATATCGTGAGCACACTTCAAAGTGCTGGCGGCGATTTGTTCACCCGTCTTGATGAGACCACAAACAATTTGGGGACGCGTTTCGACAACGCCTCAATTCACCTTGAGGATGTTACCACCAAATTGGTTGAAAACCTCGATTCAACGTCTCTGCGCTTTGTTCAGCATATGGATGATGCGACGAACTCTGTGTTTGATCGCATGGAAAGTGCATCAACTGGCCTGGTTAATGAGATTCAATCAACAACCGGTGATGTTGTGGAGCGTATTCATAACGCCTCTTCAGGTATTTCATTACAGATTGAAGATGCAGCACGCCCCGTTCTAGACCGCATGGACAGCGCAACCGAAGGGGTTGGCCGCCAGATCGAAGATGTTGCCACTTCTGTTCTCGATCGCATGGATGCAACGTCTAAGAATGTTGTTGATCGCGTTGATGGATCGACCACCTCCCTACTTGATCATATGGCGCAATCCTCAAACGGCATTGTTGAGACGGTTCAACAAGCTTCTAGCCTCATGGTTGAAGAGCTCACAGGTGCTGCTGGTAATGCATCAACATCGATTGAAAACGTTGCAAGCGGCCTTCTGGACCGCATGGACAGCGCTTCTGCAGGTGTAGCTGAGCAAGTGAACTCCGCTTCGGATGGTGCAATTCAGCGTATGGATGCAGCCTCTGCGACCGTTGCCAATCAAGTGACCGCTGCATCTGCAAGCGCAATCGAGCGCATGGACAGCACCACTCACGGGATTTCCGAGCAGATTAACGCAGCCACTGGCAGTGTGGTCGAACGTATGGAGCTGGCTTCGCATACCGCGAATGGCCAAATTGGTGAAGCCACCAATTCCATACTGGAGCGCATGGAAGGCACGGTGCATAACATTGCTGAGCAGATTAATTCCCATACGGGAAGCGTTTTCCAACACGTCGATGGCGCAACACAAGGCGTTGGCGAGCAATTTGCAAACATTACAAGCGACGTAATTGCACGCATGGACACTGCTTCAAGCGACGTGAACCAGCAAATCAATGTGGCAACTGAAGGCGTGATTTCACGGATGGATGGCGCATCAAGCGGTGTTACCGAGCGCATCGAGAGCGTCACGGGCGCTGTTATCGATCGCATTCATGTGGCTTCAACTGGCGTTACTGAACAGATTGAAGGCGCAACAGGTGCCGTTCTGGAGCGTATGGGCCAAGCAACGCAGGGTGTTGCGAGCGAAATCGAAGAAACCACCTTCAACACTCTTGAGCGCATCAAAAACTCAACCGAACATCTTGCTAACGATGTGCGTGATGCAAGTGGCAGCATGCTGAATGTTGTTGAGCAGGCATCAACCGGCCTGAAGACAGACATCGAGCAGGCAAGCAACCGCGTTGTTGACGCAATGACCATTACGTCAACCGAGTTGTCGAACGATTTGTCTGGCACCAGCCAAGCACTCGTTGAGCGCCTTGAAACGTCGGCGGCAAACGCCTCTGGCGAGTTGAACGCTGCTGCGGAGAGCTTTACAGGGCGCTTCGATACTTCAGCAGGAACTATTGCGCACGCTTTGTCTGACGCGACAGGCCAGTTTGATGCCATTGCGGCGCGGATCTCAGGTGATTTAGATGAGACCGGCAACCGTTTCGCAGATCACCTCACTGACGTTGGCTCAGCATTCCTGGGTCGCATTGAAACCACCGCAGGCGATCTGACCGGCAGGTTAGAAGATGCCAGTGTCAAATTCGACGATGCGTCCAATGGAACTGCAGACAAGCTTGAAAATGCTGGCATTAAGTTTGCTGGTCATCTTGAGCAAGCAAACACTGTGTTTGCTGGCCAATTGTCAGAAACGGCACAAGCGCTGGATGAACGCCTTGAATCTGTTTCAACTCACCTCACCGGCCGTCTTGAAACCACAACAGGCTTGGTTGCAGACCGGTTAAATGACATTAGCGAAACGATGACCGGTCGCCTTGAAGGTGCTGCGTCAGGTGTAACAGATCAACTTCAGAATTTTGGTGTTGATCTTTCTAGCCGTATTGAAGGTGCAACATCAGGAGTATCTAACCAGCTAGAAGAAATTGGTGGCGCAATGAGCGAACGTATTAGCTCGGCCACAAACAATGTGACAGAACAGCTTACTGGCGTAAGTTCAGACCTTACAAGCCGGCTAGAACAGACAACGCATGGTGTTGCAGGCCAGCTCAATGACGTGAGTTCAGAACTCACCGAACGCCTTGAGGGCTCAACAGCCCATATGGCAGAGCATCTGGATCAGGTGAGTTCTGGCCTTACCGGACGCCTGGAAAGCTCTACAGCGCATGTTGCTGAGCAGCTGGATAGCGTATCGACCGCCCTCTCCGGTCGCCTCGACACAACTGCTGAGCGTATTGCTGGGCAACTGGCGACAGCTAGCAGCACAGTGGATGCAAGCGTTGCTAACTTCGAGCAAGAGATTGCCCATGTACTCTCGACACGCGAAGATTCAATGGGCGGCTTGATGGAACGGCTGACTGTTAAGGCTGAATCTGTCGATCAGATCATGCAAAACTACATGACTGTGATCGAAGATTCTCTGGTCGTTGCTGAGACACGTGCCCGCGAAGTGGGTCACGCACTTGCCCACCAGGCAGGGCTTGCAACTTCAAGTCTTGATGAAGAACTGCAACGCATTCAAGCAGCGAGCGATGAAAAGATTTCCCTTGCTGCAGCAACACTCGCCGCGCAGTTTGAGCAAGCAATTGAATCGATGAATGATAAACTCACCACATCATCTAACGATTTCTCCGATACCGCAGGGAAAATGCGGGCAGCAGCCCAAACCGTTATCGAGGAGATCACAACGGCACGCCAAGAACTGCGCACAGCAGTTGCTGATTTGCCTGATGACACCCGTTCAAGCGCTGACGCAATGCGCAAAGTGGTAGCAGATCAGATCACCGCACTTGGAGCATTGGCGGATGTGGTGCGCAAGCATGGCGAGACAGTTGATCTGTCAACACCAGGCATACGTGGCATGAGTTCAAAGAGCCGCAGAAGTCTCAGTTAATCAACGATAACAAACTATCCCACAATTCAGGGCAGCGGACCTTATGGTCCCTGCCCTTTTTTTGTCCGCTGTAAGCAAAGATAATGAGGATGTTGTTTTCCAGCTTCCGACTTAGCATGTGAAAAACAACAATTCTCGCGATACTGGGAAGCGCACATCGCAGTGATGTCGCGTTTAGTCGTCCAAAATCCTTGTCAAATCGCAATAGAAAAAGCGCGCTGTCATAAACAGCGCGCTCAAATTTCTGTTTCTCTGGAGAGCTATTAGCGGGAGTAAAACTCAACCACCAAGTTAGGTTCCATCATCACTGGGTAAGGTACATCAGCCAAGTTGGGGATGCGGGCCAGTGAAGTTGTAAGTTTACTGTGATCCGTTTCCAGATAATCCGGCACATCGCGCTCCGGGCTTTGTGTCGCCTCAAGTACCATAGGCAACTGACGCGACTTCTCGCGAACTTCAATCACATCGCCAACTTTGACACGATAAGAAGGAATATTTACCCGGCGGCCATTCACTTTGACGTGGCCATGGTTGACGAACTGGCGCGCTGCAAAAACGGTAGGCACGAATTTAGCGCGATACACAAGCGCATCCAAGCGGCGCTCAAGCAGACCGATCAAGTTTTCAGAGGTATCCCCCTTCAAACGGTTTGCTTCCTTATAAACCGCTTTAAATTGCTTCTCGGTGATATTGCCGTAGTAACCTTTCAGTTTCTGCTTTGCGCGCAGCTGCACGCCAAAGTCGGAAAGTTTTCCGCGGCGGCGCTGTCCGTGTTCACCAGGTCCATACTCACGGCGATTGACCGGGCTCTTTGGCCGACCCCAGATATTCTCGCCCATACGGCGATCGATTTTGTACTTTGAAGAAATGCGCTTTGACATTTTCAAGCTCCATTGTCGTTTGACATTACGTTTTGAAGCGAGCCTTCCTTTCCCTCATCGGGCGACAGGTTCAGTGAGCGAAGCGCCGCGCGCCAAACCACAGGCAAGCGTGTCCCCAGTGCTTGAGCACAAGTGACCGGCGGGATGTACGCCGCGCTGCCTAAGATGTCAACACCTTAACCCGCGAAAATCCTTCTCTTTTAAGTATCGAAGAAACGTTTTCGCTTCGCTTTGTGAGAACCGCATCAAATTCCAGATTTTGACCAATTTCGTTGATGTCTGAACCACTCACAACCTTGGCAGCGTGCCGTGCAATTGCACACGAGGGATCGATCAATGTTACTGGCCACGGCGCTGCTTCGGCGATTTGCCGCGCGATCAGCGGATAATGGGTGCATCCCAGCACCAAAACATCCGTTTTAGCGCCATTTTGCTCAACAAATGCCGGTTCAATTTCTTCCGCAAGCTCCTCTCTTGTAACCTCTTCATTGCGCAATGCAGCTTCCGCCATTGCCGCTAGGTTTGGGCACCCGTGAAGTTTGACGTTACGATGAAAGGCAAATGTATCGATAAGTGCGCGGGTATATTCACGATCGACAGTACCTGGCGTTGCAAGAACACCAATAAGACCGGATTTCGAAATTTCAGCAGCCGGCTTGATTGCGGGCACTGTTCCAATAAAAGGCACGTCAAATTGCTTCCTGAGTGCTTCAAGCGCAATTGTTGATGCAGTGTTGCAAGCAACTATCAAGGCGTCTGGCGCGCAAACGGAAATGATGTCATCAATAACACTTGAAATACGTTTGATAAGCTCCGGTTCACGCCAATCACCATAGGGAAACGCAAAGTTATCCGCCGCGTATACGAGCTCTGCAGAAGCCATCTGCACGCGCATCGCGCGCGCGACAGACAGTCCGCCAAGGCCAGAATCAAATATAAGAATACGCGCACTCATAACTTTTCGTAATATTTTAATATGGCAACAAGCAGCCCGTTCAGCGTTTATTCAAGGGCGCTATAGTGAACTCGAAATCGCAACACTATTAAGAGGAATCATGATGAATAAAGAGTTATTATTGCCTCTCTTCGCGTTCGCAACAACGGTGATGTGCGCGCAAACTGCTTTAGCGACATCCGGGCCCGGTTGCTTCACAATCATTGGGGTTGGCAATGATGATGTGTTGAACATACGCTTTGAACCAGCCGCCGGCTCCAAACTCACCGGTACAATGTCACCAAGAGACCATGGCATTATTCACAGCGAAGGCGCCTGCACGCCAAAATCTGTTGAACCTGCACAGCGCTGGTGCCCGATCATCCATTATAATGGCGGTGGAACCACCATTGGATTTGTGAAGCGCAAGTTTTTGGAAGACAGTGATTGCCCCTAGCCCCAAGCGCTTATTTTTGCCCACGCCCTTTCGCCAGAGACGAGACCACACCACGTAGTGTCCTCACTTCTTGTTCGGTCAAATCAGCACGGGTGAACATATTGCGCAAATTGCGCACCATGCTGGGGCGTTTCTCGACCGGCCGCAAAAACCCAGCATCATCCAGCTCGCCTTCCAAATGCTCATAAAGACCGACCAACTCTTGCTTGTTTGCCGGGCGTGATTCCTTCAACAACAACCCTTCAAAACTAGGCGCTTCTTCAGATGTTTCACGGCCCAGTGCACCGTCACTGTTGAGCAGAAACCATTCATACCCAATCAAAAGCACCGCCTGCGCCAAATTAAGCGAGGCAAAAGCCGGATTTACCGGCGCCATGACAATCGCATCAGCCAGAGCAACCTGATCATTCGTTAGGCCATATTTCTCGCGTCCAAAGAGTATGCCAACCTTTTGGCCCGCAGAGATCCGCTTCGCCATTTCCAGAGCGAGGCTTTTAGGGTTGAGAACCAACTTGTTCATGTCGCGCCGCCGCGCCGTGGTTGCGACAACATAATGCAAGTCAGATACCGCATCTTCCGTGTTATCAAAAACCATCGCCTCATCAATAATCTGGTTGGCGCCAGATGCGGCTTTTTCTGCATACTCGTTTGGCCAGCCATTCTTAGGATCAACAAGGCGCATTTCTTCCAAGGCGAAGTTGCCCATGGCCCGCGCCGCAGTGCCAATATTTGCACCAAGCTGTGGTTCACATAATATGATGGCTGGCGTATTTGGTTTTTGATCTTTTTCCATGCTGTTCCGCTTAATCCAAATGTCTGGTTTGATCAATCCCATGGCGACTGCTATGAAGCGGCCATCATTTCGCGGATGCGGTAATCAGACCGCCCGCAATTCACAAAAACGAGGCTGAAAACACATGACTAAGATTAAAGTCGAAAACCCGGTTGTGGAGCTGGATGGCGACGAGATGACCCGCATCATCTGGGCTTTCATTAAAGAAAAGCTCATCCATCCCTATCTGGATATCGATCTGAAGTATTACGATTTGGGTGTGGAAGCACGCGATGATACAAACGATCAGATAACGGTGGATGCAGCCGAAGCGATCAAAAAATACGGCGTTGGCGTGAAATGCGCAACGATCACGCCAGATGAAGACCGCGTTGAAGAGTTTGGCCTGAAAGAAATGTGGCGCTCTCCCAATGGCACGATCCGAAACATTTTGGGTGGCGTGATTTTCCGCGAACCCATTATTTGTCAAAACGTTCCTCGTCTCGTACCCGGCTGGACCCAGCCCATGGTGGTAGGGCGTCACGCATTTGGCGATCAATATCGTGCAACAGACTTCACCTTCCCCGGCAAGGGCAAGTTGACCATGAAGTT
>JBPCVX010000045.1:0-4938 GCA_051010095.1 Hyphomicrobiales bacterium
GTATTGAGGGCTTTAAGCTCTATCTATCGGTTGCCGAAGCTGAGCGCATGAATATGGCTGACGCGCCTGACGTTACTCAAGATCTCTATGAGGAATACCTTCCCTATGCCATTGGCTTAGGCGTTGAAGAACCCTGGTCGGAGGCTTTTGCAAGCCAATTGGCCCGCGCGATTCCCGACGAAACCTCCAGAACCCCTTACCGTCCGCGCTGGTATGCGGGGTCGAACTGGAATTCAGGTTCGCTCGGTCGCATGACGACCGGCTTCGTCGATAATATGTCATCCAGCATGGCAAGTGCCATGCCCGCGCCAAAAAGCTCGTCCGGGTCATCAGGCGGCGGTGGCTTTTCCGGCGGCGGCGGGGGCGGTGGCGGTGGCGGCGGGTGGTAGCCGCTTAAACGTCAGCAGTTTCCTCAATCAACATATCAACAACCGCTTTCAGCGCATCATCTTGTGATTTCCCACCTGCCAGCACTTCATTATATGTGCGCAACTGGCGGTCGGCGCTGGTGCCGTTGGCAGCAATATCGCGCAGATGGTTGATTTCCGCCATGCAGTTCAAGGCTTCCGCGTCTTCTTCAACAAGCCCGATCAGCTCATCAAGCAAATTTGCATACGGCACCAATTCGCCCCGGCCAAAATCGATTAATCCCTCTTCCACGCCGTAGCGCTGGGCGCGCCAGCGGTTTTCATCAATCAGGAAATTTTGATAATGCCGCCAGCGCTGGTTCTTGCCCCGCAACCGGAACAGCATGCGTGTGATACACATATAAAGAGCGGTGATCGAGATCGTGTCCTCAAGCCTTGTGGGCACATCACAAACCCGCATTTCTAACGTTGGGAAGCGGGCCGATGGGCGTAAATCCCACCAAATCTTCGTGGTGTCTTCAATAAGACCCGCCTTCACCAGCACTTCTGCCGTGCGCTCATATTCCCCGTAAGACCCAAAATTGGGCGGCAAGCCAGTGCGCGGCAGGCCGTCGAAAACCGTCAAGCGATAGCTTTTCAACCCCGTGGCCTTGCCCTGCCAGAATGGCGAAGACGTTGACAGCGCCAGCATGTGGGGCAGGAAATAGCCGAGTTGATTAAACAAATCGATGCGTAAATCTTCATCTTCAACGCACACATGAATGTGCATGCCACAAATCAGCATGCGCTGAACAACCGCTCCGAGATCTTTTGAAAGCACGTTATAGCGTTCTTTGTCGGTGTGGCGCTGCTGGTGCCAATCTGCGAACGGATGGGTTGAGGCGGCGATTGGCGCCAATCCACGTTTACCCGCTAATTCTGCAATGGTTGAGCGCAACCTGGTTAAATCTTCGCGCGTTTCGCCAATGGTCTTGCAGACGCGTGTGCCAACTTCAATCTGGCATTGCAGGAATTCCGGGCTCACTTGGCCTTCTAGTGCCTGGGTGCATTCTTCCATCAACCCGTCAGGGGTTTCCGCCACCAGATCGCGCGATTGTTTGTCGACGAGAAGATACTCTTCCTCAATCCCAAGCGTAAAAGCTGGTTCTTTGTAAGACATTGCAAGCGCTCCCCACTTATCCCTCACAAGCAACTATAGCCCAAGAACGCAGCAGGAAAAGCCCGAAAAGGGGTTTACTGGGGGCAGCTTAATCCATCTGGTTTTTGCCGTCTTTTCGCGCTATAAATCGCCCGCTGAGCGCGCACCAGGTCGCGCTGGCGGATTTAGTATGAGTGAAAGGACGCGTTATGGCGCAAACATGGACCCCCGATAGCTGGCGCGCATTGCCCGGCATTCAAATGCCCACCTACCCAGATGAGCAAAAACTTTCCATGGTCGAAGAGGAGCTCGGCACATTTCCGCCGCTTGTTTTTTCAGGTGAGGCCCGCAAGCTAAAACGCAAATTGGCGAAAGTGGCCGAAGGCAAAGCATTCTTGCTGCAGGGTGGTGATTGCGCTGAAAGTTTCGCAGAACATTCCGCCGACAATATTCGCGATGTGTTCCGCCTATTCCTGCAAATGGCTGTGGTACTCACCTATGGCGCCGGACTGCCGGTGGTCAAGGTTGGCCGCATTGCCGGCCAGTTCGCAAAGCCACGCTCTTCCGATGTTGAAGCGCAAGACGGTATAGAGCTGCCAAGCTATCGTGGTGACATCGTCAACGCCATCGAGTTTGAAGAAGCCTCCCGCGTGCCCGACCCGGAACGCCAGCTTCAGGCGTATCGGCAATCAGCGGCAACCTTGAACCTTATTCGCGCGTTTGCGCAAGGCGGCTATGCCAACCTTGAGCATGTGCACCGCTGGAACCTTGGCTTCCTGCGCGACAGCCCGACCAATGCGCAATATGAGGCCATGGCAGATGATATTTCCAAGGCGCTCGACTTCATGAAGGCCTGTGGTGTGAATGCTGATACCGTGCCGCAATTGCGCCAGACGGAATTCTTCACCTCCCATGAGGCACTGCTGCTAGGCTATGAACAAGCGCTCACCCGCGTCGATTCCACATCAGGCGATTGGTACGACACTTCCGGCCACATGCTGTGGATTGGCGACCGTACCCGCCAGCCAGATGGCGCGCATGTGCAGTTCTTCTCTGGCATCAAGAACCCTATTGGCATGAAATGCGGTCCGTCGCTTGAGCCTGATGAGCTGATCAAGCTCACAGACATTCTAAACCCGGAAAACGAACCAGGCCGCCTCACCCTAATTGCCAGGTTCGGTGCTGAAAAAGTTGCCGACCACCTGCCCCAGCTCATTCGCGCGGTAGAGCGCGAAGGCAAAAACGTTGTTTGGTCGTGTGACCCCATGCATGGCAACACGATCAAAACGGCGAGCGGATATAAGACCCGCCCGTTTGACCGGGTGCTCTCGGAAGTGCGCAATTTCATGCAAGTGCACCAGGCAGAAGGCACACATCCTGGCGGCATTCATTTCGAGATGACCGGCAACAATGTGACCGAATGCATCGGTGGTGCACGCGAGGTATCAGAAGAAGATTTGTCTGATCGCTATCACACACATTGCGACCCGCGCCTCAACGCAGCGCAGTCACTTGAGCTTGCTTTCCTGATCGCTGAAGAGCTTAAGAAGCAAAAGAGCAGTGATGAAATTGCCGCCGACGCTGCTGAATAAGTTTGACAACATAGAGACTTGGAACGGGGCCTTGTGCCCCGTTTTTTCATTCAACGGCCGATACTCTTGCTGGCTTTTTCAAGTTTATCAAATTCGCCACCAGAATAATCACCCCGCCTGCAAACAGCCAAACCTCAAGTGGTTCGCTATAGAGCAGCCAAGCAATAATCGCCATCAAAGGCACGCGCAGAAAATCGAGCGTGACCACAAAAGTGGCATCGGCGGTGCGCATGGCTTTCGCCAGAAAGAAATGGGAAGATCCACCGGTCGCCGCCACCAGCAACGCCCACGGCAACATATCACTTGTTATATGAACCCACTGGTAAAGTGCCGGTCCAATGCCAATAATGAACTGCACGAGGAACATATAAAATACGATGGTCAGCGCTGAATCAGCCTTCGCCAGCTCGCGTGTCATTGTTACCGAGGCACCAAAGCCCGCAGCCGCATACATGACCACAATTGCACCCCAATGGATGGCTTCCACCCCGGGGCGTAAAATCACCAGCACCCCAATAAACCCGAGTATGATTGCCAACACACGATTGCGCGTAATTTGTTCTCCGATGAACATTGCGGCAAAAATCGCCGTCCAAATCGGCATGGTGAACTCGATGGTTACAACTTGCGCAAGCGGAATGAGCGAAATGCCCACAAACCACGCATATTGCGCCGTGAAATGGATGGAATTGCGCAAAACATGCAGTTTCAAAAGGCCTGTTTGCGCAGGTTTTCCGCCCAAAAAGAAGATGATCGGCAGGGTAACCATCAACCCCATGCCAGCGCGAATGACCATGATCTGAAACACCGACATATCGGCATCAGTGAGCTCACGGCCTGCCACCGCCATGGTCAACATCGCAGTGATCCAACCGCACATCCATAAAGTTGCCCTAACCTGATCGCCCATTCATTCGCTCTAACAGGGAAATTGCTTGCGCACCACATGATTTATTGGCACAGACGGGCGCGGTGCGATTTAACTGGAAAGTTGAGCCATGCAAGAAAGTGCCTTCCGCTTTACACACGCCATCAGCAAGAAACCCAGCCCTGCCGCAGTTCGCGGCCTGCGCGCAGTGGATGTGGGTGCGCCCGACTTCGCAACCTTTCTCGCCCATCACACTGCCTATGTAACCGCGCTGCGCGCAGCAGGTGTTGATGTGAAAGTTCTTGATGGCGATGAAGCACACCCAGATTCTGTGTTTGTGGAAGATACAGCTTTGTGCCTGCCCGAAGGCGCGATCATCATGCGACCGGGCGCACCTTCCAGGCTGGGCGAAACGGCCGACATCGCTTCGGCTCTGGAAACCAACTACGACGTAATAGGCACCATCATTGCGCCTGGCTTTATTGAAGGCGGCGATATTTTGGTGACCGAACGCGAAGTTCTGGTTGGTCTTTCTGAGCGCACCAACGAAGAAGGTTTCCGCCAGGTCAGCCAAATCGTTAAGGCCTGGGGCCACAAAGCGCGCATGTTGCAAACGCCCGAAGGGGTTCTCCATTTCAAAACAGATTGCGGCTTGCTTGACGGCGAGACCATTCTTGCCACCAAAAGGCTTGCTGAAAGCGGCTGTTTTGAAGGTTACCGCATCATCGAAGTGGCTGCTGGCGAAGAGCCCGTGGCCAACGCCATTCGCGTAAACGATGTGGTGTTTATGGCGGAAGGTTTCCCGAAAACCGCTGAAAAGGTCGCCAATGCGGGCTACACCGTGCACCTCTTGCCCAACACCGAGGCGGCGAAACTTGATGGTGGATTGTCGTGTATGTCGTTAAGATTTTCGCCACCCTCTTAGGCGAGATTGCGACATACCCCTTGACCTTTTCGCCCACCCGCGCTTAT
>JBPCVX010000046.1:0-7873 GCA_051010095.1 Hyphomicrobiales bacterium
ATCCAAAAACAACTGAACTGCAGAAAGTAGGCAAGAACGCAAATACCCAGCGGATGTTTTACAACTCATTCATGGTGACCGCGCTCAACCCCAAAAGCATAGTGTTCTTCATTGCGTTTGTGCCCCAATTCATTGATCCATCGACACCAGTTTTCCCGCAATTTAGCGCACTTGTAACCACTTTCGTGTTTCTAGCGGCGGGAAACGCCCTTATTTGGGCACTGCTTGCAGGCGTTATGCGCGAGCGATTTAAGAAACCTTCCACCTTGCGCCTGCTTAATCGTGCCGGGGGAACCTTTTTAATTGGCGCAGGCCTTTTAACTGCTTTTGCGCGCCGCACAGCGTGAGGCACTTATATCTCAAGGTAAAGCGCTGAAAATGGCTCATTTTCAGTACATTGCGGAGATTTACGAGGCTCGTTGAACCATGCTGCAATGCACAACCGCGACTTTCGTTCACTTGCTCATTTGTTGCAAATGCATTACCCATTACGCACCTGTAAAGACCTGACACATATTTAGTGACTATTCAGGCATTGTCTGCCCCGGTTCCGGGGAGACCAAAAATATAGAGAGGCCAACCGTATGAATGATACTCCCAACGAAAAAGCGAACCTAAATGCTGGCGGCGAAAGCTACGATCTGCCGATCTATAAAGGCTCCGTTGGTCCAGAAGCAATTGATATTACAGCGCTTTATCGGCAGTCGGGAAAATTCACCTATGATCCGGGATTCACATCTACGGCAAGTTGTGAATCAAATATCACGTATATCGATGGCAATCAGGGGATTCTGCTTCACAGAGGCTATCCGATCGACCAACTGGCGGAAAAGGGTGACTTCATCGAGACCTGCTATTTGCTTCTCTATGGCGAGCTGCCAACGGTTGATCAGCGCGAAGAATTTGAACATGCGGTCACCTACCACACGATGATCCATGAACAAATGCAGCGCTTTCTGACAGGATTCCGCCGCGACGCACATCCGATGGCAATTATGGTGGGCATGGTTGGCGCGCTTTCAGCGTTTTATCATGACTCAACTGACATTAATGACCCAACTCAGCGTGAAATTGCCAGCCGTCGCATGATCGCGAAGATGCCGACTATTGCTGCGATGGCCTACAAATATCATATCGGCCAACCTTTCGTTTTTCCGCGAAATGATCTCGATTACGCCTCAAACTTCTTGCGCATGTGTTTTGCTGTTCCTGCTGAAGAGTATGAAGTAAATCCCGTGCTCGCCCGCGCGATGGATCGGATTTTCATTCTGCATGCTGACCACGAACAAAACGCCTCAACATCTACTGTGCGCCTCGCAGGCTCTTCTGGAGCAAACCCTTTCGCATGCATAGCTGCAGGCATTGCATGTCTTTGGGGACCCGCTCATGGGGGCGCTAATGAAGCGGCTCTCACCATGCTTGCAGAAATCGGTGATGTGAAAAACATTCCCGAGTTCATCGATCGCGCAAAGGACAAGAACGACCCCTTCCGCCTCATGGGCTTTGGGCACCGGGTCTATAAGAATTATGATCCGCGCGCGCGCATTATGCAGAAAACTTCGCATGAGGTTCTTGAAGTGTTAGGGATCAAGGATGACCCACTTCTCGAAGTTGCTATGGAACTTGAGAAAATCGCGCTGAGCGATCAATATTTCATTGAAAAGCGGCTGTACCCGAATATCGATTTCTATTCAGGAATTACCCTCAAGGCGCTTGGTTTCCCCACATCCATGTTCACTGTGTTGTTCGCCCTGGCGCGCACGGTTGGCTGGATTGCACAGTGGAAAGAAATGATTGAAGACCCTAAGCAGAAAATTGGTCGCCCACGGCAACTTTATACAGGTCCAACTGAGCGGGAATATGTGCCCGTAAGCAAGCGCTAAGAGAATAAGCCGAACGCTGGTTCAGCCAGCGTCCGCAATCATTGCAGCCACTTCAGCCTCGGCAACGAGGTTACCGTCAACCGTGATTTCACCTTTGTACTTGCAGATATTCGACCGCGCACGCAACAGCTCAACATGAACGCGCATGGTGTCTCCAGGCCCAACAGGCTTGCGGAAACGTGCCTTATCGATGGTCATAAAGTAAACCAGCTTAGGGCCCTCATCTGAATCACGCTCATTAAGCACCAAAGCACCCGCAGTCTGGGCCATGGCCTCGATCATCAACACACCTGGAAACACAGGGTTGCCCGGAAAGTGGCCCTGGAATTGCGGTTCATTCATGGTGACGTTTTTGATACCAACACCTGACTGAATACCATCTATTTCGATGATCTTATCGATCAACAAAAATGGATAACGATGCGGAAGCAGTTCCATAATGCGCGAAATATCAACGCTGCCTAGTTCAGAGTGCGATGACGTTGTATCGCCCATATCTATGCCCTCGTGAAAAAGGCCCCCAGAGGGAGCCCTTAAAATTAGAATGATGTACCGGCAGAGAACCTGAACAATTCTGTCTTGTCCCAGCTCTTCTTCAGCAAGGCATGTGAGAAGTCTACACGCAACGGTCCAAACGGCGACTTCCACAACAGACCTGCACCAACGGATGCACGCAAACAGTTACAATAATCAACCGGATCGGCGATCGTTCCTTTTTCAACTGGAAGGAATACCGAGCCGACATCGCCGAAGACAACGCCGCGAATTCCAAATGCATCAGGCAAACCGAGCGGGAAGCTCAGCTCTGTCGTGGCGATCCCATAGGCCTTGCCACCGAGGGCATCTTCCGTATTGCGGTCGCGCGGACCCATACCAGCAGGCTCAAATCCACGGAATGTTGCAGAACCCTTGTAGAAACGGTCAAGCAAATTAACGTCTTTTCCACCCCAGCCTTCAATATAACCACCTGAGAGCTTGCCCATAAGAACGACCCCGTCATAGATCGTATGGAAATAAGCCAGTGTACCATCAACACGACCATAGCGAACATCGCCACCAAGGCCTGCAACATCACCAGCAATCAACGCCCTGATACCCGCTGTCGGCTCAAGAGGATTATCAAGCGTACTGTAAACATAGGTCAGGCCCACAGACGATTTAAGTGTTGTACCTTCTTGTTCCAACACATATCGGGACGCATCTTGATCAACATTGGTCACTTTTCGCTGGTTGATCTGGTAGCGAAAATTCAATCGTGAATCGAGCGATAAAGGCGTTCCAAAACGCAGAGCGCCACCGGCTTCGCGACTATCAAACGATGCCTCTGTCTGGTTGTCAGTATTAAGTGCAAATGCGTCCACACCAAATGACAGATTCCGATCCAGAAAATAAGGCTCCGTGAAACTGAAGTTCACCGATTGACGTTTGAGGCTCAAGCTGGTCGCGAGATTCACAATTTGGCCTCGACCCAGTAAGTTGCGTTCGGTGATGCTAACCGAACCAATTAACTTTTCAGACGTTGAATAACCCGCAGAGAAATTAAGTGTACCGGTCGATTTTTCAACCACCTTCACAATCAGCACGACTTTGTCAGGTGCGCTACCTGGTTGCTCAGCAATATCTACTGTCTCAAAGAAATCGAGTGCCGTGATGCGGCGACGCGCCCGGTCAACCAGCGCCCGATTATAAGCATCGCCTTCAGCAAGTCGAATCTCACGGCGGACAACCTTATCAATCGTGCGCACGTTGCCAACAATGTCGATGCGCTCAATGTAAACACGCGGACCTTCGTTGAGCTGGAAGGTTAAATCAATAGTGTTGGCATCTGGGTTTCGTTTAATATCTGGTTGCACCTGCGCAAACGCAAAGCCAAGCTCGCCAGCACGCACAGTCATAAGTTCGACGGATTGCTCAACTTCGCTGGCGTCATAAATATCACCATCGCTGAGTTCAACAAGGTTGCGCATCAAATCTGGATCTAAGCCAGTGTTACCAGGATCCACCGAAATCGAACTAATTGTGTATTGCTCACCTTCTTCAATGGCAAAACTAATAAAAAAATCTTGACCATTTGGCGCCAAATCTGAAGTCGCAGACAGGACACGAAAATCGAGATACCCATTGTTTGCGTAGTGGCGGCGCAGCAATTCTTTGTCATATTCCAAGCGGTCTGGGTCATAAGTGTCTGCTGTGCTGAAGAAGCGCCACCAAGCCGATTCTGAAGTCGTAATCACGCTCCTGAGCTGACCGTCGGAGTACTTACGATTGCCTACAAAAGTTATGCTCTCAACGCTTGTCTTTTCACCTTCAAAAATTTCGAACACCAAATCCACGCGATTTTGTGGAAGACGCACAACTTTTGGCTCGATACGAACATTAAACAAGCCAGAGCGGCGGTAAAGGGTGACAAGTCGGTCAACATCGCCCTGGACGCGCGCACGGGTAAATACTGTACGCGGGCGCAATTGCACCTCTTTGTTCAACGCGTCGTCATCAAGTTCGTCATTTCCCTCGAAGGCGATACGATTGATAATTGGGTTCTCTTCTACTGTCACCAGCAGGTTGTTTCCACTGCGGGTGATCTGCACATCAGCAAACAACCCGGTTTGGAAAAGATTCTGCAGCGATTCATCGATCAAGTCCGGGCTGAACGGATCGCCTGGGTTGATTTGCAGATAAGAACGCACCGTATCTGCCTCGATACGTTGGTTCCCCTGAACAATGATTTGAGAAACACTCTGCGCCTGAGCGGACGCAACGAAGCCAGATCGGAGGCCAGAATACTCACCGAACGCCACTACCAACAGCGAAAAAATCGCAACAAAAAAAACTCTATAACGCATTGAGACTATTCGCCCTTAACCGGTCCCGCTTTCCAGCAACCCATAAAATATGAGGTACCTTTTACGATGTTTATCGCGCTTTGCAAACCAAACTTTCCTGTTTTTTTACACCCTCTTAGAGCGGTCAGAAAATGTCGATTTTAGGGCGGACATCGTTATATGTAACAAACAGCATCAACATCAGGATAAAGGCCATCCCCACACGGAACCCGAAATCCTGCATTTTGGCGCTTAACGGCTTCCCACGAACCGCCTCGATTGCATAGTACAACAAGTGCCCCCCATCCAGTATAGGAATAGGAAAAAGGTTAATTAGTCCTATACTAACAGACAAAAGTGCAATCCACCCCACCAGCGCCGTGATTCCATATTCGGCAACTTTGGAACTCATGTCGAGAATCTTGACCGGGCCGCCGAGTTGTTTGACATCTTCGCGCCCCGCAATCACCCCATAAAGAAAGGTGAATGTGGACTTGATGATGAACCATGTTTGGTCAACACCATATCCAAGCGCCTTGATCGGACCGTAGCGCTCACTAACGCTGTCACCGGCATGTTTGCGGCTGATTCCCAGAAGTGCCCTGCGCACTTTATTGCCAAATCCGTCGTCAACTTCTTCATATTTAGGCGCAGCGTTAATAGTGACTTTCTTCCCGTTGCGTTCAACCTCGAACTTCATGGCAGCACCACCGCCTGTGGCGACGATTCGTTGCAAATCGGAAAATTCATCAATTTTTTCGCCGTCAATTGCCGTCACCAGATCACCCGCCTGAAAACCGGCTTCAGCTGCCGCACTCCCAGGACGAACTTCATCAACCAATGGCGATGTAATTACCTTGCCGACAATCATAACCGTCAGCGCAAATATCATTATCGAGAGCAAGAAATTTGCAATTGGGCCAGCCGCAACGACGGCCGCTCGCTGGGCTAGGCTCTTGTTATGGAACATATTTTTACGATCATCTGCCCCAGCGCGATCGAGAACCTCGCGGTCAGGTGTGCTTGCAGCAGACATATCGCCAGCAAACTTCACATATCCCCCAAGCGGGATCCAACTCAGCTTCCAACGCGTGTTTTGATTATCGGTAAACCCAAAGATTTCTCGACCAAAGCCCACCGAAAACACATCAACTTTCACCCCACACCAACGTGCGACGAGAAAATGCCCCATCTCGTGAACAAATACGATCACCGTCAGCACAAATAGGAATGGCAATGCTTTCAAAACAACAGCACTGTAAATCCACTCAACCGACGAGGTAATTAAGTCCATCTAATATTCCTTCATTACAACCCAACCAAAGGAAGGCGGATTTTTCCAGGTGTTTATGTCACAGATTGGGCCATTTGCACATCTCTGACCCGTCCCCCAACGATCACATTTGCAAGTTCCGGGCCAGTTCTGAGGCTTTCTGGCGGCCGTACCTATCAGCTTCAGATACATCTTCTAGAGTCTCTAATTGTGCAATCATGCCATTTTTTTCTGCCGCATTTAAGGTCTCATCAATGAGATTTGTAATCTGTAAGTATCTAATTTTATTTCTTAAAAATGAACTGACTGCAATTTCATTTGCTGCATTCATAACCGTTGTGGCGCTACCGCCGCGTTCCAAGCACCCAAGACATAAAGAGACGGCTGGAAATTTACTGCTATCGATCGCTTCAAAAGTAAGTTGCCCCAAATCTGTCAAATCCAGCCGCTTTACAGGCGTTGAGATGCGATTTGGCCATCCCAGCGCATAAGCTATCGGCGTTCTCATATCGGGCTCACCCAACTGTGCCAATACGGAACCATCTTTGTATGTCACCATTGAGTGAACAATGGATTGCGGATGGATGACCGCATCGAGCTGGTTGGCAGATACCGGAAAGAGATAAAAAGCCTCGATAAGTTCCAGACCCTTGTTCATCAGCGTGGAAGAATCAATGGTGATCTTGGGGCCCATATCCCAGTTTGGGTGATTAAGCGCCTGCTCAGGAGTTACGGTGGCCAGTTCCTCTTTTGCCGTGGTACGAAATGGACCACCGGAGGCCGTTAAAATGACTTTCTCCACTTGCGCTTCCTGGGACTTCTCAAAAACCTGGTAAACGGCACTATGCTCAGAATCAACCGGCAGCAGTTCAGCACCGCTTTTCTGCAGCGCATTTAGAAACACATCCCCTGCGCACACCAGGCATTCTTTGTTCGCTAGCGCGATGATATTACCCTGCTCAGCCGCAGCCAGCGTCGGCTCAAGCCCGGCCGCGCCGACAATCGCTGCAAGTGTTAGGTCGGCAGGCCTGCGCGCCGCATCCAATACCGCTTGGGCGCCAGCAGCAACTTCTACGCTCGTGCCTTGGAGCAAAGCCGCAAGCTCTTCTTTTTTGGATTCATCTGCAGTGACTGCCAGTTCCGCGCCACACGCAATCGCTTGTTTTGCCAAAAGCTCGACATTTGAGTTTGCAACCAGCGCAACCACCCGAAATTGCTCATGATTATGATCAATAACGTCAAGCGTTGAGTTGCCAATTGAGCCAGTTGATCCGAGCACGGTTACCGTACGCGGGGTTTGGGAAGGTTCTGTCACTATTGCTCCAGGTCAACTACCAAGCCATGAGGCCTTTTGCGGGTGTCTCGAATCCAGCCCGCGCTATACCGAAGGCAGCGCATAGCACAGCAGCAAACAGGAGACCATCCACCCTATCAAGAATTCCGCCGTGACCGGGCAAAATATTGCTGGAATCCTTAACGCCGAAATGCCGTTTAGCCGCACTTTCAAAAATATCACCCGCCTGTGAAAACGCAGCTGTGAAAGCAGCGAACACTGATAACCCCACCCAAGGATAGACGTTGAAATACATCGCGACGCCAATTGAGGCAAATGCTGCAAACAGTGCGCCACCAACAAGCCCTGCCCAGGTTTTCTTAGGACTGAATCGTGGTGCAAGTTTGGGACCGCCAACAATCCGGCCCGCAAAATATGCACCAATATCGGTCGCCCATATGATCGCGATGAGCCAGATGGTGGCCATTAACCCGTAAGTGGGGTCGTTGCGCAATATGTAGAGCGCAGCGATGGGCAACGCCAGATAAGGAATGCCGATATAGGCCCATGGAAATGCGTTTTCGTCATCGCGCCGCGCCCAAACAATACTAAGGAGCCAAAA
>JBPCVX010000047.1:0-12762 GCA_051010095.1 Hyphomicrobiales bacterium
GATGCAAAATTTCACGCATGGGCTTTGAAAAATCGGATCACTCTCGTTTTGGTAGTGCTTTTTGGTGTGGAAATGACCACGCACGCAACGTGTAATTACACGCCGCGTGCTTCTAAAATGTCCCGTAAATGATGTTAGGTTTTGCGCTGCCACCATCCGCTGCGTGCGGGTTGATTGGCATCAGCGGCAGGGGGCGTCGCGGCGGTGACATTTTCGACATCAGATGCCGCAGAAGATGACGCGCCATTAATCGGTTTTTCAGCGTCGTCAGAGGCCTTCACTCCTGAAGCTTTGCCTTCATCGTCCTTTTTGGCTTTCTTGGTGCTTGTGCGCTTCTTAGTTTTAACGGTGTCTTCCTTCTCACCGTCTGTTGTATCGTCTGTCTTCTTTTTCGCACGGGACTTGCGTTTTGGCTTTGCGTCCTCAGATTCTGTGCCAGCAACCTTTTCGACACCATCATCATCGTTCTTTTTGGCAGAACGGCGTTTGCGTTTTGGTTTATCCTCAGCATCGGCATCATCTTGTGATGAAACTTTCACATCCTCAGATTTAACGCTGCGGCCGCGCTTTGGCTTCGCCTCGGCTTTCTCAGGTGTGTCTGCCTTATCAGCTGCATCATCCTTGTCGTCCGTTGCCTTAGACTTCCTTTTACGGCGGTTCGGCTTTACAGGCTCCGGTGTCGTATCCCAGGGGTCGTCTCCTTCACCAACCGCAATCGCGGGCTGTGGCGCTTGTGCCGGGTCAATTGCGGCCTCTTCGCTGTCTGCATGAGAAACAGATTGATCTTGAGGGCTTCTGTGTTTTCGACCACCACGACGGCCGCGTCTTGCTGTATTAGGTGCTTTGGCACCTTCATCTCCAGCTTCACCAACTTCGCTTTCCACATCCTCCTGGGAGGCGGTGGTATCTGTGCCTTCACTTGCCTGAGTTGCTTCTCCGCGTCCACGTGCTCTGCGGCCACCTCTTCGGCCACGGCGACGTTTGCGCTTGCGAGGTTGCTCCTCACTTTCGTCAGCATCGACACTTTGTTCAACCTGTTCTTCTTCCTCATCATCCGAATAGGCTGAATCCATGCTGACCGCGTCTGCCGCTTTCGCCTTGCGCGGAGGAAGGTTGCCATCTGCCTTAGAAATTACGAAATCTGAACCCCGTTCTTCGTGTCCTGCTTGCAGCATAATCACGATGTTGTAAGCAGTTTCCAAAGCCGTAAGGTGATCGCGTTTTTGATTGAGAATGTAAAACGCAACTTCGTCCTGGCAGCGCACAATGAGGTTTTCGTTGGATTTACGATTGAGCAAGTGTTCTTCGACACCACGCAGCACAGAAAGTGCACAACTTTCCACAGATCTAATATATCCACGTCCTTCGCAGTGTTCGCATGTGCGTGTCGAGCCTTCCAGAACACCTGAGCGCATGCGCTGACGCGACATTTCTAACAAACCGAATGGAGAAATGCGTCCGACCTGGATGCGTGCCCGGTCACTTTTGAGAACTTCTTTCATTTTGTTCTCAACTTTGCGGTTATTGCGCTTTTCCTCCATATCGATGAAGTCAATAACCACGAGACCAGCAAGGTCGCGCAATCGAAGTTGCCGCCCCACTTCCTGAGCAGCCTCAAGGTTTGTTTTTAATGCTGTTGTTTCAATCGAATGTTCGCGGGTTGATTTGCCCGAGTTAACATCAATAGCTACTAAAGCTTCAGTCTGATTGATTACCAGATAGCCGCCAGAAGGCAGGGTCACTTGCGGTGAAAACAGCGCATCCAGCTGTGTATCGATCTGATTACGCGAAAAGATACCTTTTGAGTCTTTGTGGAGTTTTACGTTTCGCGCATGACTTGGCATGAGCATCTTCATAAACTCTTTGGCTTCTTTATAGGCCGTTTCCCCATCGACCAAAACGCTGTCGACATCTTTGGTGTAAAGATCGCGGATTGAACGCTTTATGAGGCTGCCTTCCTCGTAAACCAAATTCGGAGCTGTCGATTTAAGCGTGAGGTCGCGCACGTTTTCCCATAACCGCAGCAAATAGTCGAAATCGCGTTTAATTTCGGTTTTCGTCCGATTTGCGCCTGCTGTGCGCACAATAAGTCCAGTTCCGTCTGGAACATCGATGGATTTTGCGACGTCTTTCAGACGTTTACGATCTTGTGCATCCGTAATTTTGCGAGAGATACCGCCACCGCGTGCAGTGTTTGGCATGAGAACACAATACCGCCCGGCAAGCGATAAGTAGGTTGTTAGGGCTGCGCCTTTGTTGCCGCGCTCTTCCTTAACCACTTGCACCAAAATAATCTGACGACGCTTTATAACTTCTTGGATTTTATAATCTCTTCGGCGCGTGCGCTTGCGCTGCGGAACCTCTTCCATGGCATCTTCGGCACCAACAGATTCGACACTTTCACCATTTCCGTCGGTTTCACTGCCTTCGGTATCGGCATCTGTGTCGTTGCCATCATCGTCAGAGTTTTCCTCTGCCGTTTCTTCGGCTTCCGTTTCGCTATCTTCTGTCGCACTATCCGCTTCAGGTTCTTCTGGAATGTCAGCGGCACTCTGAATCTCAGCGCTCTCGTCGGTTTCGGATGCCGATGCGATCGCATCGTCCTCGCGGTCTTGCTCAAGCAGTGCCTGACGATCAGCAACCGGAATTTGGTAGTAATCAGGATGGATTTCGCTAAACGCAAGGAAACCATGGCGGTTGCCGCCATAATCCACAAACGCCGCTTGTAACGATGGTTCTACCCGTGTGACCTTAGCGAGGTATATATTGCCGCGCAGTTGTTTTCGGTTTGCGGCTTCAAAATCGAATTCTTCAATTCTGTTTCCGCGGACAACGACAACCCGGGTCTCTTCCGGATGTGCCGCATCGATAAGCATCTTGTTGCCCATTGGCTAAATTCTCCGGCGCACAATCCGGAAGGTAACGCATGTGGCGGTCCATGCCGCGATCTTGCTTCCCTCAAATTATCTGATTGTACGCGTGTGATATGGGCAGAACGGGCACCGCGATTCAAATTCATCTCGCCAGCCATGCGGGCGATCGCGGGGGGCACTTCACGCCGTTTATCCGGTGTACCGGATTCGCGTGGTGCACTATGCGCCAAGTCCAAGCCCATTTTTTACTTTCCATTCCAGCGCAATGCTGAAACACCTCAAATGCAAACTGAGAAACACTCATCAAATTTTCTGACGAAGGTGTTCTCGTCTGTTTTAAAGCCCTTGTCGCCAAGGGCCATTCTCTCACAGCGCATCTAAATGACCCATTCCTATTGGGGAAGAATGCGCGATCAAAACTCTTTCTGGCCTTTTCTAGACCCATCTCCTCAGCTGGAGGAGACAGTGAACTCTAAACACGTTCGGTGCAATTAAACACCGAATCCGCTTCGCCAGAGAAAAACGGATAGTTCTATCTACGGTCGAAACGTGCGTTTTGCAAGCACCGTCGTTATCAAACTGTCAAATCTAAGTGAATTGGTCTTACGAGGTCGTTTTGTAAAGAAATGGTTAACCAGCGCGCAATAGGGTGCATGTGGCGTTGAGATTCTATCTAGATTTATTGTTTTGCCAGGTGGCCATATGACCGTTCTAAAATCTGCCAATGGCGTGGCCGTAATATTCATATTGTGGACCATTTGGCTGGGCGCATTTCTGATAAATCCTTCCAATGCGCAACAGACCTCGGCCGATCCGGTGGAAACTGCGGTCGCGACAGGTGCGCGCCTTGGCGGAAATGGCGATCGCACACGTTTTGTTGCGGATATAACGAAGTCGGTTGAATTTTCCATCACATTGTTAGATGAGCCTTACCGCGTCATCGTTGACATGCCCCATGTAGAATTCTCATTACCAAAGGGGTTGGGTACAATTGGCCACGGTCTTGTTAAGAGGTATCGTTACGGCCCATTTGCCAAAGGTAAAGCGCGAATCGTTATGGATACCTCGGGTCCAGTTGAAGTTGCGCAAGCGTTTGTAATTCAACCAGTAAATGGACAACCAGCGCGGTTGGTAATTGATTTGGCTGCCACAGATGCAGCGAAATTCGCGACCGCCAATGCGTTTGCAAGCCAAGCATTAGAGGCGATTGCAGCTCCAGAAGAGCCGACCAGTTTGAAAGTCGCTGAAGCACCAGAAGATGAGGCCCCCTCGATTGATGTAGAGGCACTTATAAATGAAATGCGCAAAGCGGCAGCTGAAGCTGAAAAGCATGAGGCGGAGGCGGCAGCTGCGCGCATTGCTGCCTTAACAGCAGAAGCTATAAAGTCTCATGAACGCGAGCGCGAGAACCTTGTCCTGCCCAAGGAAAAACCAAATATCGGCAAACAAGCGAGCGAATTGTTAGAACCTGCGCGCCCACGCGAGCGAATTGTTGTTATTGATGCAGGACATGGCGGCGTTGATCCTGGTGCAATAAGCAGACGTGGCACCAAAGAAAAATTAGTCACGCTCGCCTTTTCCAAGGTGTTGCGAGATAAGTTGGTTAAAACCGGACGCTACAAAGTCTATCTCACAAGATCGGGGGACCGGTTCATTCGTTTGCGCGATCGGGTAACTTTCGCACGCCATAAGAAAGCTGGTTTGTTCATTGCAGTTCATGCGGATTCCATTCGCCGCGGCAAGGCGCGTGGCGCGACGGTTTACACTCTTTCAGAGCGCGCTTCGGACCGCGAGGCAGCTTCTCTTGCAAGAAAAGAAAACCAAGCGGATGTCATTGCCGGCGTGGATTTAGGGATCGAATCAAAACAGGTGAGTGGTATTTTGATTAATCTTGCCCAACGCGAAACCAACAATCACTCCATGTTTTTTGCGCGTAAGCTCTCACGCCGAATTGGAACTGTGTCGAAGTTGACCAGGAAGCCAATTCGGTCAGCAGGGTTTCGTGTGCTTAAAGCACCCGACGTGCCATCAGTTTTGCTGGAACTAGGGTATCTCTCCAGCGCAAGTGATGAAAAGAACCTGGTATCACCCGCTTGGCGTTCAAAGATGGCCAGCACAATGGTGGGGGCGATTGATGCATTTTTTTCCGATAGAATCGCACAAAATCAATAGCCATAGCCTTGATCAAGCCCGCTGGACGCCACAATTGGTATCTACAATGCGTCAGTTGAGCTGGTAATCTCGTAATTTGCGCATTTTTGATGTGCGATTCTTATGGAAATCGGGTATTCCAACGCACGAATGATATACGCTAGCATTTGCGCTGCCCCATCGACCCTAATGGATTAGAGAATGGTTCGGTTTTTAGGATTTCTATTCACGGCGATGTTCATCGTTTTCGTAGCCGTCGCGGTGGCGATTGGCGTGCTGATAAGAGATCAATCAAAAGAACTGCCAAGTATTGAGCAGTTGGCGACTTATGAACCGCCTGTTATGACCCGGGTACATGCTGGCGATGGTAAATTGTTGGCTGAGTATGCCGAAGAGCGCAGGCTCTACGTGCCTTCAGCAGCGCTCCCAGAAATGCTGGTGCAGGCGTTTTTGTCTGCTGAAGACAAATCCTTTTTCGAACATAACGGTCTCGATTGGGTCGGCATGGCTAAAGCCGTGTTCCGCTATGCCGAAGGCAAAGCCACTGGAAAAAATACGCGCCTCGCTGGGGCATCAACCATTACTCAGCAGGTCGCAAAGAATTTCTTCCTCAATAATAAGAGGACGATCGAACGCAAGCTTCAAGAGGCGCTGCTGGCGCGACGTATCGAACAAACCTTTGAGAAAGACAAAATTCTCGAACTCTATCTTAACGAGATTTATCTCGGCTCGGGTTCATATGGGGTCGCGGCTGCTTCGCTGAATTACTTCGGCAAGTCACTGAACGAACTTGAAGTGCATGAGATGGCATATCTTGCGGCACTGCCTAAGCAGCCAAGCAGACTAGACCCTATTAAGCACACTGAACGCGCGACTGAGCGGCGTGATTGGGTGCTGAGCCGCATGGAAGTTAATGATTTCATCACAGAAGAGCAGATGAAACAGGCCCAAGCCGAACCGCTGGAAGTCATCGGTCGCAAGCGCGGTGTTCAGTTGTTCGCCAGCCAGATTGGTGCCGAAGCCTTTACTGAAGAAGTTCGGCGTTCTGTCGAAGCTGCTTATGGCGCAAAGCGATTGAAAGAGGGCGGTCTGTCGGTGAGGACAACGCTGGATCCAAACTTACAGGTGTTGGCGCGCCAGGCTTTCCAAACTGGCTTAATAAAATTTGATCGAAAACGTGGTTTCCGCGGACCTGTCAAGCGAATTGAAGTTGCCGATGGTGCCTGGGCAGAGCGGTTGTTTAAGATTAAAGAACTGAACGATCTGAAGCCCTGGCGGCTGGCCGTTGTGCTTGATGTCAGCGAAGATGCAGCGCGCTTAGGGTTGCATCCCGATCGCCGTAAAGACGGTAAGATGGATACCGACAACAAAACTGTCAGTATTCCGCTTGCAAATCTTGAATGGGCGCGCAAGCAGGTTGGAAGAAAAAAAGATGACCGGATTTCCTTGGGACCTAAGGTGAAATCTGCAGCCGACGTCTTGGTACCAGGTGATGTGGTTTACGTTGCCGGCAAGGGCGACGATGCAAATTGGCATTTAATGCAGGTGCCTGATGCGGAAGGTGGTCTTGTTGCACTAAACCCACACACCGGTCGGGTGCTCGCGCTAGTAGGCGGGTTTTCATATGCCAAGAGCCAATATAATCGTGCTGTGCAGGCAAAACGCCAACCGGGTTCGTCATTCAAACCATTTGTATATGCTACCGCTCTGGATAATGGGTACACCCCAGCATCGGTGGTGATGGACGCACCAATTTCCATTCGTCAGCAGAGTGGTGAGATTTGGAAGCCCAAGAATTATTCCGGTAAGTACTACGGCCCATCAACTTTGCGCCGCGGCATCGAGCTTTCACGCAACGTGATGACCGTTCGCCTTGCCCAGGATATGGGCATGGATAAGATTAAAGACTATGCCGCACGATTTGGCATTTATGATGATCTTCTACCAGTGCTTTCTATGTCGCTTGGGGCAGGTGAAACCACTCTTTTGAAAATGACAGCGGCGTTCGCCATGCTGGTCAACGGTGGCAAAGAGATTAACCCGACCCTGATCGACCGCATTCAAGACCGTTGGGGACAAACAGTCTATCGCCACGATAAGCGCGAATGCACGTCGTGTAATGCTACCGCCTGGCAGGAGCAAGAAGAACCAGAATTGGAAGATGTGCGGAAGCCGGTGATCAACCCTTATACGGCCTATCAGATGACATCCATGTTGGAAGGTGTTGTGCAGAGAGGCACGGCCAAAAGAGCTTTTGAAGGTCAATACCGCCCCCTTGCTGGCAAGACTGGAACAACGAATGATGAGCGCGATGCGTGGTTCGTTGGATTTGCACCCGACCTGGCTGTGGGTGTTTATATTGGATATGACAACCCCAAACCTATGGGCCGCGGGTCGACGGGCGGTGCGTTGGCGGCGCCGATATTTTCTGATTTCATGAAGGCAGCGTTGAAGGATGAACCTGCGACACCATTCCGGGTGCCATCTGGTGTGGAACTTATCCCGATCAACCCTAAAAACGGGAAACGCGCTGTTTATGGCGGTAAACAGGTTATTTTGGAAGCGTTCAAACCTGGTGAAGAACCATCGGGAGGCGCTGTTATTGGCCAGAATGCGGATGGCGGAGGATTTGTTCCCGCGGGCGGATATTCAGCGCAAGCAGAAAGCTCAGAGCGTGACGGTGGTCTTACAACCGGCACCGGGGGACTTTACTAAGCCGCAAAAGCCACTTATGTGAAGTTCATTCACTAAACAGGAAAAAACATAAAAATGCGCGCAGAAACGCAATCCCTTGTCGACGACATCAAGCAGTCTTTGGAGCTGCTGAGGAGGCATCTTTGACTGGGATACAGCCCAGCAAAGACTCCACGAATTAAATGCGCGCGTCGAAGACCCAGATCTTTGGAACAATCCAGACGAAGCCCGCGAGGTGATGCAAAGCCGCCAGGCGCTTGACGAAGCAATCAAGGCATATACCACTCTGGAATCCGGGCTCAACGACAATGTTGAATTGATTGAACTCGGCGAAATGGAAGGCGACGACGAAATCATCGCCGATGCAGAGAGAGCAATTACCGTATTTGCTAAAGAAGCTGCCAAACGCCAATTGGAGACACTCCTTTCCGGCGAAGCTGATCGCAATGATTGTTTTGTTGAAATTCACTCAGGCGCTGGCGGCACGGAAAGCCAGGATTGGACACAAATGCTCACGCGCATGTACACCAGGTGGGCGGATGCTAAAGGTTTTAAAACCGAGGTGATGGAGGTTCAAGCTGGCGATGAAGCTGGGCTGAAGTCTGCCACACTGCAGATTAAGGGTCATAATGCGTATGGCTGGATGAAAACAGAATCTGGTGTCCACAGGTTGGTACGCATCTCTCCTTTCGATTCAAATGCCCGCCGGCATACGTCATTTGCATCGGTTGGCGTGTATCCTGTCATTGACGACACGATTATTATTGAAATTAATGAGAGCGAATGCCGCATCGATACCTATCGCGCATCTGGAGCAGGTGGGCAGCATGTAAACACGACTGATTCAGCTGTGCGTATCACGCACACACCAACGGGTATAGTTGTGCAGTGTCAAAACGAGCGCTCGCAGCACAAGAACCGGGCGACTGCTTGGAATATGTTGCGCGCACGATTGTATGAGGCGGAGCTACAAAGGCGGGAAGAGGAAGCACAAGCAGAAGCCGCGCAAAAAACAGACATCGGGTGGGGGCACCAAATACGCTCCTATGTGCTTCAGCCATACCAATTGGTGAAAGATCTGCGCACAGCCCACGAAAGCACGAATCCAACGGCCGTGCTGGATGGCGATTTAGATGGTTTCTTAGAGGCGTCACTTGCCAGTAAAGTTGAAGGCAATCGCCGCGAGCCAGTCGAAGACATAGAGTAAGCTTTACAAGCGTCTGAAACTAGCGTTCCTGCTCCAGGCTCTTTTCTTTCCGCTTGCGTTTGGCGCGCTTCTGCTCAGCGCCTAAGGCGCCTTGACCTTCAAACTCAAACACTTTTCTCAGAAAGCCAGGCGCAATCGCTGAAACAGGGTTGATTTGAACTTGTGGCGAACGCATCGTTCCACTTAACCCAAATGTAACCCCTATTACGCCCTCATCCTTTCCGCCTGTGATAATCGTTCCGATCAGAGGAACCTCTGAAAACGCAGAGTTCAGACCATATGCAGGAATAAGCGTGCCACCGATCGATAGCTTGCCGTCAACCTTGCGTATCGATCCGTGGGCAAGCGCACCTACAGAAGGACCGCGTACCTTTGCATCGCCGATCCGCACGAAATCTTGATCGACAGCAAAGGGTAGGGACAGCTTGTCAAATTTCAATGGTTGCGCCTGCTGCTGCTGCTGGCCCGTACCTTGAGTGCGTTGTTGCTGTGCTTGCTGGAATTGGGCCAATTCCTGCTCGTTGGCCACTGTAAAGTCACGTATCGTCAAATCACCGCGTCGGATCGTACCTTCACCTGGACGACCCAAATTCGCTGTAAAGTCGAGTGAGCCACCTTGCACCTTAGAATAAAGATTGGACGCTCTAAGTGCAGCGCCTCCGTTCCCGGTTTGCAGAACCATATCGCGCGATCCGTCTGCGCGAGGTTGAATGTTAAGTTGCATCGGGGAACCGTCCGAAAAACGTCCTTCTAAACGCATTGAGGTGAGGGCATCACCTTCGGAAGTTGCAATGGCGTTTACCTTATCGATATGCCTTTCACGATAAGCAAAAACCTTGTCAATCGAAGCCTTGATCTCTGTTCGTTCGTCACCTGCTGGAGCAACGCGACCAGTGCTTTCTGCAAACAATCCCGCAATCATCGGACGTGCATCGAAGGTTTTGCCTTTGACATCGAGGGTAAGAACCCCTTGCGCGCTGCGTTTGGCATTAATTGACATCACGTTGAGACGGTTCAGTTTGACCGTTGGTAATGCTGCAACCAGAAGCTCACCAGTGTTCTTTAGTGATATGCTTCCTTTAATTTCGAGATCTTTACCGGTAAGAGATAGGTTGCTGATTTTTGCTCTTTCGGCATCTGAAAAATCGATGTCGAAGATGGCTTTGGTGCCTTCTCGCGGCCCGTACAGCCAACGAATGGGACTCAGCTCTAACTTTGCTTTTGCGAGATCGGCAGTGATACGCGTTTGTGAAATGTTCGCGCCTTCACCGCTTCCTTCTAGCTTTATTCCGACAGGGCCTTTGACAAACTTTGAAAGGTCAAGCCCAAGTTTGGTGCGCAATTTTTCATCAAGCGTGGTTTCAAGCTTAAAGGCTTGCAAATTTACAGGTGATGTTTTTCGAGACCATGTGAGTTTTGCGGGAATACCGTCAAGTTTCACTTTACCAGTTGCGCGCAACCCGGTTGTGTCAATGTCGGCCTGCAGATCCCCTTCGCTCAAATCGAGTGCGCGAAAAGCGCTCTTAAGGCCGAAATTGTTCAACTTAATGGAAGCCGAAATGCTGATGTCTTCACGCGCAATTTTTGGTTTCAACGGCATTTTGAGCGCGAGCGTCATGTCAGCAGTTCCGCTCGCATTATTTGCGTTGAAATCTGCATTGGAAATCATATTCAGCGGAGGTCGGTCCGCCAATTCCAACAAAGCGCCAACATCCGTCTTCGCTCTGACTTCCAAATCACCTTTGCTTATCGGGTTTGCCAATTCGGTAACAAACATATGCCCATCAATCACCTTCAACACGCCACCATTGTCTGAGGTGATAACGCCACTCAGTGAGGTGAGGTCGAGACTGTCTCCGCGGATAAGAATTTTACCCGCCATATTTTTGATATCTGGCTGTCCCTCAAAGTAAGATGTAGTTGCACCGGAAAACTCAATTTGCGCGTCGATGAGATTATCTGGAATCGGTTTTTTGTCACGAATGGCCGCAGCAAGCGTGGAGCTTGGAAGGTCAATTTTGAACGTGCCGTCATCGAAGCTGCCAAGGCGTATATTTTCGCGCATCCATTCGCGTGCTTTCGGTGCAACGATCGGTGGCCACAGATCGGCGGCCATCCGGAATGGCAGGTTCTGTAAGCGCCCGGAGACTTTCATGGATATGGCTTCGTCACCCTCCGCGAAGTATCCACGCAACCGTACGCCGGAGGTTCCTGACATAACGAGTAGGTCATCTACTCTTACCTGGCCTTCTTCAACTTTTGCTGATCCTGTGGCATCGATCCGATCAATTAGATAAGGGCTTGCCTCAACCACATCATCGCGTTCGCTATTGCGTGCCTTAAGAGCGAAATCAACTTGGCTCAAATGACCATCCTGCGACCATATGGGTCGGAACTGCGCTGCAAGAGCCGTTAGGGCGGTGCGCGTTGTTAGTGTGGAATCGTTCAGAATGATGGTCTGCTGTTCTGGATTCCAAGTAAGGTTTAACGTGCCTTGCTCAATTTCAATCGGTCTGGAGAGGAATTCTGGAAAATCAACCTCCCCAGCGGTTGCGGCGAGCTGTGCCTTGGCGGATTTAATCTGCAAATCACGGTCAAGCTCAAGATCGACCTGTCCTGAAAGGGGAAGCTTTACCTGTGTAAGCTTGGACAACATAAATATTTTGCGCGAGATATCCGCAGGGATTAAATCTGCGATTTTGGCGACAACGCCAAAATTGTCAGTAGAGCGCCGGTAATTGGCAACCACATCTAGCTTCCAAGGTGTCGGACCACTCGCGACTTGCGCGTCAAAGAACAAAGAAGCGCCAAACCCGACCTTTTTAAACGCCAAATTTGCGCGCGGTATACTCCAAATCGCGTCATTCTCTTGGTCGTACAGTGAAAACGATGCGTTCGAGATTTGAATCGAAGTGATGGTGGTTCCACCGCCAGAGCTATCTTGAGAAAAGAACTCGCGCCTTACAAAGTCGGTGAGGCCAGCGTCTTCATTATCAATAATGCCAGCAGGTTGCGGATCGCCTTCAGCGCTTTTTGCTTCGCGCGATTGAGGTAACGCAGGAGGGAGAAACGATTCGTCAGCCTCCCCAAAGCCCATTTTTATCTCGCCGGTAAGTAATCTGCGCACCTTAATTGCCGGTCCAATAAGCTCGAGCCGGTTGGGCACAATGTTTCCAGTAATAAGTTGCGAAACATCAATGCCAATTGCAGCTCTTGGGGCTTTTGCTATCAACGCCCCGCTTTCATCGTAAAGCTTGAGATCGCGCATACGCAGGCTGGTCGCCCCCGAGATGGAATCACGCTCGATTACCAGGTCGGATATCTCAGCGCGGTTTCCACCAAGACCATTGGAAATAATTTCGCGCAGTTGAGGATTGAAATAGGACAGCGAAACAGGGCCTTGAGACAGTCGCCAAGCTGCCGCTGCAAAAACGCATAGTCCGAGCACCAAAAAGCCGGTGACACCGAAGACTGCCCATTTGGTTAAACGTCCACGCAACTTAACGATCCATCTCCTCAAGCGAGGCAAACATATTGCTGCCGGCAGCAAATCTTCCGGCAACATTCTGCGCTATCAGTTTCATTCGGATTTACAGGTGCCCTTTATCATCCGGTGTTCTGTGCAAACCCGTAGAGCTGGTGTATAGCACATTTCTTCCTGAGATTGTGTTGATAGCGCTCAAAAAGGGTCAAAAGCATGACAAGTAAACATATTTTTTTAGACGTGGGAGATGAAGCGCCTGACTTTTCACTTCCAGGTGATGGTGGAGCTGAAATTTCCCTTCGTGATTATCGTGGAAAGAAACTCGTTTTGTACTTTTATCCACGCGATGATAC
>JBPCVX010000048.1:0-32342 GCA_051010095.1 Hyphomicrobiales bacterium
TGCCTGATATCTCACTCAATGCTGTTGCCAATCTGGGGTATGCCGAGTGCAGATTTCTAAAGCGCGTCTATTCCGGCGACACCTTATCGACAACCTCTGAAGTGATCGGCGTAAAAGAAAACTCCAATGGCAAAACCGGTGTTGTTTATGTGCGTTCAACTGGCACAAACCAGCGTGGTGAAACGGTTTTGCACTATGTGCGCTGGGTCATGGTGAACAAGCGCGATGTGAATTCACCCGCCCCGGACCCGGTTGTGCCAGAACTGGCGAAAGTTGTGTCAGTTGAGGAACTGGGCGCGGCGGCAAACGCAGTCAACGCCACAGAGTGGGATTGCGCACTGTCAGGCTCGCCACATCGCTGGGGTGACTATGAGGTGGGTGAAAAAATCGACCATGTGGACGGTATGACGGTTGAAGAAGCCGACCATATGCTCGCCACCAGGCTTTTTCAAAACACTGCCAAGGTGCATTTCAATCAGTTCGAACAGGAAAAGGGCCGCTTTGGCCGCAGGCTGATCTATGGCGGACATGTGATCTCGCTTGCCCGTGCATTGTCGTTCAATGGTCTTGGAAACGCCTACCACATCACCGCAATTAATGGCGGGCGCCATGTGGCCCCTTTATTTGCCAGCGGAACGGTGTTTGCATGGAGTGAAGTGAAAGACAAGGCGGAGCTTCCCGGCCGTTCAGATGTCGGCGCCTTGCGGCTCGTCACCTATGCCACCGTCGATACCCCGTGCACGGCTTTTCCAGGTAAGGGCGATGAGGGCTTTGCCGATGGCGTGATTTTGGAGCTCGATTATTGGGCAATAATGCCAAGATGATGAATTTATAACAAATGTAGGATTTGTATGCGCCGCGACATGGCTTATAAGAATATGAATAATGTTCCCGCCCAAGGTACGCGTTCTTTCTATTTGGTGAGATAATGGCAGAAACGACACCCCAACGACCCCTTTCACCACATTTGCAGGTCTACAAGCCGATGCTGACGATGACGATATCGATCATTCATCGTCTTACTGGATGTGCGCTTTATTTCGGTATGGCGTTGTTTGCGATCTGGTTATTGGCCGCGGCCAGTGGCGCGGATGCCTATGGCACAGTGCAGGCGATTTATGGGTCGTGGCTGGGTTTGTTGATCCTTGTCGGTTTCACCTGGGCGCTGGTGCATCATCTTCTTGGCGGGTTGCGCCATTTGATCTGGGATACCGGGCGCGGATTTGATCTGGAAAAAGTTGAACTCATGGCGAAACTGAACCTTGGTGGTTCGGTCGTCATAACTGTTCTTCTTTGGATCATTGCATTGGCGGCGGGGTGAGCGAGATGGATTTAAGAACACCTCTTTCAAAAGTGCGCGGGTTGGGGTCTGCAAAAGACGGCACCCACCACTGGTGGATGCAGCGGGTTACGGCCATTGCCAATTTGCCGCTTATCATCTTTTTGCTGCTGTTTATCGTATTCAATGCACGTGCAAGCCATGCTGAGCTGGCGGCAAGCCTCGGCTCGCCTTTTATGAGCGTGTTGTTGTTGTTGGCGGTGCTGTCGGTTACTTGGCACATGCGGCTGGGTATGCAGGTGGTGATTGAAGACTACGTCAACAGCGAGGGTAAGAAAATGCTAGCCCTTATGGCGAATACTTTTTTCTGTGTGGCGATCGCGGTTGCGAGTGGGTTCGCCATCTTGAAACTCGGTTTTGGAGCGTAAAACCCCATGGCAACGAACGGTTCAGCAAAGAACGGATTTAACATTAATGACCGCGCATATGATGTGATTGATCACGAATATGATGTGGTGGTCGTGGGTGCTGGCGGTGCCGGATTGCGCGCAGCTTTAGGCGCATCACAAGCGGGCCTGCGTACGGCGTGTGTCTCCAAAGTATTTCCAACGCGTTCACATACTGTTGCAGCCCAAGGTGGCGTGGCGGCATCGCTTGGTAATATGGGGCCAGATGATTGGCGCTGGCATATGTTCGACACCGTTAAGGGGTCAGACTGGCTGGGTGACCAGGACGCAATTGAATATCTGTGCCGTCAGGCGCCGGAAGCTGTCTATGAGTTGGAGCATTTTGGCGTTCCCTTTTCGCGCACCGAAGATGGTAAAATTTACCAGCGCCCGTTTGGGGGCATGACCACAGATTATGGTGAGGGCCCGCCCGCTCAACGCACATGTGCTGCAGCAGACCGCACAGGCCATGCCATGCTGCATACGCTTTATGGCCAGTCGTTGCGTCACTCAGCTGAGTTTTTTATCGAGTATTTCGCGCTTGATCTGATTATGGAAGATGGCGCATGCCGAGGTGTTATGGCGCTTGCGATGGAAGATGGCACAATCCACCGCTTTAAAGCGCATAAAACAATCTTGGCAACAGGTGGATATGGCCGGGCTTATTTCTCGTGCACATCAGCGCACACCTGTACTGGTGATGGTAACGCCATGGTGCTGCGCGCCGGATTGCCCTTGCAGGATATGGAATTTGTGCAGTTCCACCCAACCGGTATTTATGGCGCTGGGTGCCTGATTACCGAGGGCTCACGCGGTGAGGGCGGATATCTGACCAATTCCGAAGGTGAACGCTTTATGGAGCGTTACGCCCCGTCTGCAAAAGATTTGGCGTCACGTGATGTGGTGTCGCGGTCGATGACCATTGAAATACGTGAAGGCCGCGGTGTTGGCAAAGATAGTGACCATATCTTCCTGCATCTCGATCACCTTGATCCTGAATTGCTTGCTGAACGCCTACCGGGAATTTCTGAATCAGCACGCATTTTTGCAGGTGTCGACGTTACCAAAGACCCGATCCCGGTTCTGCCAACGGTTCACTACAATATGGGCGGAATTCCCACCAATTATCACGGTGAGGTATTTGCCGGCGACACCAAAGATCCGCACAAGACAGTGCCCGGATTGATGGCTATTGGTGAAGCAGCATGTGTATCAGTGCATGGCGCCAACCGTTTGGGATCAAACTCTCTTATCGATTTGGTGGTGTTTGGCCGCGCTGCCGGCTTGCGCTGCGCTGATACAGTTGAACCCAATCAAGCCCATGCTGAATGGAGCGGCGATGCCGGTGAAGCCGCCATTGCCAGACTAGACAAGTTCCGCAATGCCAGCGGGGCAACACCCACCGCGCAATTGCGTTTGTCGATGCAGCGTTTGATGCAGACAAACTGCGCAGTGTTCCGCACCGGCGAAGTGCTTGATGAAGGGCATGACAATATTCACGATCTGTGGTCGGCGGGCGATGAAATTGCCGTCAGCGACCGGTCTCTCATCTGGAATTCCGATCTTATTGAAACCCTTGAGTATGATAATCTCATTATTCAAGCGGTGGTAACCATGGACAGCGCGCAAAACCGCGAAGAAAGCCGCGGCGCACATGCGCGCGAGGATTTCCCGGATCGCGATGATAAGAAATGGATGAAGCACACTCTTGCCTGGTGCGATGATGCCAAGCGCAAAATCGAACTCGGCTATCGTGATGTGCACAATTTCACACTCACCAACGATATCAGTTACATCAAGCCAAAAGCACGCGTGTACTGATCGCCCTCATAGATAATCTTGAGAAAATACGGATATGGTTCAACTCACACTGCCGAAAAACAGCCAAATTAAAGAAGGCAAAACCTGGCCTGCGCAAGAGTCCAAGCAATCCAGGGAGTTCCAGATTTACCGCTACGATCCTGACACTGGCGATAATCCGCGCGTCGATACCTATGTGATTGATGCTGAACATTGTGGCCCCATGATTCTTGATGGGCTGATCAAGATTAAAAACGAAATTGACCCATCGCTGACTTTCCGCCGCTCGTGCCGTGAAGGGATTTGCGGGTCGTGCGCCATGAACATTGATGGCACCAATACACTTGCCTGCCTGAAAGGCATGGATGAAGTTAACGGGCCGGTGAAGATCTATCCCTTGCCGCATATGCCGGTGGTGAAGGATTTGGTGCCCGATATGACGCGGTTTTACGCGCAGCATCAATCCATCGAGCCATGGCTGCAAACTGAATCTGCCGAGCCCCGCAAGGAATGGCTGCAAAGCCATGATGACCGCGAAAAGCTTGATGGACTTTACGAGTGCATTCTGTGTGCGTGCTGTTCAACATCATGCCCAAGCTATTGGTGGAACGGAGACCGCTATCTTGGCCCAGCTGTATTGCTGCAAGCCTATCGCTGGTTAATCGACAGCCGTGACGAAGCAACCGGAAAGCGCCTCGACAATCTGGAAGATCCATTCAGGCTTTACCGCTGCCACACCATTATGAATTGCGCCAAGGCCTGTCCTAAGGGGTTGAGCCCCGCAAAGGCGATTGCAGAAATCAAGAAAATGATGGTTGAACGTCGCGTTTGATATCAGGCAGCTTGAGAGCCATAAAATTGAGGAGATTTGCAGGAAGGGGGACTAATTGAGGTTCGTGAGTAAAAGGGGACTGTATGGGGGACGTATCTGATCGCTTCGATCTAGGGGCGCATAAGCGCGCGATCACAACATCATCGCAAGAAGCGCAACATTGGTTCAATATGGGGCTGAACTGGTGTTTCGGGTTCAACCAGGAAGAAGGTTTGAAGTGCTTCAAGAAGGTGCTTGAATTCGATCCTGACTGTGCAATGGCACATTGGGGTGTCGCCTATGCGGCGGGCCCGTTTTACAACTTCCCATGGTGTGATTTCAGCCCGAATGAGGCGCAATGCTGCACCAAACTTTGCCACACTCATAGCCAGCGGGCACTGGAATTGGCCGGCAATGCCACACCTTTTGAAAAAGCCCTCACACAAGCCCTGACCGCGCGGTTTCAAAAACCACATCCCGTATCTCAAGAAGAGTTCAACCGCTGGGACGATGATTACGCCGACGCCATGCGCAAGGCCTACCGTGCTGACCGGTCGGATCACGACATTGCAGCGCTTTTTGCCGAAGGCGCGATGACCCGAACACCGTGGAAATTGTGGGATGTGATTAACGATATTCCCATGGCAGGGGCCGATACGCTGGAAGCGCTGGAGGCCTGCGAACATTCAATCGCGCTTTCCCAAAAGCAAGGTGAAACACCACACCCTGCAATCCTTCATTTACATATTCACGCATTGGAAATGTCGCACGAGCCCGAGCGCGCGATGGCGTCTGCGGATACGCTTAATTGCCTGTGTCCGGATGTGGGCCACATGAACCATATGCCCGGGCACATCTATGTTCTGTGCGGTGAATATGAAAAGGCCAAGCTGTGCAGTGAAAAAGCCATCCGCGCCGATGATATGTATCTGGAGTATGCCGGGCCTTACCAATTCTACACAACGGCGTGCTGCCATGATCTGCATTTAATGATGTATGCATGTATGTTCATGGGCCAGTTCGAGGCTGCAAAAGCCGCCGCCGACAAAATGTGTGCGTTGCTTTCAGAAGATGTGTTGAGCATTCCCGACCGTCCGCAAATGGCGCACACACTTGAGGGATACTTTTCCAACGCGATAGATGTTTTGGTGCGCTTTGGGCGTTGGCAAGAGATTGTTGACACGCCCTTGCCAAATGATCGCGCGCTTTATTGCGTCACCGTTGCAATGCATCACTACGCAAAGGGTGTTGCGCATGCTGCATTGAAAAATTTTGAATTGGCTGAAGACGAGCGACGTCAGTTTTATGAAGCTGTTGGGCGCATTTGTCCTGAACGGAAGTTCTTTAATAACACCGCGCGCGAAGTATTGGCTGTTGGTGAAGAGATGCTCAATGGTGAGCTTGAATATCACAAAGGCAACTATGAGGTCGCATACGCACATTTGCGCGAAAGCGTGCAAAGAGATGATGCGCTTTCATATTCAGAGCCGTGGCCATGGATGCACCCGCCGCGGCACGCTTTGGCCGCTTTGCTTGCTGAGCAGGGGCACTATGAAGAGGCGGAAGATGTTTACCGCACCGATTTGGGATTGAACAAAAACTTGCAACGTTGTGCTCAGCATCCGGGCAATGTGTGGGCACTGCATGGGCTGGTGGAATGTTTGCGAAGAAAGGGTAAGTCCGGCGAGCTCGACGCGCTGGAAGATCAGCTGAGCGTGGCCGTTGCGAAGGCCGATATAGACATTACCTCATCGTGCATGTGCCGCATGCAAAACCTTCAAGGGTGTTGTGAATGATCGCCAACTTAATGATGTATCAGCGCCCGGAACTGGTTGACGCGCACAAGCGATATTGGGCATTGATACGCGAACAGCTCGCACATATTGGCATCAAAAGCCCTGAAAACCTCTCCCAAGACGCAGAGGAGTTTATGGTTTGGGAGCACCCACAGTTGGTGCTGAGCCAAACGTGCGGAATGCCTTACCGGCTGTGGTTGCATGAAAAAGTTCAGCTTGTTGGCACGCCGGATTTCGCGATTGAGGGATGCCCACCAGGATATTATCGCAGCCCTTTTATGGTGCGGGTTGGTGTTGAGCGCACAAAACCTGAGCAGTTTGCGGATGCGGTGTTTGCATATAACCAGACCTTTTCGCAATCGGGGTTTGCAGCACCCTATAACCATCTCAAACCAAAAGGGGATTGGTTTGAGAACTTGCTGCATACAGGCGCGCACCTGGAATCCGCCCGGGCAGTTGCTGAAGGCAGGGCGGACATTTGTGCGCTGGATGCTGTGTCGTGGCGCTTGATGGAAAAATATGAACCATTTGCGCAAGGCTTGCGGATTCTTGAATGGACGCAACCGACGCCGGGGTTGCCCTATATTACGGCGCCTGGCAACGATGCAGATCTGATGCATGGAGCTGTGAAATCTGCCATTGACGGGCTATCGATAGAAGATCGCAATGCCATGGGAATTGCAGGTTTTGTGCGCATTCCTGCTGAAAAATATCTTGATGTCGCTAACCCGGACGTTCCACAAATTCATCCTTAATGTGCATAGGCGATATATTTTTTACATTGACGAATCGTTAAGGCTTCCCGCTCAAATTACGCAGCGTAAGTTGCGTCAGGACCTGATTTACGGTTTGAGCCGAAAAGGAAGTTATTTTGGGTAACGCTTTACGACGTGAAAATTACGCTGCTCCGCCCGTCGGAGTGGTCAGCATTGCATTAAATCCTCTTTTGAAACGCCGCGCTGCAGAAAAGCAAATTGTCATGGACGGTGATATTCCGCTTGTGATCGCGGACAGTATTGTTGTTTCGCTTGATAAACACTTTGTCGATGAAAACCGACAGATCATTACCAGTCTCGATGGCGATAATGCCGCGAAGCTCCTCACATACACCGCGCATCGGCTTGGTTATCTGTTGAACCAGGGTGATGATGGCTTGGATGCAGAGCATTTTGAGGAGGATGCGGCACTCATGTTTCTTCTCGTTTTGCGGATGGCTGGCCGCATCAATGATACCCACTTGCCTGAATGCCGCGTGGCTTACAATCTTGTCGAGGAAGAGAACCCCGTGAGCATTGAAATGTTGTGAACCGATAAGCGTTTTCGCAAACTGGTCTCAATCAACTTCACAGAATTGGCTATATTCTCACTGCATCTGATCGTGAGAATGTTAAGCAGCAACAAGTCTTGCGTGAAGGATACCAGTTGTGAAAAAACGTGAAGGTGACCCCTGGATGCCGGCCGATGAATTCGGTCGGAAGTTGAAATCCGGCATCGGTGTCAATTTGCTTGTTCGCAATATTGAGACGTCAGTGAAATTTCAAACGCAAGTTCTCAAAGCGCAAACTGTGTATGCAGATCCAGATTTCGCAGTAATGCAATCGGGCGAGACGATCTGGATGCTGCACGCAGATCACACATATTTCGATCATGAAATGACCGGCATCATCGCCAATGTGGACGCACGTGGTGCCGGACTGGAATTGCGCATCTATGGCCGTGATCCAGATGAAGCGGTGGAAGCTGCCCGCGCAGGTGATTGGACCGTATTGTCAGCAGCGCTCGACAAACCCCACGGACAGCGCGAAGCCCATATAATTGACGATGATGGCTATGTATGGGTGCCAGGTATCCCAATTTAGTTTCCACTGGACAGATCGTAACCGCACAATTGGTGTCTTGTGAGCATCTTGAAAGGCGGTTAGTTTCCACGCTTGAATTTTAATGATGATACCGAACCCAGATTGGGTGCGGACGAGCGGGAGTTTTCAGATGGTCAAGGAAATCGGTCATTTTATTGGCGGTAAGCATGTTGCGGGCAAGAGTGGGCGTTTCGCAGATGTGTTGAACCCAAACACGGGTGAAGTGCAAGCAAAGGTCGCTTTGGCGACGGCGGCCGAAGTACGAGAAGCAGCGGAGAATTCAGCGGCTGCTCAAGTTGAGTGGGCTGCAAAGAACCCACAAGTGCGTGCAAGAGTGATGATGAAGTTTGTCGATCTCGTTGCGCAAAATAAAGATGAACTTGCGCACTTGCTTTCAATGGAACATGGCAAAACCATACCAGACAGCCACGGCGATATTCAGCGCGGTGTTGAAGTTGCTGAGTTTGCAGTAGGCATTCCGCATCTGTTAAAGGGCGAATACACCGATGGTGCGGGTCCAGGCATTGATATGTACTCGATGCGCCAGCCATTGGGCGTAGCAGCCGGTATTACACCGTTTAACTTTCCAGCGATGATCCCAATGTGGAAATTCTGCCCGGCAATTGCGTGCGGTAATGCGTTCTTATTGAAGCCATCTGAGCGCGATCCGTCGGTTCCCATGCGCCTTGCTGAGTTGATGATTGAGGCTGGCCTTCCTGCTGGTGTGCTCAATGTGGTGAATGGTGACAAAGAATCTGTTGATGCCATTCTTGATGACGACCTTATTCAAGGTATCGGCTTTGTTGGTTCCACGGCGATTGCAGAGTATGTCTACAGCCGGGGCTGCGCCAAAGGCAAGCGCGTGCAGTGTTTCGGTGGTGCCAAAAATCACATGATCATCATGCCTGATGCTGATCTTGACCAAGCGGTCGATGCACTTATTGGTGCAGGCTATGGTTCAGCAGGTGAACGCTGCATGGCGATTTCGGTTGCGGTTCCTGTTGGCGAGGCAACGGCTGATGCCCTTATTGAAAAACTCACACCGCGCGTTGAATCCCTGCGTATCGGCCCATCGACCGATCATGAAGCTGACTATGGTCCATTGGTTACGGGCGAAGCTCTTGAACGCGTTAAAGGTTACGTGAATCTCGGCATTGAAGAAGGTGCAAACCTTGTCGTCGATGGTCGTGATTTCCAGATGCAAGGCTATGAAAACGGTTACTTTATGGGCGGATGCCTGTTCGATAACGTAACGCCAGATATGCGCATCTACAAAGAGGAAATCTTCGGCCCTGTATTGTCGGTCGTTAGAGCGCAAACCTATGAGGAAGCAATTGAGCTGCCTATGAAGCACGAATATGGCAATGGAGTTGCGATCTACACCCGTGATGGCGATGCGGCGCGCGATTTTGCCAACCGCATCAATATCGGCATGGTGGGCATCAATGTGCCGATCCCCGTGCCGCTTGCCTATCACACATTCGGTGGGTGGAAGCGTTCAGCCTTTGGTGATTTGAATCAGCATGGACCCGATTCAGTACGCTTTTATACCCGCACAAAAACCGTTACCTCTCGTTGGCCATCTGGCATGAAAGAAGGTGCAGAGTTTGTAATCCCGACCATGAACTAAAGGGTTCAAACAGTGTTGAATTCACGCGGGCGCGGGCCAAAATCCGCGCCCGTTTTTTATTGCTAACCAATGATTAAGGTTTGAGGCGCACCATGTATGCCTGAGTTTTTGCTGGGAAGCATGTCAAACAAAAGGACGGGGTCGACGGGGTCATACGCCCGAGCTCGGCAACCTTTTGGAGAACGATATGCTCAAAAAACTCTCGTTCATTTCACTTCTCATCGCCGCATTTCTTGCCCTTAGCGCTGAAGCTAACGCTATGCGCGCTTGTGCACCTTATGACGCGATCAAGAAATCTCTTTCAGGTAAATACAAAGAATCCCGCAAAGCATATGGTTTAGCGGGAGGGAAACGGATTATGGAAATTTTTGTTTCTGAAAAAGGTACCTGGACAGTTGTTGTAACCAATTTGCAAGGACTGGCATGCGTGCTGGCTGTTGGTGACAATTGGGAAGATATGCCCCAAGTGAAAACCGGGGCGCCTACCTAATCGGTGCGAGAAGTTGAGGCTTGCGAAAATGGCGCGGACACGCGATAAGCGCCGCCCATGCACGCTATTCGCAAAGCTTATGAAACCCTTGTTGCGTCTGGAGAACTGACTTCGGACGCAAAACAGCTGCGTGTTATTTCACATCTGGATAAATTGGCGGACGAAATGTCTCGCTATACGCCCCGCACGCACACCAAGGGGTGGAAGCGCTGGTTTAAGGCGGATGATGTCGCCGAAATGCCCCAAGGGCTTTATCTCATTGGCGATGTGGGACGCGGCAAGACCATGCTAATGGATCTCTTTTACGCGAACGTCGATTTTGCACCCAAGAAGCGCATCCACTTTCATGCTTTTATGCAAAATGTGCACACGCGTGTGCACCATTGGCGCAAACAGCATAATGATCCCATACCACCAGTTGCCCGCGAACTTGCAGATGACGCCAAGCTTTTGTGCTTCGATGAGTTTCAGGTGAGCGACATTACAGATGCCATGATATTGGGGAGGCTCTTTTCAGCGCTCTTTGAACATGGCGTTGTGGTGGTAACGACATCAAACGTGCATCCAGAGAATCTTTATGAGCATGGTTTAAACCGAAACAGTTTCGTTCCCTTTATAAAACTTGTTCAGGAGCGCCTCGAGGTGGTTAGTCTGGAAAGCCCCATCGACTATCGGCTGAACCGCCTCATGGGCAGACGCGTCTATGTTACCCCGCTGGGCGACGAGGCTGATCGCGTCCTGCAGACACGTTGGGAGCACCTGACCGAATGTGAAAGAGGCGAAACCCTCGATCTTGAGCTTAAGGGGCGCACGCTTCATGTGCCGCAAGCAGCACGCGGCGTGGCGCGTTTTTCATTCGCGGATTTGTGTGAGAAACCATTGGGCCCACCTGATTTTTTAAAAATCGCAGAGACGTTCGATACGGTGTTTGTGGAAAATATACCCAAGCTCGATAAGTCGCGGCGCAATGAGGCCAAGCGATTTGTTATTCTTATCGATGCTCTCTACGATAATCATGTGCGGCTTATCGCATCGGCCGAAACGCCGCCGGAAGAAATTTATCCAAATGGAGATCATGCGTTTGAATTTTCGCGCACCGCATCGCGCTTAAATGAAATGCAGTCAGAAGATTATTTAATGCACCACGGGTGATCCGCGTCACGGTGCGCGGCGCCAAAACGCCAACCCAATACCCGCTGCAACCAGCCAGCCACCACCAACTGTCTCGATTGCTCTGCGCATGCCACCCTTGCCAAATTGAACAGCGCGTTCTGCCGCCAGCCCATAAGCTGCCAGAATTGGAATCTCGAGCGCAAAAGTGATCACGGCAAGCATCGCAAATTGCAGCGCGATATCACCGTGTGGATCGATGAATTGTGGAAAAATCGCAATGAAGGCCACAAGGTTTTTCGGATTAGACGCCTGTATGACAAATCCATGCAGGAAGTCGCGCCCCTTTTGATCAGGCTTTGCTTCCAGCATCACATGCGTTTCATTACCGTCCCATGCCGATTTCAGCATGTTAAATCCCATCCACACGAGATAGGCAGCCCCTAGCCATTTGATAACCATGAAGAGCGTGTGCGAGGCGAGAATAATTGCGGTCACGCCTATGGCTGAGAGAATATAAAACATCAGGTTTGCAGCAGCGATTCCCATATTGGCCCTGAAACCCGCGCTGGCACCGCGTGACATAGATCGGCTGACCACAAGCCAGACCGCAGGGCCCGGCGACAAAACGAAGGCCAATTCGGTCAAAATGAACAAAATGATTGTTTCGTGCGACAAAATCTAAGCCTACGTGCATTAATCGTGAGATAGTTCTTCTACTAACTTGCAGAAGGCGAACAATCGGGATAGGGAAAGCGACATATTCAGTTTAAAAGCGACACCGATTTCTTACGGTGCGGATACAACGGACAAACAGGTGACATAATGGCGCGCAAAAAAATTGCTCTTATTGGCGGTGGAATGATTGGCGGAACCTTGGCCCATCTTGCTGGGTTAAAAGAACTTGGCGATGTGGTGATCTTCGACATTGTTGATGGCCTGCCGCAAGGCAAGGCACTGGATTTGGCAGAATCCGCTCCGGTTGAAGGATTTGATGCCAAAATGTCTGGCACGCAGAAATATGCAGGCATTGATGGCGCGGATGTGGTGATCGTTACCGCCGGTGTGCCGCGCAAGCCAGGCATGAGCCGTGACGATCTTCTTGAGATTAACCTCAAAGTCATGAGCCAAGTTGGAGCAGGTATCGCTAAATATGCGCCGAATGCGTTCGTGATCTGCATTACTAACCCGCTCGATGCGATGGTGTGGGCGCTGCGCGAAGCATCAGGTTTGCCGCACAACATGGTTGTTGGCATGGCTGGCGTGCTTGATTCAGCCCGCTTCCGCCATTTTCTTGCTGAAGAGTTCGACGTTTCCGTTGAAGATGTGACGGCGTTCGTTTTGGGTGGTCATGGCGACACAATGGTTCCTCTGACGCGTTATTCAACGGTTGCCGGCATTCCAGTACCTGACTTGGTGAAGATGAAATGGACCAGCGAAAAGCGCGTTGAAGAAATCGTGCAACGTACCCGTGATGGTGGTGCGGAAATTGTTGGCTTGCTTAAAACCGGGTCTGCATATTATGCGCCTGCTTCTGCTGCGATTGCGATGGCGGACAGCTATTTGAAAGACAAAAAACGCGTATTGCCGTGTGCTGCACATCTTGACGGCCAATATGGGGTGAACGGGCTCTATGTCGGTGTGCCTGCAGTGATTGGCGCAGGCGGTATTGAACGTATTGTCGAGATTGAACTTGATAAAGACGAAAAGGCGGCTCTTCAGGTATCGCTTGACGCTGTGGAAGGTCTGGTTGAAGCTTGTAAGCAAATTGCGCCAGATCTTGGTGCTTAATAGTGCCACTAGGTTTTTTGCAATCTCGTTTGGGAAGAGCGAACAGCAATATTTAAACGCTACATAACGATTAGGGTTTTCCATGAATATACATGAGTATCAGGCAAAGGGAGTGTTGCGGGACTTTGGAGTTCCCACCGGCGAGGGGCTTCCTGCATTCAGCGTGGATGAAGCAGTTGCGGCTGCCCAGAAACTTGGCGGCCCAGTATGGGTGGTTAAAGCGCAAATTCATGCAGGTGGCCGTGGCAAGGGCGGTGGGGTGAAGGTTGTTCAGTCCATCGAAGATGTGCGCTCTGAAGCAGAACGTATGCTTGGCACGCAGCTGGTAACCCATCAAACAGGACCCAAGGGCAAAGAGGTTGGCCGTATCTACGTTGAAAAAGGTTGTGCAATCGCGCGCGAACTTTATCTCTCCTGCCTGGTCGACCGTGCCAATTCGCGGATCGCGTTTATCGCGTCAACCGAAGGCGGCATGGACATTGAGGAAGTTGCAGCAGAAACCCCTGAAAAGATTATCACTGTTCATGTTGATCCTGCGGCCGGCTTTTCACCCCATGTTGGGCGCGACATTGCATATGCGCTCAAACTTGAAGGGGCACAAGTTAAGCAATGCGTGAAGATGATCAGCGATCTTTACCGTGCCTTCCTTGAAAAAGATATGAGCCTTCTTGAGATCAACCCATTGGTCGTGACCGAAGATGGCAATCTTCTGGCGCTTGATGCCAAGGTAAATTTTGATGGAAACGCTCTTTATCGCCATCCAGACATTATGGAATTGCGCGATGAGACAGAAGAAGATGAAAAAGAGCTCGAAGCATCGAAGTTCGATCTCAATTACATCTCGCTTGATGGCAGCATTGGCTGCATGGTGAATGGCGCAGGACTTGCCATGGCAACCATGGACATCATCAAGCTTTATGGGGCGGAGCCTGCCAACTTCCTCGACGTTGGTGGTGGTGCCACCACAGAGAAAGTAACCGCAGCTTTCAAGATCATCACATCAGACCCGGAAGTGAAGGGTATTTTGGTGAACATTTTCGGCGGCATTATGCGCTGTGATGTTATCGCGGAAGGTGTTGTCACTGCGATTAAAGATGTCGGGCTAAATGTACCACTTGTCGTGCGCCTTGAAGGAACAAAGGTTGCTGAGGGTAAGAAAATTCTTGAAGAAAGTGGCCTCAACGTGATTGCGGCAGACGATCTAGATGATGCAGCTCAAAAGGTCGTGGCTGCCGTGAAGGAGGCCGCATAATGTCAGTTCTCGTCAACAAAGACACCAAAGTTATCTGCCAGGGCATTACCGGCAATAACGGTACCTTTCACACCGAGCAGGCGATTGCCTATGGCACTCAAATGGTCGGTGGCGTGACACCCGGCAAGGGTGGTACCTCCCATCTTGGCCTGCCGGTATATGATACAGTTGGCCAAGCCCGTGAGGCCACCGGTGCCAATGCGTCAGTTGTTTATGTGCCACCACCCTTTGCAGGTGATGCCATATTAGAGGCGATTGCCGCAGAAGTTGAGCTTGTTGTGTGCATTACCGAAGGCATTCCGGTGCGTGACATGGTGAAGGTTAAACGCGCATTGAGTGGATCAAATACCCGCCTTGTTGGCCCTAACTGCCCGGGTGTCATTACACCTGATGAATGCAAAATCGGCATTATGCCGGGTCATATTCACAAAAAAGGTTCTGTGGGTGTTGTCTCCCGCTCAGGAACGCTCACCTATGAAGCGGTTGCGCAAACAACCGCAGCCGGCCTTGGGCAATCGACCTGCATCGGTATTGGCGGTGACCCCGTGAACGGCACCAACTTTATCGATTGTTTGGAAATGTTCCTTGGTGATGAGGAAACAAAATCAATTATTATGATCGGCGAGATTGGCGGAACTGCTGAAGAAGAGGCCGCTGAGTTCATCAAATTTTCGAAAGTGAAAAAGCCCATGGTTGGCTTTATTGCAGGCCTTACAGCGCCTCCTGGGCGCACCATGGGTCATGCTGGCGCTATCGTTTCAGGCGGCAAAGGCGGGGCGGATAGCAAGATCGAAGCATTGCAATCAGCAGGAATTGAAGTGTCACCATCACCAGCAGCCCTTGGCACGACGCTCATAGAGGTATTAGATAGGCTTTGAACTTAAGAGACAAAGCAGCGAAGTCGCCGCCCGCCTCTCTTTTATGCAAGTGAGTAAATAAAATCAGGGAGAGCGGGCTGGTGTATCCTTTGTCCGCAGATAGACAGTATGGCTAGGCAAGAGCAAAACGACGTGTTTGCGCGCACGTCGTTTCTTTACGGTGGTAATGCCGGATTTATTGAACAGCTTTATGCGCGATATGAAAATGATCCAAACAGCGTAGATCCTGAATGGCAGGCGTTTTTTGCCGAGCTAGGTGATGAGGCAGAGAGTGTTATTGCCAACGCCAAGGGCGCAAGCTGGAAGCGGGCAGACTGGCCTCAGCAAGCCAATGGCGAATTGGTAAGTGCACTTGATGGCGACTGGGCTGCCATTGAACAGCACATGTCGTCGAAAATTGATGGCAAGGCCAAGTCGAAAGGTGGCGAGCTTTCAGCCGAAGAGCTACGCCAAGCCACTCTTGATTCAGTGCGTGCATTGATGATGATCCGCGCTTATCGCATGCGCGGCCATTTGGCAGCAGACCTCGACCCGCTGAAGCTGCGCGCCGCAGAAGAACACCCAGAATTACAACCGGGAACATATGGGTTCGGGCCGGATGATATGGACCGGCCCATCTTTATCGATTTCGTGCTTGGTCTTGAGACGGCCACTGTGCGTGAGATGGTTGATATTTTAAAGCGCACATATTGCTCGACCATGGGTGTTGAGTTCATGCACATCTCAAACCCTGAGCAAAAAGGCTGGCTGCAGGCGCGCATTGAGGGACCAGATAAGGAGATTTCTTTTACGCCGGAGGGCAAGAAAGCCATTCTCAACAAGCTGATTGAATCAGAAGGGTTCGAGAGCTTCTTGAATGTGAAGTATACGGGCACAAAACGTTTTGGCCTTGATGGTGGTGAAGCCATGGTGCCAGCGCTTGAGCAAATCATTAAGCGTGGCGGCAATTTAGGCGTTCATGACATCGTGTTAGGCATGCCCCATCGTGGGCGTTTGAACATTTTGGCGAATGTGATGGGCAAACCGTTCCGCGCCATTTTCAATGAATTCAAAGGTGGGTCTTTTAAGCCCGACGAAGTTGAAGGTTCAGGTGATGTGAAATACCATTTGGGCACGTCATCTGACCGTGAGTTCGATGGAAACTCCGTGCATCTGTCACTTACTGCAAATCCATCGCATTTGGAAATTGTCGATCCTGTCGTGCTTGGAAAGGCGCGCGCGAAGCAAGACCAAACCGGCAGTATGGAAACCGGAGAGCGCACAGGTGTATTGCCGCTGCTGCTGCATGGCGATGCCGCTTTTGCAGGGCAAGGCGTGGTTGCTGAGTGTTTTGGCCTGTCAGGCCTGAAGGGTCACAAATCCGGTGGCTCAATCCACTTTATCGTCAATAACCAAATCGGCTTTACAACAAGCCCGGTCTATTCGCGTTCTTCGCCTTATCCATCGGATGTGGCCAAGATGATCGAGGCGCCGATTTTCCATGTAAACGGGGACGACCCTGAAGCGGTTGTTTATGCAGCTAAAGTTGCTACCGAATACCGCCAAAAGTTCGCAGTCCCTGTGGTCATCGACATGTTCTGCTACCGCCGTTTCGGCCATAATGAAGGTGATGAACCCGCATTTACACAGCCGATCATGTATCAACGCATTTCCAAACACCCACGTGTGGTGGAGATTTACGGTCTGCGCTTGGTTGAACAAGGGGTCATCACTGCTGACGAATTTGAGACCATGAAATCCGGCTTCCGTAATCATCTGGAAGAAGAGTTCGACATTGCCGATAGCTACAAGCCCAATAAAGCCGACTGGCTTGATGGTAAATGGTCGGGGCTAACATCAACCAAGGATACTGGCGAAGCGCGGCGCGGCCAAACCGGAGTTGACCTGGATACCTTCAAGGAAGTTGGTCATAAGATCACTACCATTCCTGAAGATTTTAATGTGCACCGCACGGTGAAAAGAGTTATCGGCAATCGCGCCAAAATGCTCACCGGCGAAGCGCCAGTTGATTGGGCGATGGCTGAGCACATGGCTTTTGGCACTTTGGTGAATGAAGGCACTAATGTTCGCTTGTCTGGTCAAGACTGCGAACGCGGAACGTTCTCTCATCGTCATTCGGTGCTCAATGATCAGGTCGACGAGAGCACTTATGTGCCGCTCAACAATATTTCTGACACCCAGGCGCATTATGAAGTGATCAACTCGATGTTGTCGGAAGAAGCGGTGCTTGCTTTTGAGTATGGCTACTCGCTTGCTGAACCAAACACTTTGGTTATGTGGGAGGCGCAATTTGGCGATTTTGCCAATGGCGCCCAAGTTGTTATTGACCAGTTCATTTCATCAGGCGAGCGCAAATGGCTGCGTATGTCTGGTCTGGTTCTCCTGCTGCCTCATGGTTATGAAGGCCAGGGCCCAGAACACTCCTCAGCGCGCCTTGAACGTTACCTGCAATCATGTGCTGAAGATAATATGCAAGTGGTTTTGCCCACGACACCGGCGAACTATTTCCATGTCTTGCGTCGGCAGTTGAAGCGTGATTACCGCAAGCCGCTCATTGTAATGACGCCCAAGTCGACATTACGCCACAAGCGAAACGTGTCACCATTGGCGGATTTCGGCACTGATGTAACGTTCCGCAGGGTTCTTTGGGATGATGCCCAGGTCTTGCCTGATCAGAAAATCAAATTGGTTGATGATAAGAAGATCAAGCGCGTGATCTTGTGCACAGGCAAGGTGTATTTCGACCTCTATGAAGAGCGCGAAAAACGCGGCATAGACGATATTTACATTTTACGGCTTGAGCAGCTCTATCCATTCCCATATTCAGCACTCAGAAAGGATCTGGCGCGCTTTAAAAATGCCGATGTCATCTGGTGTCAGGAAGAACCGCAAAATATGGGGTCATGGCAGTTTGTCGAGCCACCTATTGAACAAGTACTGGGCGAGATTTCCCACAAAACCAAACGGGCTTCTTATGCGGGGCGTCCTGCATCTGCATCGCCTGCAACAGGTTTGATGAAACAACATTTACACGAACTCGAAACCTTCATGAACACTGCATTTACGCTCTAGAAAATCCAGGAAAGACAACGTTATGAGCACAGAAATCCGCGTACCCACTTTGGGGGAATCTGTAACTGAAGCCACTGTTGCACAATGGTTCAAAAAGCCTGGTGAGGCGGTGAATGCCGACGAGCCTCTGGTGGAACTTGAAACAGACAAGGTGACCGTCGAAGTGCCTGCACCAACATCTGGTGTCATTGCCAGCATTGATGTTGGCGATGGTGATACGGTCGAAGTTGGCGCGCTTCTTGGCAGCATCACAGAAGGCGAAGGCGCGCCCGCTGCGGCCCCTGCCGCTAAACAAGAAGCACCAGCGCCTGTTGCCGCTCCAGCAGCTTCGGGTGGTGATATGCCGCCGGCGCCATCGGCTTCAAAAATGATGACCGAGCAAGGTGTTTCTGCCGATCAGGTTGAAGGTTCAGGTAAACGCGGGCAAATTTTGAAAGGCGACGTTATTGAGGCCTTGGAAAAGGGAGCAACACCGGCAGCCGCACCTGCAAACGTTGCCCGCGGTCCGGCAGATGTATCAGATGAAGCGCGCGAGGAGCGGGTGAAAATGACCCGGCTTCGCCAAACCATTGCGCGGCGCCTAAAAGATGCACAAAATTCCGCCGCCATGCTGACCACCTTCAACGAGGTGGATATGGGCAATGTGATGGCATTGCGGTCTGAGTACAAAGAACTGTTTGAGAAAAAGCACGGCGTGAAGCTTGGCTTCATGGGTTTCTTCTGCAGAGCCGTGATCTCGGCTCTTAAGGATGTCCCCGCTGTAAATGCTGAAATTGATGGCACCGATCTCGTCTACAAGAATTACTACCACATCGGCGTTGCCGTCGGCACAGACAAAGGGCTCGTGGTTCCGGTGGTGCGCAATGCGCAAGATTTGTCACTTGCGGGCATCGAAAAAGAGATCGGCAACTTGGGCCGCAAGGCACGTGACGGCGATTTGAAAATTGATGACATGATGGGTGGCACGTTCACCATTTCGAATGGCGGCGTCTATGGATCACTTATGTCGACACCTATCCTCAATGCACCTCAATCGGGCATTCTGGGCATGCATAAGATTCAGCAGCGCCCAATGGTTGTTGATGGCGAAATCCAGATCAGGCCGATGATGTATCTGGCTTTGTCTTATGATCATCGCATCGTGGATGGCAAGGAAGCGGTGACTTTTCTTGTGCGTGTCAAGGAAGCTATTGAAGATCCGCAACGTCTCATTCTTGATCTCTAATTTAAGCTTAGGAAAAACTCCTCATGTCCGATCAGTTCGACGTCACTATTATCGGCTCAGGCCCGGGCGGCTATGTATGCGCCATTCGTTGCGCACAGCTTGGTTTAAAAACCGCAATTGTTGAGAAAAATCCAACTTTCGGCGGCACATGCCTGAACGTCGGGTGTATACCCTCAAAGGCATTGCTGCACGCGTCAGAGCTTTTTGAAGAAACTTCGCACATGGCGGATATGGGCATTGGCGTCTCCAACCCTAAGCTTAATCTCAAGAAGATGATGGCATTCAAACAGGAAGGTATTGATGGCAACGTGCAAGGCGTTGCCTTCCTGCTCAAGAAGAACAAGGTCACCACTTTCATGGGCACGGGCCGTATCGCAGCCGCTGGAAGCGTTGAAGTGACAGGCGAAGATGGCAAAAGCGAAACCGTCGCCACCAAAAACATTATCATCGCCACCGGATCAGATGTTGCCCAGCTTCCAGGCGTTGAGATTGATGAAAAGCAGATCGTATCCTCAACGGGCGCGCTGGAACTCACAAAAGTGCCAAAGCATATGGTGCTGGTTGGCGGCGGCGTCATTGGTCTTGAGCTGGGGTCTGTATGGCGCAGGCTTGGTGCAGAAGTGACGGTTGTCGAGTTTCTTGACCGCATTCTGCCTGGCATGGATCTGGATACCGCCAAAACCTTCATGCGCAGCCTGAAAAAGCAAGGCATGAAATTTAAACTCTCCACCAAGGTAACCGAGGTGAAGAAGCTGAAGAGTGGTCTCAAAGTCACCATCGAACCCGCAAAAGGCGGCGATCCGGAAACGCTATCAGCCGATGCGGTGCTGGTGGCGATCGGGCGTGTTCCTTATACCGATGGGCTTGGCCTTGATGAGGCGGGCGTAAAACGCGATGACCGCGGACGTGTGGAGGTTGATGGCCACTATAAATCGAGCGTCGATGGCATTTATGCAATTGGCGATGTTATCGATGGCCCCATGCTTGCCCATAAAGCGGAAGATGAAGGTGTCGCCCTCGCAGAGCTGTTAGCGGGCCAGGCGGGCCATGTGAATTACGACGTTATTCCAGGCGTAGTCTACACCATGCCGGAGGTCGCAACGGTTGGTAAAACCGAGGAGGAGCTTAAGGAAGCAGGCATTGAATATAATGTTGGCAAATTCCCCTTCACGGCCAATGGTCGCGCGAAGGTGAACCGTACGACTGACGGATTTGTGAAAGTGTTGGCCGATGCCAAAACTGACCGGGTTCTGGGCGTGCACATGATCGGCGCGAGCGCTGGTGAAATGATTCACGAAGCTGCGGTGCTTATGGAGTTTGGCGGATCGGCCGAAGACCTTGCCCGCACCTGTCATGCACACCCGACATTGTCTGAAGCGGTGAAAGAAGCGGCTCTTAGCGTCGATAAACGCGCGCTTCACATGTAACCAACACATTGCGCAGTCGCGCTATTGGGCGGAGTGCCGGGTAACGGTGTAACCGCTCTTGCGCAACAGGTTCACCAAACCTTTGTCGCCCGGCAAATGCAGAGCACCCACCGCGATAAAGGCATTGCCTTCCAGAATGAGCGGCAGCGCGCGATCATGCATCAGTTTATTGCGCTTGACGATGAGTTCTTTGCTGAAACTCTCAAACAGTTTGTCGACCTCTGTGGCGCGCTCAACCTTGCGCGAGAAATGCTTGGTCATCGGTACAATGGCACTGATATTTTCTGCCAAGTAAAGCTGTGTCATAGTTTCGAATAGGTCTGCCGCGATGGGCGCTGATTGCGCGGCCCCGTTCAAAAAAGCAATCTGATCTTTAAGCGGTAGGTCACCCATAGCGCTCATCTGCTCTTCAAACGTTTCCAACCCGACCAGTTTTGCACCATTCTTCTTGCCAGCCTGGTAAATTGCCTTGTCGAGAAAATCTATGCCTTGACCCTGCCGCGCATGCTCGCATGCAGGGATTGAGAGAAAGGTCGCGCTTACCCAGGGCTTCATCAGACTGATTGCATCAAAGGGTATGCCGAAGGCATTCGTAGCCTCAAGAAGTTGTTGCTGCTCTTCGCTGGTAAGGTGGTCTTTAATTGAAGTGCCATCGGTAAAAAACACCAGCTGCGCATTTTCGGCCATCTTTTTCTGAACTTTTGCAGGATCCGTCACATCAAGGTTTTCAATCGCCACACTGGCGGCTTTATCGAGCGCAAAAGAGAAATGTTTTGTCACAAATTCGAGCAGGCGCTCGTCTGTGGTGTGCATTGTTCCCAAAAGCCAAGACGGCTCGGTACCTTCTTTTTCAATCCGCCAGAACACGCCTTTTCCGTTTGGTTCTTTCTCAGCGTTTTGAAAAATGAGGTTATACGCTTTGGCATCTTTGTCTTTGAGGGTTTTAAGCAGGTCGGTTCCCGCGCATTTTGCAACACTTTGCCCATGTGCCAGTGTGAGCGAGAAAGCAAGGATCAACAAAGAGCAAAAAATACGCAGCTGGTGTGTCATCAATCCGGCTCAAAAAGAAATGCCCAGACCATGGGCCTGGGCAGTCAGGGCTTTCACCCTAGTTCTGAGATTGTCTTTTTTTTAAATCGCTTATTGGGTCTGCTTTACAGGAGCAGATGGTGCTGTTGACTGGCCACTGTCAGCAACCGTCGTTGGCTTCATTGATTGCACGTGCTGCTTGTTAGCGCTGCATGCAAACGCGGCGCTCGACATTGCGAACAATATAACGGCGCTAAGTGTAAGTGTCTTACGCATCTTCGGCCCTCCTAAATAAGGCATTTCAAACGCAAATGCGTTCGTGATCACGACGCTAACACGCAGCCGTGACAAGTCAACAGGTGGAGTGATCACAATTTTGCCATTGCGTGCATATTTTCCGCATCATGAGCGTGGGTGAGCCATCGCGTATTGGCGTAACAAGTGGGCCCTATCGGTTTCTGTGTAAATCTGGGTTGTCGACAAGCTGGCATGTCCCAATAGCTCTTGAATGGAGCGCAAATCAGCACCACTGCTAAGCAAATGAGTTGCAAAAGAGTGCCGCAGAGCGTGCGGCGTTGCGGTATCTGGCAAGCCAAGAGCTGAACGCAAGCGCTGAACAAGCAGTTGGATATTGCGGGCATTTAACCGGCCACCGCGCCGCCCGCGAAAAAGGGCACCATCTGGTGTTAGTTCATGTGGGCAGCCGGATGTGTAGAGCTCAATTGCCTCACTAATCTGCGGCAACAGCGGAACAATGCGGGTTTTTCCGCCCTTGCCCGTAATTTCCATGACATCCTGACCTGGCTGCGGGGCGTCTTCGACGTTTAGTTCAAGCGCCTCGGAAATGCGCAAGCCGCAGCCATAAAGCAGCAATAAGACCGCATGGTCGCGGTTCTGTTCCCATTGCGGGGCATCTGGATTGGCGATGCTGTCGCCTTCATCCACCACCTTAATCGCCGCATCAACAGAAAGCGGTTTGGGTACGGAATGCGCAATCTTGGGAGATTGCACAGATCCCAGGCTGGCATTCTCAGCAAGACCGGCCTTTTCCATGTGCCTGAACAAGGATCGTATAGCTGATAATTGGCGTGCGAGCGTGCGTGATGAAGCCCCCTCGCGTCTGCGGGCTGCTAAAAACGCCCGGAAGTCTGCGGCCTTGAGATCGGATAAGTCTTTTAATCCAACAGGCCCCCCAAGGTGAGCGCACATGAAGCTTGAGAATTGGCCCAAATCGCGCGAATAGGCATCGATGGTCTTTTCTGCCAGCCGGCGGCCAGACTTCATCTGGCCCAGCCAGGCGGCAATGGCGCCCTGGCATTCAGGCTGCAATGGTATGAGGATGTCTTCAGCCATTTCTAGACAATCGATTGTCCAGTTTTGGCCCAGTCTGCCAGAAATGCTTCTAGCCCTTTATCAGTGAGTGGGTGCTTCACCAGGCTGCGCAGCACACCCGGCGGCACTGTAACGACATCGGCGCCTGCAAGCGCTGAATCTTTCACATGGTTCACCGATCTGATCGAAGCCGCCAGAATTTCGGTCTCCAAGGCATCGTAATTGTCGTAAATAACCCGGATCTCTTCAATCAGCTCCATGCCGTCAATGCCCATATCATCAAGTCGCCCGATAAAGGGCGAGATGAACGTGGCGCCTGCCTTGGCCGCCAACAGCGCCTGATTTGCCGAAAAGCATAGAGTGACATTAACCATGGATCCCGCATCCGAAAGTGCGCGGCAGGCCTTTAGCCCATCCATGGTGAGAGGAACTTTAATCGCAACATTTTTGGCGATCTTGGCGAGTTCCTTGCCTTCGGTAATCATTGCCTGTGCTTCGGTCGCGGTCACTTCCGCGCTTACTGGTCCGGGCACGATTGCACATATTTCTGCAACAACTTCCTTGAAGTCGCGGCCTGATTTGGCAATCAGCGAGGGATTGGTGGTCACACCGTCAACCAATCCGGTTTCTGCAAGATCTCGGATATCGTCGATTTCGGCGGTATCAATAAAAAATTTCATCTGTATTTCTTCCCTGTAGGTGGTTTTCGCGATTCATAAGTTACAATTTTATCATTTTGATGGTTTCCAGAGTGTTTCCAAAAAATGCGCATTGAATTGTGGCCGCAGCTCAGACAGGTTGTGGCCATGAACGAGACTGATTCACAGCGAATCTGCGCAGACATATTGCTGCCTCTGGCGCTGGATGGGGCCTATACCTATCTGGTGCCCGAAGGTTGCGAGCTTGTGCCCGGCACTTTTGTTCGCGTGCCCCTAGGGCCCAATGAGCGCATTGGTGTGGTTTGGTCGGAACCCTACTCGCTTGATGAAGTGGAAAAACCGGAGCGGCTGCGTGAAATCCAGCATATTTATCCGGCGCCGCCTTTGCGCGACCTCAACCGCACCTTTATCGATTGGGTGGCGCAATACACATTGTCGCCGCCTGGATCGGTCTTGCGCATGTGTTTGCGCGTGCCAGATGCGTTGGAAGGGCCGCGCTACAAGACGGGATATCGTGCTACAGGGGAAAAACCAGAACGTATGACACCGCAGCGTGAACGGGTGCTTGAGGTCGCAAGCGAGGGGCCATCTTGGTCGGGCACGCAATTGGCGGAGGCCGCTGGCGTTTCATCAGCGGTCGTAAAATCGCTCGCTGAAATCGGTGTGCTTGAAAAAGTTAACTTACCGGCATTTCCCACATATTCAGAACCTGATCCGCTGGCAGCGCGCGTGTTGCTCAATAGTGATCAAGAGCAGGCGGCTAAATCATTGCGCCAGTCTGTTGCCGCGCGCGCCTTTTCCGTCACGTTGATTGATGGCGTCACCGGGTCTGGCAAGACAGAAGTCTATTTCGAGGCCATGGCCGCGGCCCTTTCCGCTGGCAAGCAGGTTTTGCTGTTATTGCCCGAGATCGCGCTCACTGGGCGGTTCATTGAGAGAGTGGAGGCGCGCTTTGGTGCAGCGCCCGCTGAATGGCATTCCGGCATGCGCCCGCGCGAGCGTGAACGTGTCTGGCGTGCCGTTGCCTCTGGTGAAGCCAAAATTGTGGTTGGTGCCCGTTCAGCCCTTTTTCTGCCGTGGGCCAATCCTGGCTTAATAGTGGTCGATGAAGAACACGAACCCGCTTTCAAGCAAGATGACGGAGTGGCTTACCACGCCCGCGATATGGCAGTGGTTTTCGCAAGTTTGGGAGAATTTCCAATTGTGTTGGCATCTGCAACACCGTCGTTGGAAAGCCAGGTGAATGTTGACCGCGACCGCTATCGCGCGGTGCTTTTGCCAGCACGTCACGGCAAGGCCGAATTGCCTGATATCGAGCTTATTGATTTACGTGCCCACCAACCGAGCTCCGGGCAATGGTTGTCGCAACCACTTGAGGAAGCCGTAACGCAATCGCTTGAAGACGGGTCACAAGCGCTTTTGTTTTTGAACAGGCGCGGATATGCCCCGCTTACCCTATGCCGTGCTTGTGGACACCGGTTTGAGTGCCCCAATTGTGAAGCCTGGCTCGTAGAACATCGCTTCCGCCGGCAATTGATGTGCCACCATTGTGGACATGCCCAATCTTCACCTCCTGCATGTCCAAAATGTGAGGCCGAAGATGCGTTGGTTGCATGTGGGCCAGGTGTAGAGCGGCTGGCGGAAGAAGCAGCCCAAAAGTTTCCAGACGCCCGCATTGCCATATTGTCGTCTGATCTTGCAGGCGGAACAGCGCGCATTCGCGAAACACTCAATGATATCGTGTCTGGCCACTATAACCTCATCATTGGCACGCAATTGGTGGCCAAGGGGCACCATTTCCCAGAGCTTACACTTGCAGGCATTGTTGATGCTGATATTGGTCTTGGAAATTCTGATCCACGGGCGGGCGAGCGCACCTGGCAACTCTTATCACAGGTGGCGGGCCGGGCAGGACGTGGCGAAAAGCCGGGTCGTGCGCTCATTCAAACCCACATGCCCGATCATCCATTGATGCAGGCTCTGACCAAAGGTGATCGCGATGGGTTCTTTGCACATGAAAAACGCATGCGTGAAATGACGACCATGCCTCCTTTTGGCCGTTTGGCGGGTATCGTTATTTCCGGACCTGATCAAAACGAGGCCTTGGCCTTCGCGCGTCAGCTTTCTGCGCGCATTCCTCTCACCGAAGATGTGCGGGTTTTAGGACCCGCACCTGCACCACTTGCCATGATCCGCGGGCGGCACCGGTTTCGCTTCCTGGTAAAGGCTGGAAGGGATGTAAATATTCAAGCATTTCTGCGATCTTGGCTGGGTGAGGTCAAACCTCGGGGGTCGATTCGTCTTGGAATCGATGTGGATGCCCAGAGCTTTATGTAGGATCCGCCCATTTATAAGGTGAAAATTGCGACATTGTGACAGGTGCGAATTGTTGCGTCTGCGGGCCGCATGTGTTAGTTGGTTGCGCGGTTTTGGGGGGTGTTGCTGAACTTATTTTCACCTTTTTTCAAAATCCAAAAGAATTCAATTGGTTAGCTCTCAGATTTTACTGATCGCAATTGCGTTTTCAGGCAAATTTGTGAAGCAAGCAAAGAGAACGAGACAGTGGCGGTTCAAGACCCTTCCATTTCCGGTGTACCCGGCCGTTACGCGACAGCCTTGTTTGAGCTGGCGCGCGATGCGAATTCGATCGATGAAACAGGCGAAGACCTCAACAGGTTTGCAGCTCTGCTTGATGGCTCTGACGATTTGGCGCGTTTAGTACGCTCGCCGGTCTATTCTGCTGAAGATCAGGCGCGGGCAATCTCCGCTGTCATGGATGAGGCAAAAATTTCCGGTCTTGCCGCGAATTTTGTTGGTCTTGTCACCGAAAACCGCAGGCTTTTCGCCGTGCGCGATATGATTTCTGCTTATCACAAGCTGGTGGCGATTGAGCGTGGTGAGGTGTCTGCTGAAGTGACTTCAGCTGAAAAACTCTCCGCTGATCAGAAGAACAAGCTTAAAGCAGCGCTGAAAGCCCAGGTTGGGCGTGACGTCATTATGGAAGAGAAAGTTGATCCAGGTATTCTGGGTGGACTGATCGTAAAGGTCGGCAGCCGTATGGTTGATAATTCTCTCCGCACAAAACTTCAAAATCTTAAAATTGCTATGAAAGAGGTTGGCTGATGGATATCCGGGCCGCAGAAATTTCCGCAATCCTCAAGAACCAGATCAAGGATTTCGGTAAGGAAGCCGAAGTTTCCGAGATTGGTCAGGTGCTGTCCGTAGGTGACGGTATTGCGCGTGTTTATGGACTGGACAATGTTCAGGCCGGTGAAATGGTTGAATTCCCAGGCGGCATTCGCGGAATGGCGTTGAACTTGGAAGTCGACAATGTGGGTATCGTGATTTTTGGCGATGACCGCGACATTAAAGAAGGCGACACCGTCAAGCGGACTGGCGCCATTGTGGACGTTCCAGTTGGCAAAGAGCTTCTTGGCCGCGTTGTTGACCCGCTCGGCAACCCGCTCGATGGCAAAGGCCCGATCAAAGCGAAACAACGTGCCCTTGTGGATGTTAAGGCACCGGGCATCATCCCGCGTAAATCGGTGCATGAGCCCATGCAGACAGGTCTTAAAGCGGTTGATGCTTTGATCCCGATTGGCCGTGGCCAGCGCGAATTGATCATTGGTGACCGCCAAACCGGTAAAACGGCAGTTATTCTCGACACCATGTTGAACCAAAAGGCAATCAACGAAAGTGATGATGAAGGCTCAAAACTTTACTGTGTATATGTGGCCGTGGGCCAAAAGCGTTCAACCGTTGCTCAGTTTGTGAAGGTGCTGGAAGAAAACGGCGCTCTTGAATATTCGATCGTGGTAGCTGCCACCGCATCTGACCCTGCACCATTGCAGTTCCTGGCGCCATTTGCCGGTTGCGCAATGGGCGAATATTTCCGCGATAATGGCATGCATGCACTCATCTCCTACGATGACTTGTCAAAGCAGGCGGTTGCTTATCGTCAGATGTCGTTGCTTCTGCGCCGTCCTCCAGGACGTGAAGCGTATCCTGGTGACGTGTTCTATTTGCACTCTCGCTTGCTTGAGCGTGCAGCGAAACTTAACGAGGACAATGGTTCTGGCTCGATGACGGCTCTGCCGGTTATTGAAACACAGGCCAATGACGTATCCGCTTATATCCCAACAAACGTGATCTCCATTACTGATGGCCAGATCTTCCTGGAAACCGATTTGTTCTATCAAGGCATCCGCCCTGCTGTGAACGTTGGTCTTTCGGTATCACGTGTTGGTTCAGCTGCTCAGGTGAAAGCCATGAAGCAGGTTGCCGGTAAGATTAAGGGTGAGCTTGCCCAGTATCGCGAAATGGCAGCCTTTGCGCAGTTTGGCTCCGACCTTGATGCCGCAACACAGCGCTTGCTGAACCGCGGTGCGCGTTTGACTGAGCTTTTGAAGCAGGGTCAGTTCTCGCCATTGCAGGTCGAAGAGCAGGTTGCCGTTATCTACACCGGTGTGAACGGATATCTTGATGCGCTTCCGGTTGCAGATGTGGGTCGTTTTGAGGACGATTTCCTGCGCCACATGCGCGATAGCCATGCTGATATTCTGAAGACCATTCGTGATGAAAAAGAATTGTCTGACGAAACCGAGGATAAGCTAAAGGCAGCAGCCGACAGCTTCGCCAAATCTTTCGCTTAAACCCTTGAACGGAAACCTTAAGGACAAAACCTGATGGCAAGTCTCAAGGAGTTACGCAATCGCATCGCTTCGGTGAAAGCGACGCAGAAGATCACCAAAGCCATGCAAATGGTGGCGGCGGCGAAATTGCGGCGTGCTCAGGAATCAGCGGAAGCCGCGCGGCCCTATTCTGAACGCATGGGTGCTGTGCTTGCTAATCTTGCTGCTGGCATGGAAGGCAATGATAATGCGTCGCCGTTGCTTGCTGGTAACGGCAAGGATGATGTGCATTTGCTGGTGGTCGCCACGGCTGAACGCGGCCTGTGCGGCGGTTTTAACGGCAATATCGCGAAGCTTGCACGCGATCATGCGAATGCATTGATCGCTAATGGCAAGACGGTGAAAATTCTGTGTGTGGGCAAAAAGGGCGCTGATATCTTAAAGCGGCTTTTCCCTAAACATATTGAAGACATCATCGATCTTCGTCACGTCAAGCGCCTTGAATTTTCTGATGCATCGCCAATTGGTGCGCGCATCTTGAAAATGTTCGATGAAGGTGAGTTTGACGTCTGCACGCTGTTTTTCTCCGAGTTCCAATCGGTAATGACACAGATCCCCACAGCATTGCAGCTTATCCCCGCGCGCATTGAAGATGTGCAGGATGAAGCGGGCGCTGATGCGCCAAGAGAGCTGCTCGATCTGAACGGTGCGATTTACGAATACGAGCCGGAAGAAAACGAAATTCTGGACGCCCTTTTGCCCCGCAATGTTTCGGTGCAGGTGTTCCGCGGTCTTCTAGAGAACGCCGCCTCTGAACAGGGCGCTCGCATGAGCGCGATGGACAGTGCGACACGAAATGCTGGTGAAATGATCGACAAACTGACGATCAGCTATAACCGCCAGCGCCAGGCACAGATTACTAAAGAACTGATTGAAATTATCTCAGGCGCGGAAGCGCTTTAAAGGACCAACGGAAGGTAACGAGCAATGGCTAAAACACCTGCCAAAAAACCCGCTGCGAAGAAAGCAGCTGCATCCGGCGCAGTCGGCCAGGTACGCCAGGTTATGGGCGCTGTGGTCGACGTACAGTTTGGCGATCAATTGCCAGCTATTTTGAACTCGCTTGAAACTGAAAACGGCGGAAACCGTCTGGTTTTGGAAGTGGCGCAGCATTTGGGTGAGAACACCGTGCGTACCATCGCCATGGACTCCACCGAAGGTTTGGTGCGCGGACAAGAAGTGCGCGACACAGGCGATTCCATCGCCATGCCGGTTGGCGAAGAAACTCTCGGCCGGATCATGAACGTGATTGGCGAGCCAGTGGACGAAGCAGGGCCTGTGAAAACCAAAACAACCCGCGGTATCCACCAGCCAGCACCGGAATTTGTCGAACAGTCGACAGAAGCGGAAATTCTGATCACCGGCATTAAGGTTGTGGACCTTTTGGCGCCATACGCAAAGGGCGGTAAGATTGGCCTGTTCGGCGGCGCTGGCGTGGGCAAGACCGTGTTGATCATGGAGCTCATTAACAACATCGCGAAGGCACATGGTGGTTACTCTGTGTTTGCCGGTGTGGGCGAGCGCACACGTGAAGGTAATGACCTTTACTGGGAAATGATCGAATCTGGTGTGAACAAAGAGGGCGGTGGCGACGGCTCTAAATGTGCTCTGGTGTATGGCCAGATGAACGAGCCTCCCGGTGCGCGTGCGCGTGTTGCGCTTTCTGGTTTGACCGTGGCGGAGCATTTCCGTGATGAAGGCCAGGACGTGTTGTTCTTCGTTGATAACATCTTCCGCTTTACGCAAGCAGGTTCTGAAGTGTCTGCGCTGTTGGGGCGTATTCCTTCTGCTGTTGGCTATCAGCCAACACTGGCAACTGACATGGGCACCATGCAAGAGCGCATCACCACCACTACAAAGGGCTCGGTGACATCTGTGCAGGCGATTTACGTGCCAGCCGATGACTTGACTGACCCGGCGCCGGCCACATCGTTTGCCCACTTGGATGCAACGACCGTGTTGTCACGTGGTATCGCGGAAAAGGGCATTTATCCCGCTGTGGACCCGCTTGATTCCACGTCGCGTATGCTCGATCCGCGCATTATCGGTGATGAGCATTATGGCGTTGCCCGTCAGGTGCAGGAAACATTGCAGCGTTATAAAGCGCTCCAAGACATCATCGCCATTCTGGGTATGGACGAGCTTTCTGAAGAAGATAAGCTTGTTGTGGGCCGCGCCCGCAAGATCGAGCGCTTCTTGTCTCAGCCGTTTTTTGTGGCTGAAGTGTTTACTGGTTCACCAGGTAAACTGGTTGACCTTGCTGACACGATCAAAGGCTTTAAAGGTTTGGTCGACGGTGAATATGACCATCTTCCAGAAGCTGCGTTCTACATGGTTGGTTCTATTGAAGAAGCCATGGAGAAAGCTGAAGCAATGGCTGCAGAAGCTGCATAAGCATATTGAGAAAGCGATTGGTTTAGACCATGGCAGATTTGCTGAAATTCGAACTGGTATCACCCGAGCAGCTTCTTCTTTCTGAAGAGGTTGACCAGGTTACTGTGCCCGGCACTGAAGGCGACTTCACCGTGTTCGCCCAGCATGCACCAGTTCTTTCAACCATGCGCCCGGGCGTTGTGGATGTGAAAAAGGCAAGTGGTGATGAGCGCATTTTCGTGCGTGGCGGCTTTGCTGAAGTAAACCCTGCCGGTCTGACAATTCTGGCAGAAGAAGCCATGCCAATGGACGAGTTGGACAAGGAAAAACTTGCCCAGCAAATCCAGAACGCAACCGAAGATGTTCAAGATGCCAGCGACGATGAAAAGAAACGCGTGGCACAAGAAACACTGGACCACCTTCAGCAATTGCACGATGCCATGTAGGTTTAAATCCTACAGCGAATTTTAAAGGGCGTTGCGTAAGGCAGCGCTCTTTTTTATTTGCTGCTCAAGTGGGTTTTTGCAGTTATCCCCCAAAGCCTTCGCCGGGCTTTTTGTAATCTTCACGTGGTGGGGCGAACACGTCGAACACAACGGCCCCATCCGGCCCGCCGCGGAAGGCATGCTCCACCCCGCCGGGCGAACGCCAGAAATCGCCTTCTTTCACGTCGTGGTCAACGCCATCTTGGGTGCGGATGCCTGAGCCGCGAAAGCAAAACCCCCATTGTTCTTCCGGGTGAGAATGAAGCGCGCCTTGCTTGTTGGGCCCAATACGCACGATGGAAATCATTGCTTGATCGCCTGGAAAAACCCGTGTGCTCATCCCTTCCGCCAGCACCCGGTTAATGCCCTGGTCCATGTCATCCACGTTAAAAAAATTTTCAGCCATTATCACCGTCTCCCTGCAATCACTTCTGCCATTACACAAATCAATTCAAACATCATATTCGCACCTGCCAAAGCGGTATAACCAGATGGATCAAAAGGCGGCGAGACTTCCACAACATCGGCACCCACGATGTTCAAGCCACGAAGACCGCGCAGCATAAATTGTGCCTCGCGGGTGGTGAAGCCACCCACCTCTGGTGTTCCGGTGCCTGGTGCAAAGGCGGGATCCAGGCAGTCAATGTCAAAGCTCACATAAACCGGGGTATCACCAACAAGCGCGCGTGCTTGTTCCATCACTTTATCGGGCCCCAAAGCCGCGGCTTCTTCAATATCCATCATGCGCACACCCTCTGCTGCGCCAAACTCCCGGTCTGTGAAGTCCACCACTGATCCGCGTAATCCGATTTGAATGGTTTTCTTCGGGTTCAAGACACCTTCCTCAATAGCGCGGCGAAAAGGCGTGCCATGGGTGATCTTGTTGCCGCCGAAATAGGCATCGTTG
>JBPCVX010000049.1:0-15986 GCA_051010095.1 Hyphomicrobiales bacterium
AGCAGCTCTCGATGCTCTGCGTGAGATTTCTCCGCATATTCGAGCGCCCCGATGGTCATGCGCAAATAGCGATCAGCTGCAACACCCAAAACATCGATATGGGCGATAAGGCGCGGCATGGCACATGGCGCATAAAGGCCTGCATGGAACTGTGTGTTGAGAACACCGAATTCGTTAATTGGGGCCGCCTCAAGTTGGTTTTGAATATCCTGCGCGCGGCTTATCTGAGAATTGGTGAGTTCTGGCAGAGCATGACGCAAGGCCAATGTTTCGGCCGCAATCCGCATTTGTGAAATCTCTCGCAAATCGGCAATACTGGCTGGAACAACCACGGCGCTCTTGTTGGGATGAAAACGTACAAGACCTTCGGCCTCGAGTTGCCGCAAAGCCTCGCGCACCGGCATGCGGCTAACACTAAAGCGCTTTGCCAGATTTTCCTGGCCTAACTTATGCCCGCCCTGCAACGCGCCGGTTACAATGTCTTTACGCACAACATCAACGATGTGGGCAACTTGTATACCCCGCCTGGGTGTTTTGTGCGTGGAACTTTTATCCATGGTTCACAAATAGCTGGTTTACAGAAATATTCAATTCTATATTGTAGCCAAATATTTTAATAGGATCCAATATTAAACTAAACATGCAACCTTCAGTGATCATATCCGCCTTGGTGGCCGTTTTCGTTGGATTTGCGGGTTCGGTCGCAATTGTGCTTGAGGCCACAAAAGCGGTCGGCGCAACGCCCGAACAGACATCATCTTGGATTGCAGCCCTGTGTGTCGCGATGGCGGTAACCACTGCTATCTTGAGCATACGTCATCGCATGCCGATCATTACTGCCTGGTCAACGCCAGGTGCTGCTCTAATTGCTGCATCCTCTGGCATCGCGATTAACGCTGCAGTTGGCGCATTTTTGTTTGCTGCTGTGTTGATACTTTTAACAGCATCAATAAGGCCGCTCAGTGATCTGATTGGGCGTATCCCAACTTCCATTGCGTCGGCTATGCTTGCAGGTGTGTTGTTCAGTTTTGTGATCGCACTTTTCCCATTCATGACACAACTCCCCGCGCTCGTGATTCCGATGGTCGTAGCCTTTGTCGTATTGCGCCTCTTTTCGCCCGTATGGGCCGTGCTTATCGTGTTTGCACTGGGTATCATCTTGAGTTTTGCTTTGGGGCTTGTCGGTCCACCTGTTCCGATACACTTAACGCGGTTTGTCTGGATTACGCCTGAATTTCAAGCAAGCACACTGATTGGTCTGGGTCTCCCTCTTTATCTCGTAACAATGGCCTCACAGAACCTACCGGGGTTCGCTGTTCTAAAGGCATCCGGTTATACCCCGCCTTCGCGTTCTATACTCGCGGTGACGGGTGGGCTTTCATTTCTAACAGCACCATTTGGCGCACACACCAGCAATCTCGCAGCGATTACGGCGTCAATCTGTGCCGGCGAGGATGCGCATCCCAATAAAGCAAAGCGTTGGTTATGTGGCCCATTTTATGCCGCAGGTTATGCCGCATTAGCTATCGCGGCAGCATCTGTTGTTGCGCTATTTGCACGTTTTCCCAGCGCGCTGATCGCAACAATCGCAGGAATTGCTTTGTTCGCGCCATTTATTGCATCGCTCACAGCATCGGTAAAAGACGATGCGCATCGCTTCGCAGGTGTCACAACTTTTTTGGTCACCGCGTCGGGAATACAAGCATTCTCGATCGGATCAGCATTTTGGGGACTACTTGCAGGTTTGATCATCTTCGCGCTGGATCAAACGCGCGCCGGAACTTAAGAAATTTTTTGCAGTAACTCGAGCAATTGAACTCTCTCTTTGGACGAGAGTTTTTCAACGGTTTGATTGGAAATTTCAAGACCAATTGGGATAGCCTCCCTAATCAATTTCTCGCCCAGTTCGGTCAGAGCAATAAGATGACGCCTTCCGTCGTTGGGGTCCGGGTTGATAGATATCAAACCCTTGCCCGCCAGCCTATCAACAACACCCTTGATCGTCGCAATGTCCATTGCTGTGAACCTTCCAAGGGCATTTTGTGAGAGCGGTCCGCGTTCCAACAACATCGCGAGGGCAGCAAATCGGGTTGGCGTTAAGCCATCTAGCATCCGGTTTGTAAAAATGGACGCATGACGCTGGGATGCTCGACGTAAAATATGACCAATTTGCTCGGCCACACGATAGCTTGAAATATCGCCACCATATGCGTCCGTCGAATTTGGCGTGGCTTCGCTAGGTTTGCTCAAATGTCAATCCAATTTCCCAGTTGCGACGGTTTGCAGTCATTTAAATTTATTGTTAGCATACAAATGAGTTTATCATCTGTCTACTTTACGCTTGGGGCATATGGTGAGTCACAACCAGGGAGACATAAATATGACCTCAACCGGCAAACTTGTTATCAAAAACATCGGACAAATTCTCTCTGGAAAACTTGAAGAACCAATTCTCGATGGCAATTGCATTGTGTGCATCGATGGAAAGATCTCAGCAATCGGATACGAGAATGATTTGGATACCGACAAGCCATCCACCATCGTCGATGCCAAAGAAACAACCGTTGCCCCCGGTCTAATTGATAGTCATGTGCACCCAGTCATCGGTGACTACACGCCCCGCCAGCAGCAATTGAACTGGATCGATAGTTGCCTGCACGGGGGCGTAACCTGCATGATATCTGCAGGCGAAGTCCACGCACCTGGCCGCCCCAAAGACATTGTGGGCTTGAAGGCCATGGCGATTGCATCGCAGCGTTGGTATGAGAACTTTCGTCCCTCTGGTGTGAAGATGCATGCAGGAGCACCCGTCATTGAAGAGGGTATGGAAGAGCAGGATTTTAAAGACCTTGCAGATGCGGGCGTAAAACTTTTGGGTGAAGTAGGGCTTGGGTCCGTGAAAGCTGGCGAAACCGCACAAAAAATGGTGGCTTGGGCGCGCAAATACGGAATTCAAAGCACCATTCATACTGGCGGGCCATCCATCCCCGGCTCCGGACTTATTGATAAAGATGTTGTATTGGAGGCAGACGCCGACATTATTGGCCACATCAATGGTGGTCACACAGCTCTCCCGGATGACCAAATCACCTGTTTGTGTGAGAGCTGTCAACGCGGCATTGAAGTCGTTCACAATGGCAACGAACGAGCAGCACTCTTGGCGGTGCGCACTGCATTCGAGATCGGTCAGCCCGAACGCATCATTTTGGGCACCGACGCGCCTGCAGGTTCTGGTGTTCAGCCTCTTGGCATATTGCGCATGGTGGCTATGCTTTCGAGCTTGGGAGACATTCCACCCGAAATCGCGTTCTGTTTTGCAACGGGAAATACGGCGCGTATGCGTGAGCTTGATTGCGGCACTATCGAGGTAGGTAAGTCAGCTGACTTCATCATTATCGACCGCGCACAGCATGCGCCGGGAAAAGATATGCTGGAAAGCATCCACCAGGGCAACTTACCCGGTGTTGGCATGACCATCATTGATGGCATTGTGCGTTCTGCGCGCAGCCGCAATACGCCGCCTGCAGAAACATTGCCGGAAGTTGTGGATTAGCAACAGTGAATGGGCAGCAATCAGCGCCACCTCCTTCATCTAACGTGATGAGTGACTTTCATATCAACACTGCCAAATTCATTGAACAAACAGCACTCGCAACGATCTCGAAAGTACAGTTGCGGAACGGCAGATATGCTGCCTTAAAGCATTACGATGGAGGCGACATGCGCAATGAGCGCACTGGTTTCGACTGGATGCTCGCTCATGAAGGAGTACGTTGCGCGAAACTGCTTGATGTTAAGGGCAGCGCCGTATTAATCGAGTGGCTGGAAGGCCCCTCGCTTGGGGATTTGGTGCGTGAAGGAGATGATGTTAAAGCGTCTACTCTGCTGGCGAGCGTTGCTCAAGAACTCCACTCCAATGCGACAAATCCACCATCCAATGCACCGCTGCTAACGGACTGGTTTATCGAGCTTCATCAAACTGAAATTGTTGCTTCATGTCCGCAAGCAATGAAGGAACACTTCACAAAAGCGCAGCAAATTGCTCGCAATTTGATTGACACACAACGTGACATTGTATGGTTGCATGGAGATCTTCATCACGACAACATTCGACGCGGCGCACGCGGATGGTGCGCGTTCGACGCGAAAGGCGTGGTAGGCGAACGAGCATACGAGCTTGCAAATGCGTTTCGCAATCCTAAGGGGGTGGCCGAATTAGTGCGCGACCAGGCACGGATCAATCGTCTTGCAGATATGTGGTCCGAAGCGTTGCAAATTTATCGCAAACGTCTGCTGCAATGGGCAGCCGCAAAATGTGCTCTCTCGATCGCATGGCGTGCGACTGGCGCGTTAGATGACGACCCGGAATTTGACCTCCTTGCTTTGTTGATTAACGCCGCTGAAGCCTGAGATTTGCGCTCTTTCGCCTAAACTTCAAACAGACAGGTATGCGTCCCTTACATCTGGCTTTGCATCCAACTCGGCAAAAGTCCCGTCAAACTTCAAACTCCCGCCCTCGATAATAAGCGCACGATCGGCAACCAATTTTGCGAAGTGCAGATTTTGCTCAGAAATGAGAACGGTTAGCTTCTGTTCTTTGAGCTTCAAAATCGTTTGTGCCATTTGCTCAACAATAACCGGCGCAATCCCCTCAGATGGTTCATCCAGCAACAAAAGTAGAGGGTTGCCCATGAGCGTTCGTGCAATTGTGAGCATTTGCTGTTCACCGCCAGACAGCGCTTTTCCGCGGTTCTCCCGGCGCTCGAAGAGATTGGGGAAAAGATCGAACAATTCATCCAAGGTCCACTCAGGCACTTCTGGGCGCGGCGGTTGGCGCCCGACTTCAATGTTTTCAAGCACGGATAAGTCGGTGAAAATTCTTCTATCTTCTGGAACATATCCAAGACCAATACGCGCCACCTTATAAGGTGCCCATGCCGTAACGTTTTGGCCTGCAAAGTTTACGGTTCCAGTTTGCGGGCGCACCAATTGCATGATCGACTTCATGGTCGTGGACTTACCGGCCCCATTGCGCCCTAACAACGCCACCACCTGGCCTTGTTCAACACTCAAAGACAGATCATGCAGAATATGGGCTTTGCCGTAAAAGCTGTTGATTTCCGAAAGCTCAAGCATGGCCGCTGTTTTCCGTTTCAAACGTTGCGCCGCCACCCAGATACACTTCTTGTACCTGTGGATTATTTCTTACGTCATAAACGGAACCCTCAGCTATCAGTTCTCCCCTGTTTAAAACCATAAGCCGGTGGGCATGCGCAAAGACCACATCCATATCATGCTCGGTAAAAAGCACCGAAACGCCGCGATCACGCACGATATCTGCAGTGAGCTTCATAAGAGCAATACGTTCGCTTGGCGCCATCCCGGCAGTGGGCTCATCCATAAGAAGCAGTGAGGGCCTGTTCGCCAATGCAATCGCAAGCTCTAAGCGTTTCAAGTCACCATAGGCCATAACTGCCGCAGGTCGCGCGGCCTGTGGTTCAAGCCCAACCAAGTCCAGCAAGCTCATTGCCTCGTCCCGATACAGGTTGCGTGCATATGGTTTGATAGAGAACAATCTTCGTTTGTGGGAGATCAACGCCATTTGCACATTTTCCACCACCGTCATCGAGCTATACGTCGCTGTAATCTGAAACGTGCGCCCCACACCCATGCGCCAAATCGCACGTGGTTTCTTGCCAGAAATATTGCCTCCATTGAGGCTTATTGTGCCGCTATCTGGTTTGAGCTGCCCCATAAGCATATTGAAACAGGTCGTTTTGCCCGCACCGTTTGGCCCAATTAGCGCGAGCAGTTCACCTTCTTCAAGCTTGAAGCTAACATCTTTCACAGCTTGAAGCCCACCAAACGCTTTGGAAAGCTCGTGCACCTCCAAGACGATGTTCATGAACCAGCCTCCTTATCCTGCCGGTCCAAACCGATCTTCGCCGCCATGCGCGAAGAAAATCCTGCTATGCCATCAGGCATAAGGATCACTATGGCAATGATCATCAACCCGAGAAGCAAACGCCAATATTCAAAGCGGGTAAGTATTTCCTGCATGGCGCTCAAAGCGCTAGCGCCTGCAATTGGGCCGGAAAGCGACTTTACGCCACCTAAAAAGACCATGATGATCGCGTCGAAAGATTTTGCAATTTCCAGTTCAGTTGGAAAAATTGAACCTTTAGCAAATACAAAGAGTGACCCGGCCAATCCTGCCATAGCGCCAGAAAAGGCGATCGCTGCCCACTGCACATTCCGTGTATTTATTCCGGTCGCCTCCGCCCGCAGCAAACTATCGCGCGAGGCGCGCAGGCCATACCCAAAAGGCGCATGTGCCACATGACGCATCAACAGCACGCCGCCAAGGCCGATGATCATCGTAAGATAGTAATAGACGGTTGTGTTAGATGCCCAAGATGACGGCCAAATGTTCAAGATACCGTCATCGCCGCCCGTAACCTCGCCCCATTGGAACACTATGGACCAAACAAGCTGGGCAAATGCGAGCGTCAACATTGCGAAGTAAACACCAGTTAGCCGAATACAAAACCACCCGATGACAAATGCCAAAAGCCCTGCTGCCAAGGGCGCCAGCACAAAAGCTAATTCCATAGGCGTGCCAGCGTAGTGCACCATAAGTGCTGCTGCATAAGCCCCTCCGCCGAAGAAGGCAGCATGGCCAAATGAAACCAATCCGCCCAACCCCAGCATGAAATGAAGAGACGCCGCGAATAAGATCGCGATTATAATATCCGTAACGATTACTGTAACGAACGTTTGCCCAGCCAAAGGCACAAGAGCAAGCGCTGCAATGAGGCACGCCACGACTATGCGCCCTTTTATTCCATAAGGTTCGATGGGTTTCTCAACTTCTCCCACTTGGCCGTGCTCGCCCGGCGCTTCTTCACGCCCCAGCAACCCCCAAGGGCGAATGATCAGCACCACCGCCATTACAACAAACATCAACACCAAGGTACTTTGAGGAATAAGGCGCACGCCAAACACGTTTAATACCGAAATAAGCACAGCCGCTATAAATGCGCCTGGTAACGAGCCCATTCCACCAATGACAACAACAACAAAAATGGCGGCAAGAATATTGAAATCCATCAATAGATCAGCCCCACCCTTCGGCAACTGTATTGCGCCACCCAGACCTGCCAACATTGAACCGAGAAAGAACACGCCAGTGAACAGCCAAGCCTGATTGACCCCTAGGGCGCTCACCATTTCGCGGTCTTGTGTGGCAGCGCGCACCAAGACGCCAACCCGGGTCTTGGTAATGAGATACCAAAGTGAAAACAGCACAAAGGGCGTTATGCCAATAAGCACCAAATCATAGGTGGGAACTGGCTCACCCATAATGCGCACTACACCTTTTAATCCAGGCGCGCGCGGCCCAAGCAAGTCCTCAGGCCCCCACACCAGAAGCGCTAAATCTTGAATTATCAAGATCACACCAAATGTTGCGACAAGTTGGAACAGTTCCGGAGCCTTATAAATTGGCCGGAGCACCAGAAGTTCAACAATTACGCCAATAACACCAACCGCTACACCGGAAATAAGTATGGATGTCCAAAACCCAAACCCACCTGGCAAAACTTGCATCATGGAATAAGCGATATAGGCGCCCAGCATATAAAACGAACCATGCGCGAAATTTACAATCCGGGTGACGCCAAAAATCAAGGTCAGCCCTGAAGCCACCAAAAAAAGTGCTGCGGCATTTGCCAGTCCAGCAAGCAATTGTGCGACAAAAAAACTCATATAGAGATGCCCCATCCCCCAGCCACCATAATGACTGGGGGTCCCGTCTCTGTGTTTATTGCGAAGCTGGACGCAGTTTCATGACTTCCTCATCGGATGGCAGATACTTTGCACCATCTTCATAGGTCCAGTCGACCATTACGCCCTTGCCACCTTTAAGATCGATGGTACCCACATATGCACCCATAGTGGATTGATGATCGATCGCGCGGTAAGTCACTTTTCCGGTTGGTGTATCAAGTTCCAAACCTTCAAAAGCATCAACGAGCTTCTCAGTATCGGTTCCGCCAGCTTTCTCAATGGCCGCTGCAATTGAAAGCATCGTGTTATACCCAACAATCGAACCGATCCGCGGATAGTCATTCCAGCGCTTTTGATAAGCTTCTACGAACTTCTTGTGCGCTTCATCTGGTATATCAGCCCAAGGATAACCTGTTGCTACCCAACCTTTAGGCGCTTCATCCTTCAGAGGATCAAGATATTCAGGTTCGCCTGTGAGCAAGCCAAACACTTTGCGCCCATCAAACAGTCCCCGAGTGGTACCCTCACGCACAAACTTCGCTAAATCGCCACCGAAGGTCACATTGTAGATTGCGTCAGGCTTTGCAGCTTCAATCGCCTGCACTTCAGCAGCCGCATCAATTTTAAACAGGCCTGGCCACTGCTCGGCAACAAACTCCACATCTGGGTTCAGTTCCTTCAGAACCTTCTTGAAAGATGCAACCGCATCTTTTCCATAGGCATAGTTAGGAGCGATAGTTGCCCACTTTTTAGCACCGGTTGCGGCCGCACGCTTTGCGAGCATTGAAGCCTGCATGTAGGTCGATGGGCGCAAGCGGAATGTATAGCGATTGCCTTTTGCCCATACCAGCGCATCTGCAAGCGGTTCTGCCGCGAGATAAAGTCGCTTTTTCTCTCCTGCATAAGATGTCAACGCGAGACCAATGTGACTAAACAGCGAGCCAGATATCATGACGACACCATCACGGGTAAACAGCTCTTCGGCAATCTTAACTGCTTCGCCAGGTTTGCCTTGATCATCCCGTGAAACGATCTCGAGCTTTTTGCCCATTACTCCACCTGCGGCATTTATCTCTTCAATCGCTAAATCGACGCCTTGCTTATATGGAATAGTGTGCGCCGGCAGGCGCTTGTAACTGTTGATGTCACCAATCTTAATGGTGTCAGCGGCCCATGCACCTAACGAACTTAAGGTGAGTGCGGCCACCGCCGCTGTAACTGTCTTCATCATCTTCATATTATCCTCCCATTGGATATGAACTTATTGAGTTGTTTCAGATGCAATCAAACGCTCCATGGATCTGCGATAGAAATTTGAACCTTTATCGATTGCAATGCGTAGAGGGCGATGGTCTGGAACTTTATGCTCTTCTTCTTCGATCGCCTCGAGAATTTCCTTATCTTCAGCAAACGCAACGCGAAACAGTTCGTCCATGCGTCCACCAGCACCTTTTTCATCCACCGCACGATTACGAATATGCATCCAACGATCGATCGTGTAATGGGCGTTAACAGGGGTGAGGAAATGCAGTGCAAAAATGCGCACCCCTTGGTCACGGCTTTCTTCATCAAGTTTGTCTTCAACAGCACCTGATCCGAAGTCAATCACAGCAATTGATGGCAAATAGAGATAATAATAGTGCCATCGGTCTACATGTCCTTCAAATCCGCCAAACTGCTTGAAAAATCCAACTGGTGGGGCGTCTCGCACCCAGCGCCATGTAAGAACTGTGCCATCTTCAAGCTGGCGGCTATCTATGGGCACGTCTTCGCTTTCAGGATTTCCAAGTGTTGTGGGGTGCACGAAACTAACGTGAGCCGGATCACATAGATTATCCGCAACGTTCAAATAATTTGCCTTCAAATGAAGAGCATCTCCCTGGTGAGCCGCCCAACCACGTTCGGTGAAATAGGGCAAATCAAAAATTTTCGAAACGTCGGCTTTTTCTGCATCTCCCATCCACACCCACACGATCTCGTGCTTTTCATGAACAGGGAAAGATTGAACTTTTGCAGATGAAGGTAAATTATCTTGCCCGGGAACGCGTATACAGGTGCCCTCGCAATTGAACGTCACGCCGTGATACCCGCATTGAATATCATCCCCAATAAGATTGCCTTTGGAGAGCGGCAAAAGTTTATGAGGGCAGCGATCTTCCAAAGCCACAACATCGCCAACGGAGGTACGGAACATAACCAGGTCTGTCTCGAGCATGGTGACGCGCGTTAACTCATGGCTGAATTCGCGCGCCCATCCTGCTACGTACCACGCATTGCGCAGATATTGCATGCCATCCTCCTATTTCAAACCATCTTCGCCAATTGCTTCGTCTGCCGTCAGTCCACCAACCCGCGGCAAAGGCCGTCCAGAATCAGTGACGGCGACAGCAACCATAATTTCATTGGCGCGCGGAGCGTCATTTATGCGCACTTCCATTCCATCGAAATGAGAGCGCACATACGCTGCATCCTTATGACCAAGCGGAATATCAAGTGCCTGCCCCATGCCCCCTATTTTCTTTGACGAAGGGACAAGCGCAGCGCCCTTATCAACCTCCACCCGCAACGGTTTGCCAAGGCGAGGATGTAAAATTGCCGCTCCATGTTCTAACTCTCCGTTCTCTCCGATAAGCGCGGCTTTGCCATAACTTTCAGCATCAGATGGCTTAATGCCAAGTGCTTCCACGCATTTCTTGCCAAGCACACCGCCCAATTCCTCGCCAATCGCCATCAAGTCTTCCAAATCTTCCTGGTATCGACCAGCAATAGGATTTTCGATCACTGCAACCGCAGCCGCCTTGCGCGTTGGCGGAGATATTTCCTGTCCCATCTCACTTAATGTGTCTTCAACAACCACCACAAATTTGCGTACTTTTGAGAGCATCTTCTTCTCCAAACTAAGCGGCCAGCATTGCTGGCTTATCTATTGTTTTCACTGTTCCCTGCAGCGACAAATATGCAGCTTTTAGCAGCCCTTTACCGCACAATTCACGCGCGAGCGCTTCTCCGCCAACCAGCGCGCATTCTCTTTCCTTGGCGTTCAAGGAACCGACAAAAACCGTAATCGGCAATGTACCCAAATCGCTGTCGGGCGAGAGTTCATTAGCAGGCTGACGATGAATTTTATCAGAGTGCGGAACATCAATCGCGTTGGCAATTAGCGTGGCGGCTGCATCTGCACAGGAAGCATCGCGCGCCAACACTGTAACTGCATCGGCAATGCCTAGAGAGTGGGAGCGCCCCTGCCAGCCGCTGGTCGCAATTCCGCCGATGGCATCTTCAGATTTAACGCAAACCTTCGCCACGATTGCCGGATCCGTTACATCTGCAACGACACCTGCTGTGAACTTTTGTCCAGGCGCCACGTAAAGCGCAATGTCACCGCCATTATTTACATAGGCGCGTCGAAGTTCTGTGTTCTTCCGCATGCACAGCAATATTTCATCGGCTACCGCACCCGCCACAGCAGCCATTGGTGTTACGAACCCACGGCTCATGGCGGATACTGCTTTCGCCATACGTTGCGAAACTGGAGAAGAGTAAGAATAGTTTTTTTCTGCGTGCGCACGAAGCTTTGGCAACTCTGCGACCAATTCTTCAAGCAATCCGTCAAACCGAGATGCTGCTTGCGTGTAAGCGCGTGAGATATGATCTGCATCTCCTTCCACACCAATTATTAGTTCGATTGGTCCGTGGGAGAGATGTAGTTGGCGCCCGCCATTAATGAAAGCTTTTTGCACACCAGACACGTTCATGAGTCCTTCGCCTTTCCTGCCCATTTGTAGTTGCGAGCAGCAGTCGGCCATGGATTATCAGGTCTACAAGAGACCTGGCGCTTACCTTTCAAAATATGGTCGTTTTGTTTGCCCGTGATGCCTTTTACCGCGTCTTCCAGTGACATTACATGGTCCGTATGTCCGCCGAGGGCCGCGTAATCATCGCGCCGCATGGTAAATTCAATGGGTGCTACCAGTGCTGGAGTTGGAACATATCCAAAGGCATTCTCGGGCATTGCAGTAACGTCTGCCATAACGGTGATACCTCCGCCTGGCCATATATATGCGGGCGCTCCACCGCAGGTAACAAAAGTAAGTGCTTGCTTTACCGACCGTGTCAGCTTGACAGGGTTTTCAGTAACGCCGGCACGGAGCGACCCTCCTGCACCACCCATAAACAAAACTGAACATAAGGCCGGCTCACAATTTTCCTCAATGCGTTCAATAGAAGGCTGAAGGCGTTCAGGCATGCCTTGTTCAATCGGCACAAGGTTTTCATCGAGCTCATAATATGCAAAATGCTCTCCAGTGGTCGATACCATGAGCAAACTTTGGCCGGGTTGCGCCGTCTTGGCATCAAATTCCCCCAATATGACCAATGGATCAGATAAATTTGTGCCACCCCAACCGGTACCCGGTTCTGCAACCTGAAAATAGCGGCCAGGCGTTGACCTTCGGCCTTTAATTTTTATGCCAGTCGGTTCCCAGCCGATTACTTTACCTGCCTGATGCTCAGACATTACGCCCGTAATGTGATCATCAACCACTACAACTTCATCCACCAACCCTTTCCATTGCGAAGCGAACATACCCACTGTCGCAGAGCCGCAACCCACGCGCATACGCTCTTCGGCAACGCCATTTATGATAGGCGGCGCACCAGCTTGCACGGTGACCTGGGAACCCTCATCAATTTCTAAATCCACTGCTTCTCCGTTGCACAAAGCCAGCAATGTCGCACACGTAACACGGCCCTCTTTCTTGCCCCCACCTGTTAAATGATGGACCCCACCAATTGACAGCATTTGTGAGCCATACTCTCCTGTGGTCACGTGGCCGACAGGTTCACCATTCGCGCGCACAAAATTGCGTTCCGGACCAAGATGCCGGTCAGTGTCAATTTTTACCTTCACGCCGCAGTAGCTGAAGATGCCTTCAGTAACGACGGTAATCATGTCCACGCCGTCGACTTCAGACGATACGATAAAAGGAGCTGGTTTGTAATCGGGATAGGTTGTGCCAGCCCCTACCGCAGTAATAAATGATCCTCCAGGCGCTATAATATCGCCGTCCCATTCCTTGACACCGTCAAGAAATGGCACAAGATCACCACCCTCTTCGGCACGCTGCTCGATTATTGTCAACGGATCGACACGCACTAACTGCCCATCTTCATTGGCATATCGATCACACGCACCAGAGCGTCCGTCGGCGATGTAGCACATGACGGGGCAGGCATCGCATCGAATTTTTTCGGGTTTCATGGGAGCAGCATCACTCATGTGCACGTGCCTCTAAAATTGCCGCCCGCACCCTATCTGGTGTGGCCGGTGTGTGACGTATTGCAACGCCTGTGGCATGACGAATTGCATTTAAAATTGCCGGCGCGGTCGGTATCAGCACATGCTCTCCCAAGCCTTTGGCACCATAGGGTCCTTCGGCATCCTCCACTTCCAAGATGATGCTATCGATTTGGGGTATGTCGCCAAATGTTGGGATCAAATAGTCATGTAAATTTTCAGTACGACCGGGCAAGAACTCTTCCATTAATGCAAGGCCAATACCCTGTGCGACCCCGCCTTCAATCTGGCCTTCCACAAGAACTGGATTTATTGCTTTACCAACATCATGCGCGGCCGTAATGCGTTCAAGCTTTACTGCTCCGAGTGCGGTATCCACGCTCAATTCAACAATCTGTGCACCATAACCATAAACCGCATATGGATTGCCTTGACCGTTCTCATCCAAAGGCGTCACCGGCGGATCATAAGTTTCTTCGGCCATGACAACGTAGCCAAGATCATTGAGGGCAAGTGAGGTTAGTTCGATTGACGTATGTGCATCGCCGTCGACCAATTCAATTCGATCTGTACTGGGAACAATTCGAGCACTTGGCGATACGTTTGCGAGGCGTAATATTTGCGCACGCAGGGCTTCACCGGCAAGCTTTGCTGCAGAACCCGTTACATAGGTCTGACGCGATGCAGAAGTCTTCCCGGCATCTGGCGTGACATCAGTATCACCACCGACAAGATGAAGAGAATGCACTGACACACCAATGGCGTCGGCCGCGATTTGCGCGATCACAGTGTTCGAACCTTGGCCAATATCCATGGCTCCTTGGTGCAAAACAATTTTGCCCTGCGGTGTGATGCCAATGCGAATTGTGGAAGGATTTGGCAAAGATGTATTCCCACAACCATACCAGCACGAAGCTATTCCTACACCACGTCGGATTGGCCCTTCCTCAGCAGTTTTGTTATGTTGGGATGCATCCGCTAATGCGCGTTCCCAAGCTGGTTTCAACGCGGTGAGACACTCATGAATACCCACTCCCTGACTGAATACTTGACCGGTTACTGTTGGTTGACCATTACGCAGAGCATTGCGAAGCCGGAATTCAAGCCTATCCGCACCGGCTTTTTCCGATAACTCATCATATATTGCTTCTTGTGCAATGGCTGATTGTGGCACACCAAAACCGCGAAATGCTCCAGAAGGTGCACAGTGGGTGAGTACTGCAGTGGAGTGAGCACGATAGTTGGGCGTGAAATAAGGACCAGAGGCGTGCACGGGCACCCGGTTGGCAACCGTTGGCCCCCAACTTGCATAAGCACCAGTATTGAACACGCCTGCAAAATCAAGACCGGTAATGCGTCCAAATTTATCACATCCAGCTTTTATAGTGATTTCGGAAGGGTGCCTCTTGGTGGTAGACTGCATGCTTTCGCTGCGCGTATAGGCGATAGCAACCGGCTTATTCAGCACCCATGCCGCGAGAGCTATATAGGGTTGAAAACTGATATCGAGTTTAGAGCCAAACCCTCCGCCGCATGCTGTGGGCACCACCCGCACATCCGCATCTTTCAAACCCATAATGGCGGCAACAGTTTCTCTATCCATTTGCGGAGCTTGAGTGCATCCATAAACCTCAAGCCGGTCATCAACACGTCGTGCCCATCCAGCTTCAGGTTCTATATATGCATGCTCAATGAAAGGGGTTGAAAAATAAGACTCCGCGACATGAATCGCCTCAGCAAAACCGCTTTCGACATCGCCTGTTTGTACAAGGCCTTCGACGAGCACATTGCTGTTCTTGCTTTGCTGTACAATAGGAGCATTTGTCTCCATCGCCGCACTCGGCACAAGCGCATGTTCCTGCGGTTCCCAGCTCACAGGGAACTCAGCAAGATCGAGCGCCTTTATGACCGCAGGCTCGCCAACAATTGCAGCCACAACTTCACCGCGAAAGTGGGTGGTCTTTTCCGCAAACACGGGCTGATCATTGAACGCCGGAATGACACCATGTGAATTCTCACCGAATAAATCTTGATAGGTGAAAACGCGATGTACACCTTCATGCTTAGCGACAAACCGCTTAATATTGCCAATTTGAAAATCAGCATGGTGATATGGGCTGCGCACCAACCGCACCAATAAAGCCTCTTCAGGCACTCCGTCTGCGCCAAACACATCAAGGCCGGTAACTTTCTCTTTGCCATCAAGTCGCGTGATCGGAGCTCCAACATTATCGTAATTGCCAGTTGACAATTGTTCGCCGTTAAATCCGGAAGCATGCATGACCGCCTCGACAATCTTGCGATATCCCGTGCAACGGCACAATACACCCCCAAGCGCATCTTCAACCTGATTTTGGGTAGGGTGAGGGCTTTGCTTCAATAAGGCAGAAGCTGCAACGAGCATACCTGGTGTGCAAATTCCGCACTGAGCTGCGCCATAATGAAGAAGACTCTCTTGGAGGCGCGAAAGGCTTCCATTCTTCGCCAACCCTTCGACAGTCACAATCGCATGACCTTCAACCTGCGCCACAGGCGTAAGGCACCCACAAACAGGCGCATCATCAACAAGGACGGTGCAAGCTCCGCAATCACCGGCATCACAACCTGATTTTGTGCCAAAAAATCCAGCAGTCCTCCGCAGCACATCGGATAAACGCGCCGCAGGCTGCACATCAAGATTATGGGTTTCGCCGTTTATAGTAAGTGAAACGGCCATTACGTCACCTCATGCATGGCAGCAGTCAGCGCCCGCCGCACGAGTTCAAGAGTAGCGTCATTTCTGTACGCTGCCGAAGCGCGGACATCATCAATTGGGCTTAGTGTGGCAAAATGCTGTGCTTTTAGGCGAATGGACCAATCGTCTCGAATATTTGCGTTACGGATGGCGTCTTCAGCTTCTGGT
>JBPCVX010000050.1:0-3927 GCA_051010095.1 Hyphomicrobiales bacterium
TGAGTTAGATGGGGCGGAAATTCAAAACACTGTCTATGCTGTTGATGGGCGCTCTTTTGGCGGGGTGCGCAAGCTCTGAGGCTTGGGTGTCGGTGCCTGAAAACTTGGTCGATACCGCCAGATTGCCCGGATATGAAGAGGGCATTCGGTTCTGGGGGGATGAACGCCCGCCCAATCTAGATAAGATGGTTGATCAGCAAATCCGTCAATCGCTGGCATACAAGAAAAAGTATGGAGGGTATGGCACACTGGCGATGCTTTCCGTGTCGGGCGGCGGCGCCGACGGTGCGTTTGGTGCTGGGTTGTTAAACGGATGGACAGCTTCAGGCACGCGGCCAAAGTTTGATTTTGTAACCGGTGTGAGCACAGGCGCGTTGACTGCACCTTTTGCCTTTTTGGGACCAGAGTTCGACGATGAACTAAAAGAAGTTTTCACTGAAACGTCCACCAAAGATGTGTTGCGCGAAAATTTGCTCGGGGGCTTGCTGGGAGGGACCGCAATTGCCGACAGCAAACCGCTGTATGACCTCATATCAAAGTACGCAACGCCGGAATTTATCGCGCGTGTTGGCAAAGAGCACAATAACGGCCGCAGGTTGTTCATTGGGTCTGTGAATTTGGAAGCTGAACGCCCAGTTATCTGGAACATGGGCAAAATCGCCAACAGCAAAAATCCAGACAAAGTGGAATTGTTCCGACGGGTGTTGCTGGCATCGGCCGCAATTCCGGGCATTTTCCCTCCAGTTACAATCGAGGTGGTTGCTGATGGAAAAAAAATATCAAGAAGTGCATGTTGATGGGGGGACGATTTCGCAAATCTTTCTTTATCCAGCGCAAGTTGAAGCAGACTTGATCGATAAACGCTATAAGCTGAATGAGCGCCGCACCATGTTTGTGCTGCTCAACGGCCAGGTGGCGCCTGAATACCAAAAAGTTCGCCCACGCACCGTCGATATCGCCAACCGCGCAATTGAGACGCTCATTAAAGCGCAGTCGGACGGCGATATTGCGCAACTTTATCGATTGTCGCAGCGTGATAACATCAGTTTTAATCTGGCGTTCATTCCAAATGATTTCAAAGATAAGAAAACCGAAGATTTTGATACTGTATATATGAACAAGCTTTATGACATTGGATATAAGGCTGCGCGGCGCGGCTATAAATGGAAAAAGAACCCGCCAAATCTTTAGTCAGCTCTCTCAAAAACATATAAGTTAGGTGTATGAGTCGCTCACGCCATGGCCACAGATATAATCTTGGCTCCGTTCTAACGGGGTGCATTGCTGCGCTTGTTTTCCTGGCGGCCGGCAGCGTATTGGCGGTTCAATGGTTCTCCAGCCAATATGTGCTGAGCAATCTTTCAAATCAGCTTGCAAACTCCACTCTGGAAACATTGGAAGATGGTGTGCGTACCCATCTCGATCCGGCTGCGCATCTTGTTATTTTTATTCGTAATGAGCTTGAGAGCGGGCGAATTCAATTAAGCGATCGAAAGAAACTTGAGTTGTTGATTACCGGTGCAGCGGCGGCGGCACCGCAAATCGGGTCGGTGTTTGTCATGGATGACTCTAACCTGGCAACGCTGCTCACTCGCAACTACCGCAATCAAAACTATGTTGTTGAGCAATTAGATCTGAAAGATAACCCAGGCACCACTGACGCCTTTCTTGAAGCTAAGACGCGTGGCGGTCTTTTTTGGGGTGAGCCAATTTTTTTGGATGACGCAGGCCGTACAGTCATCAATGTGCGCGCGCCAATTGTTTTAAATGGTTCGACCGTTGGAATGATTGCGGCTGCCGTGTCAGTAGCCGAGCTGACAGCTTTTACCAAAGACACCAACAGCGCTGATGAGTACACGCCATTTATTCTTTACGGTGGCAACAGCGTGTTAGCGCATCCACGTTTGGGTGAATTTTTGGTTCAAGCCAGCAATGAAAAACCGCTCATGGGCATCGGTGAAATTGGGGATCAGGTGATCGCCGGCCTGCCGAAGGCTGAACGTTACAAGCCTGTATTTGAGACTGACTATGAAGATTTAAATATTATGCAGGTTGAAACGCCCAACAGTGAGTATTTCATACTGACACGGGAATTTGAGGGCTATTCAGATAAGCCGTTGGCGGTGGGCGTCTATGCAAAAATCGACACGGTTGTTGAAACCTTTGAACCGTTTCATTTGGCCGGCGTTTTTGGGGTGATTGTGTTGACACTCGCGATGTTGGGGGCGTTTTGGTTGTCGCGCCGACTGGCCAGGCCAATTGCAGATGCTTCAGGTGTTGCAAAGGCCGTCGGTAGCCTTGATTTTGAGCATATCCATCCAATGGCACAAAGCCGCATAACTGAATTGGATGATATGTCTCAATCCTTCAACAAGATGCTGGGTGGTTTGAGAACGTTCAGCCGCTATGTGCCGCGCGGTGTTGTTCGGAAACTCATCGCCAATGGTGACGCAGGGGCAGGGTCGGAGGAACGTGAGCTTGTTGTGATGTTTACCGATATGCGCAATTTCACATCACTTTGTGAGGGCAAATCTGCCAACGAAGTTGCGACTTTCTTGAACGAGCATCTGACAATGCTAAGCGAGTGTGTTGAAGCAGAGGGTGGCACGATTGACAAATATATCGGCGATTCCGTGATGGCCTTTTGGGGCGCGCCTGATGAAAGCGAATATGCGGCAGACCGCGCTTGCAGGGCAGCGCTTGCCATGTGTGCAAGAGTTGAAGAAGCCAATGAAACGCGCGGCGGTGACCGGCCAAAGCTTGGGCTGCGTGTGGGCATTCATGCAGGTTCTCTTGTTGTTGGTGACATAGGATCGCCGAGCCGTATCAATTACACCGTTGTCGGCGATGTGGTGAACTCCACCCAACGGCTTGAAGCGCTTGGTAAAGAAGTTGATCCTGACGCGAACACCATCGTGTTGATCAGCCGGGCGGTTCGCGAACAATTATCAGATGTTTTTGAAGTGCGTGCAGAAGGGGTCCATGCGGTGAAAGGCCGCCGACAGACCATGGACATTTTCCGGCTTGTCTCAGGTCCGTTCTAAGGTGCGCACAGGCGCGCGGCTGAGATCATTATTCCCAAGTGCCATTTTGTTGAGCAGCGATAGCAATACGTTCTGATCGTTTGCAGAGAGTGGTGCCAGAATTTTGTGTTGGGCGGCCTCAACTTTCGGCAATGCCCTCTCAAACGCACTTCGGCCTTCATGGGTGAGCTTTATTAGCTTTGACCGCCGGTCTTCATCAGATTGTCTGACATCAACAAACCTGCGTTCAGCTAGGTTTTTCACAACCACCGCAACTGTGGTGCGGTCGAGGGCCGCAACACCGCCAAGGGTTGCGTGATCGATCTCACCATGATGGGCAAGTGCTGAAAGGGTCACAAATTGCAGCGGTGTGAGATCATGTTCGCGGCACTCTTCCATGAAGATTGCAACTGCGATTTGATGGCACCGTCGCAGCAAGTGACCGGGCATTTCAAGGTGCACACCATTTGGGGGCGTGGCTGGTTTAGGCATTGCCGCGATCTTCCCTCCAAAGACCAAGTTTCTGTTGTGCGGCGCGGTCTGAAAAACTGAAAATAACGGCATCTTCGCGCGGTTCATGGGTGACCCATTTCCAGCTTGGCACAACGAAGACGTCTTTCTCAGACCAGCTGAATGTCTCACCATCCACAGTGGTCTGGCCTGACCCCTCGACCACTGCGAAAACGGTCGCATCCGATGAACGGTATGCCTGGGTTGAAAACCCTTTAGGTAAAAGCTGCATGAAGGTGGCAATGGTCGGCATGGCAAAGCCGCCATCTTGCGGGTTGATATAACGCATCTTCAAGCCATGGCAGGGATCCCATTCATCTTGCGCGCGCATGGCTTCAAGGGCCTCGCGGGTGCGGGCATATGGATAATTGAAGATCGGCGAAGCAAGACCTTC
>JBPCVX010000051.1:0-13946 GCA_051010095.1 Hyphomicrobiales bacterium
CAGGCTCAGGCTCAGGCTCAGGCTCAGGCTCAGGCTCAGGCTCAGGCTCAGGCTCAGGCTCAGGCTCAGGCTCAGGCTCAGGACGAGGGTGTTCTGTTACCTCATCAGCCACAAGCGGCTTTTCTACATCTCCAGATTTTTCTACATCAGGAGCAGGCAGAGCTTCGGCAACCGTTTCAGTCGACGGGGTTTCTTCAGCACCAGCAAACTTATCTTTTATTCGTGCAAACAAGCCCCGTTTGACGGGCTCGTCAGCCGGTGTCTCTTCTCCGACCACTTCGGCGGGCGTGGCAACCGGTTCGGGCGAAACATCTTCGCCCTCATCAGAGACGCGCTTGAACATGCGGCGGAAGAAACCGCCCTTTTTCTCTTCACTCATGCCGCAAGGCGTCCTTCAAGGCTTGAACCAGTTTGCGCGGTAATATCAACCGGCACGATGTGTCCAGGTGTAACTTCACCATTCACATGAACTTTCGCAAAATGCGGGCTGCGGCCTTCTGTTTGTGTTTCCATAAGAACATGATCCGTGGCGCCAATGCGTCCAGACAACCAATGTGCCTGCCGTGCTGCGCCAGCCTCGCGCAACAGTTTGGCGCGCTCTTTTATGATCTGACCATTAACCTGGGGCATTTTCGCAGCTGGTGTTCCAGGGCGTGGCGAGAAAGGAAACACATGCAACCAGGTGAGATCACACTCTTCGACCAAACGAAGTGAGTTCTCAAACATCTCATCGGTTTCGGTTGGAAAACCTGCGATGATATCAGCGCCAAACACAATGTCAGGGCGCAAACTGCGCGCCTCTTTGCAAAATGCAATCGCGTCTTCGCGCAAGTGGCGGCGCTTCATGCGCTTAAGGATCATGTTATCGCCAGCCTGCAGTGACAGATGAAGATGGGGCATGAGGCGTTCTTCTTCAGCGATCGCGCGCATGAGATCGGCATCTGCCTCGATGGAATCAATTGACGACAGGCGCAAGCGTTCAAGCTCGGGAACACTTTTGAGGATCTTCAGGACAAGCCCGCCCAGACTTAACCCGCCCGGCAAGTCTGGCCCGTAGGATGTAATGTCAACGCCGGTAAGAACAATTTCGCGATAGCCATTCTCCACCAGTGTACGCACCTGATCGACAACAGCACCTGCAGGCACGGAACGCGAATTACCCCGGCCATAGGGGATTATACAAAATGTGCAGCGGTGATCGCAGCCATTTTGTATTTGCACGAAGGCGCGGGTGCGCTCGGTAAACCCCTCAACCAGATGGGGAGCCGTTTCACGCACGCTCATAATATCGCCAACCTGCACCTTCTCTTCGCTCTCGATGCCGAAGGCGCGCGGCTGATAGCTTTGCGCGTTGAGCTTTTCTTCATTACCCAGAATAAGATCAACTTCCGGCATGGCGGCAAAGGTTTCAGGTTCGGTCTGCGCGGCACATCCTGTCACGATAATCTGTGCTTCAGGGCGATCACGGCGCAGACGGCGGATCGATTGGCGCGCCTGGCGGGCAGCTTCGGCTGTCACCGCACACGTGTTGACAATCACCGTATCTTCAAGGCCTGCGGTCTCGGCATGGGTGCGCATTATCTCAGACTCATATGTGTTGAGCCTGCAGCCAAAGGTTATGACATCGGGCTTAACCATCACACCCTAAGCCCTTCTGGCAGTGTGCCCTCAAACTCATACGCCACGGGGCCGGTCATGATGATGTGGTCATCTTCTTCGCGCCACGCCATCTGCAAATCACCACCGGGAAGAGTGATTGTTGCCGTGCGTTCAGTGAGGTTTTTGCGAGCAGCGGCTGCCATAGTGGCGCAAGCCGCCGTGCCGCAAGCACGCGTGATACCTACGCCGCGTTCCCAAACGTTCAAAACGATATGTTCACGGTTCACGACACGGGCAAGTGAGATATTTGCGCGCTGGGGAAACAGCGGATGGTTCTCCAGCAGAGGCCCAACCTTTGTGAGGTCATATTTGGTTTCATCTTCAACCCAGAAAACACAATGAGGATTGCCCACATTCACCACGCTGGGCGTGTGCAGAATGGGGTCATCAATCGGGCCGATTTGCAGCTCAACTGCGCGGGTATCATGAAACTCTTCTGCCAGCGGAATTTGCGACCAATGAAATTTCGGTGCGCCCATATCAACACTAATCAGGCCTTCCGGCGCACGGGTGCAGTTCAGCAAGCCACCGTTTGTCTCAACCGAAAGCGAAGCGGATGGATCATCGTCCAACAGAATATCGCCAACACAGCGCGTGGCGTTACCGCAGGATTCCACTTCGCCACCATCATGGTTCCAGATGCGCATACGCACGTCGGCGATAACCGAATTGTCAAAAACAATCAGTTGATCACAGCCGATACCGCTGTTGCGGTCTGCAATAGACCGTGCAAGGCTCTCGTCAATCTTGATCGGGCGTTTTCGACCATCAAGAATAACAAAATCATTGCCAAGCCCATTCATCTTGCGGAATGGTATGTTCGCATTTTCGCTCATAACCGTTCTTATATGGGTTTTACGTACGAAATAAACACTAATCAGACATGAGATTCATCGATGACTTTCAAAATTGCCACATGGAACATCAATTCCGTGCGTTTGCGCATTGGTTTGGTTGAACGTTTTCTCCAGGAAGCAGCACCAGATATTCTGTGTTTGCAGGAAATTAAATGCCAGGACGACCAGTTTCCCTATAAGGCCGTTAAAGCGGCGGGCTATGAACATATCCATGTGTGCGGCCAGAAGGCATATCACGGTGTGGCCACCATTTCCCGCCACCCATTTAAGGACCAGACCAGCAAGCAATTTTGTGGCAAGGACGACGCCCGCCATGTGCTCTCCACCATTGACCGCGCAGGTGGGCCCGTGAACGTGCACAATTTTTATGTGCCAGCTGGCGGTGATGAGCCCGATCCAAAGGTAAATGAGAAATTTGATCACAAGCTGAAGTTCTTGCGTGAGATGGAGGGGTGGTTTGGCAATGGCGGGGCGGATGCGCGTTCAATCCTGGTGGGTGATTTGAACATTGCACCCCATGAAAATGACGTTTGGTCGCACAAACAGCTTCTCAAAGTGGTGTCACACACGCCGGTTGAGGTGGATCATCTGGAAGATGTGCGCAAATCAGCAAACTGGGTAGATATCACCCGTAATGGATTGGGCGATGAGGATAAGCTTTATACCTGGTGGAGCTATCGTGCGCGCGACTGGTCGAAGGCAAACAAGGGGCGCAGGCTTGATCATATTTGGCTGACCCCAGATATCGAGAAGGCATATACGTCTGTGGAAGTGCGCCGCGATGTGCGCGGGTGGGATCCGAAACCATCAGATCATGCACCAGTGATCGCAGAGCTTGATCTTTAGGGGGATTTATAAAGCTCTGCCTTAACACCAAGATAGCCATCCCAGGCAAACCAATAGCTGATATGGCCGGCAACCCGGGGGAGCTTCTCACCTGCGGGCCCGACAAGGATTTCTTCCTCCACTTGCCACGTGCCGCCTGGGCCGTTGAGCTTGCTTAGATCTTTAGTTTCTTTGAATTCACGATCACCGCGCTCATAAGCTCTGACTGTACGGGTAGACGCATCACCCACTAAAACCAGATTGCGATCACCAATCTTGTCATTAACAACGCGTTTTTCGGCAAAGGAGTTTAACGGCCAGGCCTTAGCTGCATTAAATGCGCGAATACCAAACACATAATCCTTGCGTTTTACGCGGCTTTCATCACGCACATTGACTGGAAACATTAAGTCAGGGCTGGCGAAATAGTCTTTATAAACAACACCAGAGCCATAATCGCGGTTATGGCCGGTTTCCAGCGACAAAACCTTGGTTTTTGGATTCTGTGCAAGCCATTTCTTCCACGAAGTAATCACCACAGGGCGAATTTTAAGTTCGATGCCCGATTTCACGAGCGGACCGGCAACTGGCTTGCCTGTGAATTGATTCCACAAGCTATCGGTTTCACGGTCAAACATCAGCTTGTTTGATCTGTAGAGAAACCCTGACGAGCCAAATACAAATGGCTTGTCGCGGCCCTCAACTTTGGTCTCAAACAAAATCCCTGCGCCACACAGAGTACAATAGGCAAGCGCGACAGGCACATCGCCAATCACATCGTTGAACATTTCGTGCCAACCCATAATGCGTAAGGGATAGGCGCGCGCATCGCCATTTATTTCAACACCAAACACCAGATCATCATCACGCAGGTAATTCGCCTCACCTGCAGCGATCAATTTTGGGTTGTCGAGCGATGGAATGCCATCAACCGGCACGCCGCCCCAGGTGATTTCTTCCAAGCGGATTTTCATATTTTTGCGATCGGAACGCTCGCCGCCAAGAAACCGCATGAACTGCGGATCAATGCGGTTGAAAACATAGAGCTTCATCTTGCGATAACTGTCGTGGGGCACCACTTCTGGATGAGCTTCCTGCCACAACATGGCATCTTCCCAATCAGATATCTGAACATCGGTGATTTTCGACAAAGCATCGAGTAAAGCTGGATCAGCTCTCAGATAACGCGCAGCCAATATCATGGCAGCAACGACATCTGGTTTGTCACGTTCAACGAGCCATTCAAGCGCTTGGTGGCGGCTTTCCTTTACGGGCGAGAAAAGCTCTTCGCTCATTTTGGTAACTTCTGATTTGTCCGCATCCTGGGCAGACGCATAGGTAATCGCGGTTAAGAAAAGCCCTAAAGCTGCAAAAAGTGAGAATATGGTTTTTAGCGTGTTCATTGTAGCTCCACGGATCATGCAGAGCACACAATAGAGCTAATTCACATGAGCGCCATCGGCCTCACGCGCTTGTGCATCAATGTGAAGGTCTCGTTTATCAGGACCTGTCAGTCATGGTTTCCCACGACCCGGCTGTTTCAAGCAAATCCTGCACTTTCTTGAGATCGTCTAAATTTTCTTCCAAGCGCTCATTCATCGCTTTCATGACATGACCGGCGAACCCTGGAAACTCCTGGGCAACATCGAAGAAAATTTTTCGGCTTATCTCTAATACCGTGGTCTTGGTTTCCGCTTTTGCCGATACCGAATAAGGAACGCCGGCGACCATGGCAGTTTCGCCAAGAAAGTCTCCTTCGTCTGCTTCGGTGATTTTTTTGCGGCTGCCTTTCTCACCAGTGAGGATTTCAACCCTACCTTCAATAATGAGATATGCGGCCGCTCCCTTGCCGCCTTCTTTGAAAACATAGCGGCCTGAGGCAATCTTCTTGCGCTTTGTGGAAAAGGAAAGCACTTGCAAATGCGCGTCTTCCACATCGCCAAAGAGCGGAATCTGGCGCAGCAGCTCAACGTCGGATTTGACCCTCATCCGCTTGCCCCCGTTAGCGGTATTTGGCGTCGCAATGGCATATAGGCTTTGCCCCGTTTACTTTCCCGCTACCCATTGAGCGGGTGTCCCCAAATCCAAGTCACCCAGCGGATACAGCCCAAACTGAAATCTCACGAATCATACAGTGATGTTCGTGAGTTCACAAAGACATATCGAAAGTCCTTATAAAGGGCATATGCAGAAAATCAAAGCCTATGAATTCTTGCAATACGGCTAGGGAACCAGCTTATAGCCACCGGTTTCGGTCACCAGAATCTCTGCATTTGACGGATCGGCCTCAATCTTCTGGCGCAACCTGTAGATGTGCGTTTCCAGCGTATGGGTGGTCACACCTGCATTATACCCCCACACTTCGTGCAGCAAAATATCGCGTCCAACCACTGTTTCGCCTGCACGGTAGAGATATTTCAAGATAGATGTTTCTTTTTCCGTCAATCTGATTTTGGACTGATCTTCTTTTAATAAAAGCTTGGCGCTTGGGCGGAATGTATATGGCCCAATGGTAAATACCGCATCTTCTGATTGTTCGTGCTGACGCAAATGTGCGCGCACGCGCGCCAGAAGCACACCAAAACGAAACGGCTTGGTGACATAGTCATTCGCGCCTGCATCTAAACCAAGAATGGTATCAGAATCGCTGTCTTCAGCCGTCAACATGATAATCGGGCATTTGGTGCCGTTGCGCCGCATGAGCTTGCAGACTTCACGTCCATCCATATCGGGCAGATTAATATCCAGCAAAATGAGATCGACATGATCGTCTTTCACCATCTTTAACGCATCGGATGCATTGCTCGCATCAAGCACGATAAACTCTTCATGCAGAGCAAATTGCTCCATCAAAGACTCGCGCAAGGGATCATCATCATCACAGATCATGATTTTTTTAGCAGTGCTCATATGTACCCCCGAATTGACGGATATCTGTCTTTAGCCAAATAATACCGTATCGTACACGGAACAAGACACGCAATTCGTGGCCTGGTTCACTCTTTCGTGTGTATACGTGTTCACACATAACTTGGTTCTTTTATGACCGAAACTCTAGCGAATATTCAAGTCATGGTGGAAAATATCTCGTCTGCCACCGGGCAATTACAGGCCGGTCGCATTTTAGTACCCTGCGCATTGGGCCGCGGTGTGACCCATAAGAAGCGCGAAGGTGATGGAAAAACGCCCCTGGGCACATGGCCCTTAAGAGAGGTATTTTACCGCGCCGATAAAACCACTTGTCCTTCTTCAGGCCTCAAAAGCAACGCTATTGCCCCAGACGATGGCTGGTGTGACGATCCGACAAGTGAAGATTATAATTTGCCGGTCAAATTACCCTATGCGCCGTCGCATGAGAAAATGTGGCGCGATGATCATCTCTACGATCTCGTAATACCGCTCGGTTATAATGATGCCCCGCCTATGCCCGGAATGGGCAGCGCTATTTTCTTCCACCTTGCCCATGGGGATTACCGCCCAACAGAAGGGTGTGTGGCAATTTCTCTTGAACACATGCGCTTGGTTCTTCCGCTGTGCGCACCACAAACAGTGATGACAATTGCGCTTAGCTGTCAGGCAACCGGGTAAGATCGTGCACCAAAAATGGCTGAACCAACCCGCACATAAGTGGCGCCGAATTCAACCGCCACGTCGAAATCGCTGCTCATGCCCATAGAGAGCTGCGTAATCCCGTTACGCTCAGCGATTTTCTTGAGCAGTGCAAAATGCAGCGAAGGTTCCTCATCAAACGGCGGGATGCACATGAGACCAAAGATATCGAGATTGAACTCATCGCGGCATTGAGCAACAAAGGCATCGGTCTCGCTTGGCATAACGCCCGCCTTTTGCGGTTCCTCTCCGGTGTTCACCTGAACAAAGAGTTTTGGAAACCGTTGCTGCTTTTCCATTTCCTTTGCCAGCGCGCGGGCAAGTTTGGGCCGGTCAACGGTTTCAATCACATCAAAAAGGGCGACCGCATCTTTCACCTTGTTGGTTTGCAGCGGTCCAATGAGATGCAGCAAAATATCTGGATAATCTTCCCGCAGGGCTGGCCATTTGGATTGTGCCTCTTGCACGCGGTTCTCACCAAACACCTTTTGGCCTGCTTTAAGAATTGGGCGGATATGGTCACCATCAAAGGTTTTTGATACGGCGATCAACGTTACATCGTTTTCGTCGCGTTCAACTTTTTGGGCAGATAGCGCAATACGTGCCCGCACATCGTCAAGTGCTTGGTGGGAGGTGTCGGCTAAAGAATTTTGAATGTCGTCGTCGGAGTTTGCAGGATGGCGGCTCATGTTCTTGTCCGTAAAATTGCGCAACCAGCGTGGGCATTGAGCCTTGTGGGGCGGTGCAAGTGGGTGTAAATGCTGCTTCCACAATAGTCTATTCATATGCGACGGGAAACAGATATGACAATTGAGCGCTATAATCCGCGCGATGCCGAACCTCATTGGCAGAAGGTTTGGGATGAAAACGCTTGCTTTGAGGCAAGTGCAGATACCTCTTTGCCGAAATATTATGTGCTTGAAATGTTTCCCTACCCATCTGGCCGTATCCACATGGGCCATGTGCGCAATTACACAATGGGTGATGTGATCGCGCGCTACAAACGCGCCAAGGGTTTTAATGTTTTACACCCCATGGGATGGGATGCCTTTGGCCTGCCGGCAGAAAACGCCGCCATGCAGAATAAGGTAGACCCCGCCAAGTGGACCCACGCCAATATTGACGCCATGAAAACCCAGCTCAAATCGATGGGTTTTTCTCTGGATTGGAGTCGCGAGTTCGCCACCTGCGATCCTGAATATTATCGCCATCAACAAAGATTGTTCATCGATTTCATCGACAACGGTCTGGTGGAACGGCGCATGTCGAAGGTCAATTGGGACCCGGTTGATCAAACCGTTCTCGCCAATGAGCAGGTGATTGATGGCCGTGGATGGCGCTCAGGTGCACCGGTGGAACAGCGCGAGCTGAGCCAGTGGTTCTTTAAAATCACCGATTATGCGCAAGATTTGCTGGATGCGCTCGATGGTCTGGAGCGCTGGCCTGAAAAAGTGCGCACCATGCAGCGCAAATGGATTGGCCGTTCAGAAGGTCTGCATATGGTGTGGAGCCTGGAGAATGTGCCCGATGGCATCGATACCAAGACAATCGATCTCTACACCACCCGCCATGACACGATTTTTGGTGCCAGCTTTTGTGCTATGGCGGCAGACCATCCGTTGGCAAAGGCACTTGCCGAAGATAATCCAGAACTGGCTGCATTCATCGCCGAATGCCAACGCATGGGCACCAGCGAAGAAGCCATTGAACGGGCTGAGAAAAGAGGCTTCGATACTGGCATTACAGTGAAGCATCCCTTTGATGACAGCTGGAGCGTGCCCTTGTATGTGGCGAACTTCGTGTTGATGGAATACGGCACCGGCGCGATTTTTGGCTGTCCGGCACATGATCAGCGCGACCTGGATTTCGCTCGTAAATATGAGCTCAGCGTTGTGCCAGTGGTGATCCCTGAAGAGTTCACCGCTGAAACCTTCTACATTCAGGACGAGGCTTATCTAGGACCTGGAAAACTTGGAAATTCACGCTTTTTGGACGGTATGAGCGTTGATGACGCCAAGGAAGAAATCGCAAAACGCATGGAAGACTTGCAAATCGGTGGGCGGAAACAGGGCGAGCGCGCCGAAAATTTCCGCCTGCGCGACTGGGGGGCATCACGTCAACGCTTCTGGGGCTGCCCAATCCCTGTAATCCATTGCCCCAACTGCGGCATTGTTCCCGTACCAAAAGAAGATCTGCCGGTGAAACTGCCGAGCGATATCTCTTTCGACACACCTGGCAATCCGCTTGATCACCATGAGGAATGGCTCGCGGTGGACTGTCACAAATGTGGTGCCAAGGCGCGGCGCGAAACCGACACCATGGATACATTCGTTGATTCGTCTTGGTATTTCCTGCGCTTTTGTTCGCCGCATGAAGATGACAAGCCAGTGGATTTAGCAGCGGCTGACTACTGGATGTCGGTTGATCAGTATATTGGCGGCATTGAGCACGCGATCTTGCATCTGCTTTATTCGCGCTTTTTCTCGCGCGCCATGCGCAAATGTGGCCACGCCACTGGAGATGAACCTTTCGAGGGTTTGTTCACTCAAGGCATGGTGAACCATGAAACTTATCGCGATGGTGATGCCTATTTAACGCCAGCAGAGGTAGATCTTTCCGCGTCTGGCGACACGCGCATTGCAACGCGCCTTGATACAGGCGAGGAAGTAAGAATCGGTTCGATCGAGAAAATGTCGAAATCGAAACGCAACACCATCGACCCAGACGACATAATCGATCTCTATGGCGCTGATACCGCGCGCTTCTTTATGTTGTCTGATTCACCACCTGAACGTGACATTATCTGGACCGAGGCCAGCATCGAAGGCGCACATAGGTTCACGCAGCGTGCCTGGCGCTTGGTAAATGAAACAGTTGAGGCTTGTGCCGCGCGCGATGCGGCAATGCCTGACAATTTTGGTGATGACGCATTGGCTTTGCGCAAGGCAACCCATCGCACTCTTCATGCGGTGAGCCTTGGCGTTGAAAGCCTGCGTTTTAATACAGCCGTCGCCCAACTTTATGAATTCTCTAACGTTTTGGCGGCACAGTTGAACAAAACCAACCAAGACGTTTCAGATGATGTGGCTTGGGCATTGCGTGAAGCCATTGAAACCTTTGTGATTTGTGTAGGTCCAATGATGCCGCATCTGGGCGAGCAGTGCTGGTCGTTGTTGGGACATGATGAAATTCTGGCGAATACAAACTGGCCCGAAGTTGATCAATCTCTGCTGGTCGAGGATGAAATTACCATAGCTGTCCAGGTAAACGGAAAACGCCGCGATGAGATACAAATTAAGAAGGGTGCCGCAAAAGAAGACGTTGAAGCAAAGGCGGTTGCCCTGGATAGTGTTACAAGGGCGGTTGGAGAAAAATCGATCCGTAAAGTAATTGTGGTTCCAGATCGTATCGTCAATGTGGTAATAGGATAAGTGCTGGGGTTAGGCAGGTATCGGATGAAGGCTCATTTCTATCGGATTTTGGCGGCTGGCGCAGCAATAGCGATGCTTGCGGGCTGTTCAGACGTGCGTCCTCTGTATGGCACTGACAGTGTTGGATATTCCGCGTCGGTGCAAGACCACCTGGCTGATGTAAAAATTCCTGCTCCAGAGGACCGCCTTGCGCAATTGATCCGCAATGAACTCATTTCTACGATGTCGCCACCTGGCACACAGGGGAATGGTCAATATATCTTGAAAATCTTTCCGCGCGGCCGCACCTCTAACGCCTATATCGCAACCGATTCGCAGGTTAAACGTCGTATTTACAATCTCAATGTGGGCTATCTGCTCATCGACAGTGCGTCAGGTGAGAAACTGTACAGAAGCACAACGTTTTCTGAAGTTTCTTATGATCGGATAACCTCACAGTTTGGAAATCTGCAGGCAGAAACAAATGCCGAGCAGCGCGCTGCAACTGAGGTTGCTCAAGATATTCGTATACGTTTGGCTGCATATTTTTCAAAGTTTAAAGGTCGCCCTGTGCAGCCAAGTGAGACTGTAGCTGCAAAAGACTAATGGCCATATTCAAGCCCGCGCAGTTTAACCAATTTGTTCGATCACGCGATCCAAAAATTGCCGCGATACTAATATTCGGCCCCGATCGCGGTCGTGTGCGCGAGGCCGCGAAATCTCTTGTTGAAGCCGTGTCAGGTGAAGACGATCCGTTTAATATCGTTCATCTTGATGATGATGTTTTAGGCAAAGATCCTGCGCGGCTCGCCGATGAGGCACAAGCGATTTCTCTTATGGGTGGTGTGCGTTCAGTGTGGGTGCGCGATGCAGCAAATGGGTTTTTTGGTGCAGCAAAATCCTATCTCACAGATCCTCGTGGTGACGGATTAATTGTTGCCGAGGCTGGAGATTTGCGGAAAGGAACTGGTTTACGATCGCTTTTTGAAAAAGCAAAGAATGCAGCCTGTTTAGCCTGCTACGAAGACGGTGCGCGCGACGTTCATGGATTGATAGAAGAAGTGCTTGGTGCAGAAAATCTTACAATCGGCCAAGAAGCACGAATGGTTCTTGCAGCTTATTTGGGTGGTGACCGGGCGTTGTCTCGCGCTGAACTTGAAAAACTGGTTCTTTACTGCAGGGGAAAAGATCGCGTTGAAATAGATGATATCGAACAAATTTGCGGTGACACATCATCGTTGGCGGTGGACGATTTGGTTGACGCGGTGTTTGGTGGAGAACTTACGCAAATGGATGTTCAATTAAACCGATTGCTTCAGTCAGGAACTCTGGCGGCACCACTCATTTCTTCCCTCTCCACACACGCCAACAGGCTTCATAAATTTTCGCTTCAAATTGAGTCAGGACGGTCGGCGAAGCAGATTATTGATGGCGCAAGGCCCCCTGTGTTTTGGAAGCGAAAAGATGCTGTTGCGCGTCAGCTTTCCATTTGGGATTCAAAATCATTGGAAGCTGCAGGCTTGACATTGGCAGATGCAGAGAAGCAAACACGCCAACATGCTGCTTTGTCTGAAGCGATTGCCGGACGTGCATTTTTAAGTTTGTCGCGGCGTGCTTATGGTATCCGAATACGTGGAAATTAATCTTTATACGAACTAACTATTACCGCTTAGGCGTTTGCAAATATCATCCAATTGCTCAAGGTTGGTGTAGGAAATGCGCAGCTGGCCTGCCTCACCTGCTGATGAAATATCAACCTTTAGACCAAGCACAGAAGATAACTCTCTTTCCAAAGCGAGAACGTTTGGGTCTTTTTCAATTGGCTTTTGCTTTTTTGGCTTCGTCGGCCCTTTTCGTGTGAGCTCTTCTGCTTCGCGCACATTGAGTCCGAGTTTCAAGATCTGCTTGGCAAGCTCTTGGGGGTTATCTGCATTGATCAAGGTACGTGCGTGGCCCGCCGTTAGGTCGCCGGTCCGCAATTTTGCCAGGATCGCTTCAGGCAACTTCAATAAGCGCATGGAGTTTGCAATGTGGCTGCGGCTCTTTCCCAGAGTGTCAGCCATCTGCTCTTGCGTGTAGTCGAAGCGGTCGATGAGTTGACGATACCCCATTGCCTCTTCAACCGGATCAAGGTCAGCGCGTTGAATGTTTTCAATCAAGGCGATCTCAAAGGCTTCACCATCATCAACATTACGGATGATAACAGGCACTTCATGAACGCCTGCTTGTTGCGCAGCGCGCCAACGCCGCTCGCCCGCAACGATTTCATATCCCTCTTCGTAACCGCCTCCGCCATCTTCAATCTGGCGCACGATAATAGGCTGAAGTAATCCCTTTTCACGGATTGACGCCGCCAAATCTTTTAGATCGTCCTCGTTGAACATCTTGCGCGGATTGTTTGGATTGCGTTTGAGAAACTCAATCGGAACATGGCGCAACGCGCGTGCATCCTGCACCATAGTCTCTTCATTGAAGTCATCTCCAATAAGTGCTGCCAGGCCGCGTCCAAGCCGTTTTTGTTGAGTCATCTTAGTTTACCTTTGTTGATCGGCATTACACGCACTCGTTTCGGAGGGGTCACGAAACTTATTTCGCTATGCTGCACGCAATCTTCTTTCTCTTTTGATCATTTCGGATGCGAGTCGAATATAAGCCTGGCTGCCGGCGCATTCATTGTCATACAATAAAACAGGTTTACCGTGCGACGGCGCTTCGGAAACACGAACATTGCGCGGAATAACGGTTTCATACACCTGATTACCCAGTACGGAGCGAACATCTTGGGCAACCTGCCGTGATAAACTGTTGCGCGTATCAAACATTGTCAGAACGACACCTTGGATGGAAAGAGACGGGTTCAAAGTGCCGCGCACCTGATCAACAGTCTTCATGAGCTGGCTTAGACCCTCAAGCGCATAAAACTCGCATTGAAGTGGTACCAGCACCGCATCGGCCGCAGCCATGGCATTCATGGTGAGCAGATTCAACGATGGTGGGCAGTCGAGCAAAATATATGAATAAGCCCGATCTGGCGTTGGTGTGCTTCTGTAATATTGCGCAATTGCGTCTTTCATGCGGAATGCACGCCTCTCAAGCGTTGCAAGCTCGAGTTCTGCGCCCAGCAAGTCCATAGTTGCAGGTGCACAATGCAGACCGGGTATGGCAGATTCTTGGATAACTTCGCCAAGCCCCAACTCACCCATCAGCACATGAAATGTTGAAGGTGTGCCATCTTCGTGCGGAATTCCAAGACCAGTACTGGCATTTCCTTGCGGGTCGGTGTCGATAATCAAGACGCGTTCACCAACAGCGGCAAGCGCGGTTCCAAGATTAATTGCGGTGGTGGTTTTGCCCACACCGCCTTTTTGATTGGCCACAACCAAAATACGCGGTTCCGCAAGGGCTTGATGCATGCTCATGTTTCAGACTTTGCCTGGGTGTTCGTGATTTTTAGCACTACTCCATCCGACAATAGGTCGGCGGGCAGCTTTTCAACCTCCATATTCCAATATTTAGTAGCTGCGGTCAATTCCTTGTCCACATGTTGTCCCTTTAAAAACAAACCAACACCACCTTTTGTAAGCCA
>JBPCVX010000052.1:0-5180 GCA_051010095.1 Hyphomicrobiales bacterium
CGGGGCGTAAAAGAACTCAATCATGCTTCACTGCTCCTGTTTTCTCCAACAAGGCTACTTGTTCTTCCGAAAACCCAGCTTCCTCTAAAATCTCGTGGCTGTGTTCACCGCGTGCGGGTGCGCCTCGATGTATCTGTGCCGGCGTTTGCGAAAACTGCGCTGGATGACGGGCTTGCCGCAATGGTCCTGCATGCGGATGCTCAGTCTCAACAATCACTTCGTTGGCAACGACCTGCGGATGTACACGCATATCCTTGCGCTTGAGCACAGGTGCACATGGAACATCCTGGCCCTCAAGTCGGGTGATAATGTCATCGTTCGAAAACGCTTGCACAAGCTCTTGTGTCAAAGCCATCCGTTCATCCTTATTGCGCTCACGTAGCTTGGGTGTTGCGAAACGCACATCTTCCGCCAAGTCCGGGCGGTCAACCGCAGCACAAAATCCGTGCCAATCCTTGTCTTGCTGAATAGCAATGCTCACAAATCCATCGTCGGTCTCATAAACGAGATCAATGAAAGACTGGGCCCGCTCCACATCCATTTCGTTTCCCACAAAGGTATGCCCACCCATATCCGAGCTCCACAGAAACGAAACGATCGTATCCAGCATCGACAACTTTATATGTTGGCCCTCGCCCGTGCGTTCGCGGGAAAAAAGCGCTGCTGTGATTGCCTGTGAAGCCTGAATACCGGTCAGTTTGTCGGGCAGGATCGTCCGCACAAGGCGCGGACGCTCTTCATCTGAACCTGCCTGCACAGTGGTGAGCCCTGAGAGCGCCTGGATGAGCGGATCAAAGACGGGCTTATGCGCATATGGCCCTTGGAAGCCAAACCCAGCGATTGACATATAGATGATCGATGGATTGACGGCGCGAATTGCCGCTTCACCTACGCCAATGCGGTCTGCGACACCTGGTCGGAAATTTTGAACAAAAACATCTGCGTCTTCGCAAAGCTTCAATAGTGCATCCAGAGCTTCTGGTTTTTTAAGATCCATTACTATGGAGCGCTTGTTGCGATTATTGTTCACAAAAGCTGCAGCAAAACCATTTCTGCCAGCGGAAACGTGCCGCGCGTGGTCACCCGCTGGAGCCTCAACTTTGATCACATCCGCGCCCTGATCACCCAACGTCATGGTCGCCAAGGGTCCAGACACCATACTGGTCAAATCGATGATTTTCACACCTTCGAGCGGTCCAGGCATGCTTTAAATCTCCGCTGAATTATTGCTAAGCCACTTTTGGCACTCTTGGCGTCCCGTTTCAAGAAATACGCCTGTCACGATCGTTTGCGCGCGCGGTGAACACCATTTCCATTTGACCAGAGGCGCTCGCTATGGCCTAGTTCAAGAAATATCTGGAGGATCTGCCATGTCGACAGCAGCTGCAACACCAATTCGCGCAAACACACCTGAGCATTTCGAGGAACGCATTGACCTTGCGTGCGCGTTCCGCTGGGCAGAGCGGCTCGATCTGCACGAGTCCGTGGCTAATCACTTCAGTCTTGCTGTCAACGATGATGGATCGCAGTTTTTAATCAATCCTAACCTCGCGCATTTCCGCCGCATCAAGGCAAGTGACTTACTTTTGCTTGATGCGAATGATCCTGAAACATTAGACAGACCAGATGCCCCTGACGCAACAGCGTGGGGTCTGCACGGTTCATTGCACCGCCGTTGCCCACATGCGCGCTGCGCAATGCATGTGCACTCGGTACACGCAACGGTTCTCGCAAGCCTGCAAGACAGCACGCTGCCACCGATTGATCAAAACTCTGCAATGTTCTTTGAACGCTATGTCATCGACAATGATTATGCAGGACTGGCGTTTGAGGAAGAAGGAGAACGCTGCGCGCAACTCTTTGCCGACCCCAAAGTGCAGGTAATGATCATGGGCAACCATGGCGTATTGGTCATCGGCGCAACTGTAGCAGAGACATTCAACCGGCTGTATTACTTTGAGCGTGCGGCAGAAACCTACATCAAGGCAAAATGGACCGGCGAACCTTTACGCATCATGAGCGATGAAATCGCCCGCTCTGTTGCCCACGAAGTTGAGACATATTCGCCATTTGCCGATGGGCATTTCGGCGAACTTAAAGCCATTTTGGACGATGAAGCGCCTGACTACCGCACTTAGCCCGGCAGTTCGTGCCTGAAATCCACATGGTGCTCTGCATCTCCCAGACTGACTGTCGCGGTAACCGGACTTGTGCGGGAAATGACTTTCCCTCGGCGCACAACATAGAGCCGTTGCGCCTTCAAGCGAATGGCTTCAACAGGGTCTGACGCCTGCAACACCACAAGATCTGCATTGCAGCCCTTCTCCAGGCCATAGCCTTCCAGATGCATAACTTTGGCGGAATTCTCGGTGACCGCGTCGAACACGGCACGCATCTCATCAATACTGCTCATATGCCCGACATGAACCGCCATGTGCGCGACTTCCAACATGTCGTGCGAACCTAACGAGTACCATGGGTCCATCACACAATCATGGCCCAGCGCAAAATTAATCCCAAACTCGCGCATCTCCTTGATACGCGTCATTCCACGGCGCTTTGGATACGTGTCGTGGCGCCCCTGAATGAGGATGTTGATTAGCGGGTTCGGTATTGCGGTAACTTCCGCTTCCGCCATCAGCGGCAGCAGTTTTGAAACATAATAATTGTCCATAGAGTGCATGGAGGTAAGGTGCGATCCAGCCACCCTACCCTGCAGACCCAGTCGCGACGTTTCGCATGCCAATGTTTCGATATGCCTGGACATTGGATCATCAGTTTCATCGCAATGCATATCCACCAGCAACCCGCGCTCAGCAGCAAGCTCGCAGAGTGCGACGACCGAGCGTCGTCCATCTTCCATGGTGCGTTCAAAGTGCGGAATGCCGCCCACCACATCAACACCCATATCAAGCGCGCGAGAAAGGTTTTCAACCGCTCCAGGTGAACGCAAATACCCATCTTGCGGAAATGCCACCAATTGCAGATCAAGCCAAGGTGCTATTTCCTTTTTTACCTCAAGCAAGGCTTCTACGGTGATGAGACTTGGGTCAGAAATATCGACATGACTGCGGATCGCGAGAATGCCCTTTGCGATCGACCATGTAAGCAGTTTGTGGGCGCGTTCCTTAACGGCTTCAACGGTGAGCATGGGCTTTAACTCACCCCAGAGCGCAATGCCCTCCAGCAACGTGCCGCTCTTGTTCAATCGCGGCAGTCCAAGACTTAGAGCAGCATCTAGATGAAAGTGGGGATCGATAAACGGCGTAGTGACGAGATTACCGTCGGCTTCGATTATCTCCTGCGCCTCGGCTTCAATGCCTGCAGCCACCTCTTCTATGCGCCCGTCTTTGACCGCAATATCAAGCCCGGAACGGCCATCTTTCAACGTGCAATTCTTCACCAATAAATCGAGCATGGTTGAGCCCTTAAGTTAATGCCTTTCACCGCGCCTGAACGGAACCAGCAAGGCATGAGGATAACGCGCGCGCCGCGCCATAACGATCATCGCAAGGATCGAGAGAATATAAGGCAGCATAAGGAAGACCTGGTAGGGAATAACCGCCCCTGCCTTTTGTTGCGCACGCACCTGCATGGCTTCCAGTCCAGCGAAAAGAAATGCTCCAAACAGTGCCTTGCCGGGTCGCCAAGAAGCGAAAATCACCAGCGCAACGCATATCCATCCACGCCCGTTGATCATGCCAAAGTAGAACGCATCGAACCACGACATGGTGATGAATGCGCCGCCAATTGCCATCAACGCGGAACCCACTACTACTGCACCAGTGCGCACCGCCAACACGTCAATGCCTTGCGCTTCCACAGCCATAGGGTTTTCACCTGCCATGCGCACTGCAAGCCCTATGGGCGTGCGATAGAGCACATACCAAACCGCCGGCACGCAGAGTAATGCGAGGTAGGTCAGGGGTGATTGATTGAACAGAGCCTCGCCAATGAATGGGATGTCTGAGAGAAACGGTACAGGAAAGCTTTGAAAGGGTTCGATTTTGGGCGGCGTGGTCGCAGATGGCAGCAACATGCGATAGACAAAGTAGCTGAGTGATGAAGCCACCATGGTTATACCAATGCCGGTGACGTGCTGAGAAACACCCAGATAAACCGTAAAACTGGCATGAACAAATCCGAACATTGCCCCGACAAAGGCCGCAAACATAACGCCCGTCCACAAGTCACCGCCCTGATAGACCCACATCCAGCCGGCCATAGCGCCAACAGTCATGATACCTTCAATACCTAGATTGAGAACGCCCGCACGCTCGCAAATAAGCTCGCCCAACGTGCCAAAAATCAACGGACTGACGATGCGGACAGTTGCGGCCCAAAAGCCAACGGTCATGACAATGTCGAGAATATCTCCCATCAGCGCCACCTGATCTTGTAGCGGGCGAACATCACGCTCACCAGGATAGCCAAGACGGAGACACCAACCAAAACATCGGCGATGTAAGTCGGAATGTTAACCGCCCTGCTCATCGCGTCCGCGCCCACATAAACGGCCGACAAGAACAATGCTGCAGGGATTACACCTATGGGGTGCAGTTGCGCCAGCATGGCCACCGCAATGCCCGTATAGCCAAATCCAGGCGAGAGATCGCGGGTGAGATAACCCTTCAGTCCGGTCACTTCGCTCACCCCGGCAAGCCCCGCTAAACCGCCAGAAATGAGGGCTGTGTAGATGACGATACGGTTGACCTTAATGCCTGAAAATTCTGCTGCTTTGGCGTTAAACCCGACAGCTTTTATCTCATATCCAAGCACAGTGTACTTCATCATGACCCAGACGATAAGAGCCGCTGCGAGTGCAAAAATGAGGCCCAAATGTAAGCGGCCCTTTGCCATCATAGTGGGCATAACGCCTTCATCGATAATCGATGCCGATTGCGGCCAGCCAAGCGCCATCGGATCTTTCCATGGCCCTTCAATAAGATAACCAACCAGAAGTAACACGATGAAATTCAACAATAATGTCGTGACGACTTCATCAACCTTAAGACGGGTCTTGAGCAAGACCGGCACGATGAGCAATGCGCCGCCAGCAAGTGCACCCATGACCATCAAAAACGGCACCATCAACACAGGCGGCAGGGTGACCATTCCGGTACCGAAATAAGTCGCCGCCATTGCGCCGAAATAGAACTGCCCCTCGGCACCAATATTGT